>DAIDKZ010000090.1 GCA_027449745.1 Acetobacteraceae bacterium | reverse complement strand
GAGCCGTCGGCGCGGGCGACGATCGACTGCACGCGGCTCTCGGCCTCGGCCAGCCGCGCCTCGCAATGCTGCTTCAGACGGCTGCCGCGCTCATACGCGGCGATGGCGTCCTCGAGCTTCTGCTGCCCGGTTTCGAGCCCGCGCACGATGCGCTCCAGCTCGGCCAGGGCATCCTCGAAGGACAACTTGTCGATGTCCGGTCCCGACTCCGGGGCGCCGGCGTCCGGCTTGGCTGCGGCCATGATCGAAACTCCCAAGTTTTCCCCGCGATAGCGCCGGATCAATGCCGCATCAAGGCGCGGACATGGGCGGCGGTGCCAGCGGCGAGCGCCTCGAGATCGTAGCCGCCCTCGAGCAGGGAAACCACCTTGCCGCCGCAATGCCGGTCGGCGACGCGCACAAGCGCCTCGGTCAGCCAGGCGAAATCGGCGGTTTCGACATTGAGTTCGGCGAGCGGATCGAACCGGTGGGCATCGAACCCGGCGGAGATGATGAGCAGTTCCGGCGCGAACCGCTCGAGTGCGGGGATCAGCGTGTCCTGCCAGGCGGCGCGGAACTCGGCCGAGCCCGAGCCGGGCGGCAGCGCGGCGTTGACGATATTGCCGGCGACCCCGCGCTCGGAAGGGCGGCCGGTGCCCGGATAGCACGGATACTGGTGCGAGGAGGCATAGAACAGGTCGGCATCCGTCTCGAACATCGCCTGGGTGCCGTTGCCGTGATGGACATCGAAATCGACCACGGCAACGCGCTTCAGACCATGGGCGCGGGCATGATGCGCGGCGATCGCGGCATTGGCGAACAGGCAGAAGCCCATGGCACGATTCGGCTCGGCGTGATGCCCCGGCGGCCGCGTGGCAACGAAGGCGGCGCGGGCCCAGCCCTCCATCACCGCGTCCACGGCCGCGACGGCCCCGCCCGCGGCGTGCAGCGCCGCCTCGGCGCTGCCAGCGCTCATCAGCGTGTCGGCATCGAGCCCGACGGCTTCGCCTTCGGGCGGCAGGATGGAAAGGATTGCCTCCGCATAGTCCGGTGGGTGGACGCGCTCGAGCTCGGCGCGGGTCGCGCGCGGCGCCTGCTCGCGCAGCAGGTCGGCGAATTCCGGCGCCTCCAGCGCGCGCAGCACGGCGCGCAGACGGTCGGCGCATTCCGGGTGCCAGGGGCCGGTATCGTGCTCCAGGCAGGCGGGGTGGGTGAACAGAGCGACGCTCATCGGGCTCCCATCAGCCCGGCTCGGCGCGCCGGCGGATGAGGAAGCTGAACACGCCGCCCTCCTCGCTCCAGGCCAACAGCGCGTGGCCGGTCTCGCGACAATAGGATTGGAAATCAGCGACGGCGGCGCGGTCCGTGGCGATCACCCGCAGCCGGTCGCCGGCGGCCAGGCCGCGCAAGGCCCGGTTGGCGCGCAGGACGGGCAGCGGACACCGAAGATGCTTCACGTCGAGCAGCGTTTCACTCATGCTGCAAATATTGCTCCGCCCGCGGCGCCCGGGGCAAGGCCGCGGCGGTGCGCGCCGAATGGGGCCGCCACTCAGGAGATCGCGATGCGCGCAACCCGAAACGATCTCCGGTCGAACGCGAAGATCGCCGCGATCGGCCTGCTCAATGCGCGCCTCGCCGAGGCGATCGACCTCGCCCTGCTGACCAAGCAGGCGCACTGGAACATCCGCGGGCCGCGCTTCATCGCCCTGCACGAAATGCTCGACGGCTTCCGCACCGAGCTCGACCTGCATGTCGATACCATGGCCGAGCGCGTCGTCCAGCTCGGCGGCCGCGCCCTGGGCACGCTCCAGGCGGTCGCCGCCGCCAGTCCGCTCGCCGCCTACCCGACCGAGATCCACAAGGAGCAGGACCACCTCGCGGCGCTGACCGAGCGCTACGCGCGGGTCGCCAATTCGGTCCGCCTCGCCATCGACGAGGCCGCCGAGGCTGGTGACGCCGATACCGCGGACATTTTCACTGCCTTCTCGCGCGCGCTCGACAAGGCGCTGTGGTTCCTTGAGGCGCATCTGACGGACTGAGCCTCGCCCGGTCAGTGTCGTTCCGGCCCGGCGTCGAGCAGGGCCAGATTCTGCTCGGCGAGATCGCCGACGGCGCTGTTCGGCGCGAGTTCCATCGCCCGCTGCCAATCCGCCCGCGCGCCCGGGTCGTCGCCGGCGTGCTGGCGCAGGATGCCGCGTTCGAGCAGTGCGTCGGCATAGTCGGGGTCGATGGCGAGCGCGTGGTCGATGTCGGTGCCGGCCCGGTCATAGGCCTCGAGATGGCGCCAGTCGCCGGCGCGCATCACCAGCGCCGCGATGCGCTGCGGATCGATCGCGAGCGCCCGGTCGAGGTCGGCGATGGCCGCGTGGTAGTGCTCCAGCGCCGCCTGCGCGGTGGCGCGGTCGATGAGCAGATCGGGATCGTCCGGATCGAGCGCCAGCGCCTCCGCCGCACTCCCCAGCGCGCGGGCCGGCTCCTCGGCCAGCATCCATGCCTGCGCCGCCTGGTCGAAGATCATCGCCCGCGTGACCTCGGGCGCCCCGCTGTGCACGGCGAGGCGGTCGAGGATGGTGGCGCCGGCATCGGCGTCCCCCAGCGCGACCTCGGCCAGTCCGGCGCAATGCTCCGCGCCTTCACCGCCCGCCCCGCCGCCGGCGCGCCAGGTATCGGCGAAGCTGCGCGCGCCCTCCGGGTCGTTGGCGATCATCGCCAAGCACTTCTCGTAGTCGTCGCCGGCGGCGAGGCGCGGCGGGGCCGGCGGCATGGGGAAATGCATCGTGTCGCGCGCGTCTGGTCCGTCGGCCTCGTTCGGGCCGCCAACGGTCGGTGCCAGGCGCCACCACGTCAGCCCGGCAGCAACCAGAAGCGCCAGCGCAGCCGCGGCGCCGAGCGTCGTCGGTCGTGGGTTCATCGGCAGGGAGGGTAGCGCATCCGCGCACCAGCGGAAACCATCGCTGCCGTATGACCATGGGCCTCGGCTGGATTTCCGGCTTCTTCCGTGCCATCCGTCGGTCGCTCCGTTCTCCCTCGTGCCCGAGAGGCCGCCCGCCGATGAGCATCGATCTCGACATCGCCCGCGCCGCGCGCCTTGCCCCGATCGCCGAGATCGCCGCCGCCGCCGGCATTCCGGACGATGCGCTCGTGCCCTATGGGCGGCACATCGCCAAGATCGATCTCGACTTCATCCGTTCGACCGCGAGCCGGCCCGATGGCGCGCTGGTCCTGGTGGTCGGGATCAGCCCGACGCCGGCCGGCGAGGGCAAGACCACCACCTCCATCGGCCTTGGCGACGCGCTGAACGCGGCCGGGCGGCGGACGATGATCTGTCTGCGTGAACCCAGCCTCGGCCCGTGTTTCGGCCAGAAGGGCGGGGCGACCGGCGGCGGGCACGCGCAGGTGGCGCCGATGCAGGCGATCAATCTGCACTTCACCGGTGACTTCCACGCCATCACCGCGGCCAACAACCTGCTCGCCGCGATGATCGACAACCATCTGCACTGGGGTAACGCGCTCGGGCTCGATCCGCGGCGCATCAGCTGGCGCCGGGCGCTGGACCAGAATGATCGTGGCCTGCGCCAGATCGTGCTCGGGCTCGGCGGCCCGGCGAACGGGGCGCTGCGCGAGGACGGGTTCGACATCACCGCTGCCTCCGAGGTGATGGCGGTGCTCTGCCTCGCGCGTGATCTCGGCGATCTGCAGGACCGGCTGGCGCGGATGGTCGTCGGCACGCGGGCCGACGGAAGCCTGGTCACGGCGGGCGATCTGCGCGCCGACGGAGCCTTGGCGGCGCTCTTGCGCGATGCGCTGCTGCCCAACCTGGTGCAGACGCTCGCCGGTTCGCCGGCGCTGGTGCATGGCGGCCCGTTCGCCAACATCGCCCATGGCTGCAACTCGGTGATGGCGACGCGGCTCGGCCTGAAGCTCGCCGACATCGTCGTCACCGAGGCCGGGTTCGGCGCCGACCTCGGGGGCGAGAAATTCCTCGACATCAAGGCGCCGGCAGCCGGGCTCGCGCCGGATTGCGCCGTCGTCGTCGCCACCGTGCGGGCGCTGAAGATGCATGGCGGCGTGGCCAAGGCCGATCTCGACCGGCCGGACGCCGAAGCGGTGCGGCGCGGGCTCGCCAATCTCGGGCGCCATGTCGAGAACATGGGCAAGTTCGGCCTGCCGGTGGTCGTCGCGCTCAACCGCTTCGTCACCGACACCGCCGAGGAGATCGCGGCCGTGGTCGCACCGATGGCCGCGCGCGGGGTTGCCGTCGTACCGTGCACGCACTGGGCGGACGGGCCGGCCGGCGCGGCGGAGCTGGCGCAAACAGTGCTCGGCGTGATCGAGCGCCGCGCCGGCCGTTTCGCGCCGCTCTATCCGGCGGCGATGACGCTGGCCGACAAGATCCGTACCGTGGCGCGCGAGATCTACCGCGCCGAGACGGTGATCCTGCCGGCGCCGGTGAAGCGCCGGCTGGAAGCGTTCGAGGCCGCCGGCTTCGGCGCCGCGCCGGTCTGCATCGCCAAGACGCAATACAGTTTCTCGGCCGACCCGAAACGTCTCGGCGCACCGGACGGGCACGATTTGCCGGTGCGGGAGGTGCGGCTGGCGGCCGGGGCAGGGTTCGTGGTGGCGATCTGCGGCGAGATCATGACCATGCCCGGTCTGCCGCGCCGCCCCGCCGCCGAGGCGATCGGCCTGGACGAGGCGGGGCGCATCACCGGGCTTTGACCGGTCGCCGGGGCGGCCACGAACCGCCCCGGCCTTCATCCCCGATCAGCGCTGCGGCCCGTGGCGGTGTTATGGAAGCTCCACCGCGAAGGCCGTGAACGGCGGCGGCTTCTGCTTCTTCTTCTCCGGATCGAACAGATACTTCAGCGGCACGTCGAGGACGTAGACCATGTGGCCGACCTGGGCCAGCGACACCGGACCCTCGAACCCGTTCTTCAGGATCTCGACCTTGGCGTTGTCGCCGTCGATGGTGATCAGGTCGAGATAGCCCCGGGTCTCGCCTTCGACCATCAGGAGCTGGTTCTTGCCGTAAGCGCGCAGCCCGTCGGAGTGATAGAGCGGGCGCGAGGTGTGCAGCTTGGTGATGGTGCCGGCGCTGCCGTCGGGATTGACGTTGATGCGATAGAGCCCGTCACCCTCGAAAATGTTGGCATAGACATTGCCGTCCGGCAGCACGGCGATGCCGTCGAGCTGCGGCCCCGCGACGTCCCAGCGCGCATCGTGCGCCCAGACCTCGAAGGCGCTGCCGCCGGGCTTCAGGCGCAGCACGTGGCCGGCGAGCGAATCGGTGACGTAGGCGGACCCGTCCGGGCCGATCGCGATGTCGTTGCAGAGCGAGGTCTGCTTGAGCAGCACCGAGGGCGGCAGCGGGATGTTTCCCTTGGGCGCGCCGGTGTGCAGATCGAACAGCTTGAGCGCGCCGACCTTGTCCCCGGTCGGGATCACCACACCGAGGCCGGTCATGTCCGGCGAGCAGGCGAACAGCGTGTTCGTCTTTTCGTCGGTGAGCACGCCGAGCACCGCGTTGAGTCCGTTGGTTCCGGGCTTGATCCATTCGCTCGCCGTCGCCGCGCCGGGCGCCGCGCGGAAAATCCGCCCGCCGGCCATGCTGGAGAAGAACAGCGTGCCATCGGCGGTGGCCGTCATGCTCTCGGGGAAGTCGGTGGTGCCCGGCACGACGACGTTGCCGGCGCGCGCCGGCGCGACGCCGGCGAGGAGCGTCAGGGCGAGCAGCCCGACACGGCTCCACCCGGCGCGGTGAGTGGATTGCGATCGCGGCATGAGCATTCCTTCCTCCCTTGGCCCGTCACGGCGGGCCGTTATGCTTGAACACATATAACGAGGTCCGCGCACAGTGTCCAGCGCATCGGCGGTGCGCTCAGCCGGCGATCGCTTCGAGCTGGCGGCCGCTCGTGCGGGGGCCGAACAGGCCGATGGAGAGCATCACTACCGCCATCGCCACCGCGATCAGCCCGAACACCGCCGGCACGCCGCCTTCCTTCAGAAAGAACCCGATCAGGAAGCTGGCGAACACCGCCGAGAGCCGGCTCCAGGAATAGACGAACCCGACCGCGCGGGCGCGGATGCGGGTGGGGAACAATTCGCTCTGGTAGGCATGGAACGCGAAGGAGAAGATGTTGCCCGAGAGGGTCACCAGCACGCCGCAGACGACGATCAGCGCCGCGGAGGGCGCGGCGGCGAAGCCGAGCCCGAACAGGCCGATGCCGCCCGATGCCAGCACCACCAGCCATTTGCGCTCGATCCGGTCGGCGATCCGGTAGGCCAGCACAGGGCCGATCGGATTGGCGATGGCGATGAGAAACGAATAGAGCAGGGAACCATGCAGGTTGATGCCTTTTTGGGCGATGAGCGTCGGCACCCAGTTGGCGAAGCCGTAATAGCCGATGGTCTGGAAGGCCTGGAACACCACCATCATCACGCTGCGGGCGCGGTAGGCGGGGGAGAAAATCTCGCTGAAGCGCCCTTCAACCGGTGGTTCGCTCGCGGCGTCCGCCAGCGGCGGGGGCAGCGCCGCGCCGCCCAGGTCCGCCCGGACCTGTGCCTCGATCGCATCCATCACCGCCTCCGCCTCGGCGATGCGGCCGTGCTGGGCGAGCCAGCGTGGGCTCTCCGGCAGGCCGCGGCGGAGGAACCAGACGACGATCGCCCCGGCCGACCCGATCAGCACGACGATCCGCCAGCCATCGATGCCGAATGGCGCGGCCGGCACCAATTGCCAGGCCAGCAGCGCCACCACCGGCACCACCGAGAACTGCACCGCCTGGCTGAACGCGAAGGCGCGGCCGCGAACCGCCATCGGCACGAGTTCGGCGATGTAGGTGTCGATTGTGACCAGTTCGACGCCGATGCCGATGCCAGCGATGAAGCGCCAGAGATCGAGCCCGAGCGCGCTGGTCTGCAGCGCCATCACGGCGGTCGCGACCGAATACCAGACCAGCGACAGCGTGAACACGGCGCGGCGGCCGAACCGGTCGGCCACGGCACCGAAAACGATCGTGCCGACGAACAGGCCGGCGAAGGTGGCGGCGACGAAGGTGGCGGGGCCGGCGAATATGCCGATCCGCACGCCGGCGAGCAGGCCGCTCTTGACCAGGCCGGGGACGATGTAGCCGGTGAAGAAGAGGTCGTAGATCTCGAAGAAGGCGCCGATCGACAGCAGCGTCACCAGCCGCCAGACATGGCGTGTGGCCGGCAGTCGGTCCAGCCTTGCGGCAATCGCGGCGGCGTCACGGCCCATGTGCCTTCCTCCCGTCCCGGCGTTGCTCCCCCGGCGCGCCGCGGGCACGCCAAGCGTCTGGTTCGCATTGCGCGATGCGCCTGTCCAGGCCCGCGCCGGGGCCGCCGGGTGAGATTTTCGCTTGCGCCGCACCCCATCGGGGACTACTTACGAGGCACGCAGCAACGCACGTGCCTCTGGCCCTTAGGGTTACGCAACGACGTCAAGCGTTCTGGCAATCGTCTGGTCGCTGGTTCGTTCGACCGTTTCGCAACTCCGCCCATCGCCTCTCAAAGGTGGGCGTCTCATCAGGGGAGGCCGGGTGCGATGACACCGAAAATCGCCCGTTTCCTTGCGTCTCGTCAGCCGGCGACGCCGTGTCTGGTCGTGGACGTCGATCGCGTCGCGGAAAATTTCTGCGCGCTGCAGGCTGCGCTGCCGTTGGCACGCATCTATTACGCCGTGAAGGCCAATCCGGCGCCGGCGGTACTGTCGCGCCTGGTCGGGCTCGGCAGCTTCTTCGATGCCGCGGGTATCGAGGAAGTGGAGGCGTGCCTGGCCGCCGGCGCCCCGGCGTCGTCGATCAGCTTCGGCAACACCATCAAGAAGAGCACCGCGATCGCGCGCGCCCACGCGGCGGGCGTGCCGATCTATGCGTTCGATTCGGCCGAGGAACTGGCCAAGATCGCGCGCCACGCGCCGGGACGGCGGGTCTATTGCCGGATATTGGTGGAAAATGCCGGCGCGGACTGGCCGCTTTCGCGCAAGTTCGGCACCACCATCGAGAGCGCGCGCGAACTCATGCTGCAGGCGGCGTCGCTTGGCCTCGATCCGTATGGTCTGTCCTTCCATGTCGGTAGTCAGCAGACCGACACCGCCGCGTATGAAGCGGCGATCGGGCGCGTGGCCATGCTGTTCACGGATCTGCGTGAGCGGGGCGTCAATGTTCGCATGGTCAATCTCGGTGGCGGCTTCCCCGTCGCATACCGCGACGAAGTGCCCGGCATCGATCGTTTCGGGCTTGCCATCGGCAACGCCATCGCGCGGCATTTCGGCAATGCGCTGCCGGAGATCGTGGTCGAGCCGGGGCGCTTCATCGTCGGCGATGCCGGTGTCGTCTCGGCCGAAGTCGTGCTGGTGAGCCGCCGCTCGAAGAGCGATCCGGTGCGCTGGGTCTATCTCGATATCGGCCGCTTCGGCGGGCTGGCGGAAACCGAGGGCGAGGCGATCAAGTATCGCATCACCACGACCCATGACGGTGACGAGGCCGGGCCGGTGGCCATCGCCGGGCCGACCTGCGACGGCGCGGACATTCTGTACGAGCGCGCCAACTACCGTCTGCCGCTGAGCCTCGCCTGCGGCGAGCGCATCGAGCTGCACGCCGCCGGCGCCTATGTCAGCACGTATGCCAGCCAGGGCTTCAACGGCTTCGCGCCGCTGGCCGAACACTACATCTGAGCCTCTCTGCCGGACCTTCTGCAGGTCCGGCAATCTTGGTCCGTCTCCGGTCAGGCGGCGCGCGCCTGGCGCTCCATCGCACGCAGCAGCGCCTCGCCGTCTCCGGGCCGGACGAAGGCGAGGTTGATCGAACGCGGCGAGGTGCCGGCGACGCGGGCCGGCATGGTGAAGCCGAGCGCGGCCAGCGTCACCTCCTGCCCGTCGCGGACGGCGTTGCCGCTGGCGCGCAACCCCGCGCCGTTGGCCGAGACGTTGCTGAGCCAGGCCTCGATGCGCTGCTGGCCGGCCTGCAGTTGCGCCGGGATATTGGCCGGAGAGCGGCTCTCCTGGCGGCGGTCCGCATTGCGGATGCGCTCGATGAAGCTGGCCGATTTCTGCTCCAGTTCGCCGGCGGTCGTCTCCAGCCCGCTCGACGCGTCGGCGACGGTGGCGGCGCTGCGGGCCGTCTCCGCGGCGATGTCGGCGACGGTCCGGGCGCTGGCGGTGATGGTCTCGGTGCCGGCCGCGGCGTTGGCGACGCTGCGGCTGATCTCCTGGGTGACGGCGCTCTGCTCCTCGACGGCGCCGGCGATCCCGGCTGTGGCCTGCTGGATCTCGCCGACGGCGGAGCCGATCTGCGCCATCGCCTCGGCGATCTGGGCGACGACGTGCTGCACGGCGGCGACCTGCTGGCGGATATCATCGGTCGCGCGCGCCGTCTGACCGGAGAGGCTCTTCACCTCGCCGGCGACGACGGCGAACCCCTTGCCGGCGTCCCCCGCGCGCGCCGCCTCGATCGTGGCATTGAGCGCGAGCAGATTGGTTTGCCCGGCGATGGTCTGGATCAGCCCGACGACCTCGCCGATGCGCCCGGCGGCCTGGTTGAGTTCGCGCACCACGCTATCGGCCCGCTCCACCGTGCCGACGGCGGCTGCGGTGATGCGCCCGGCCTGCTGCATCTGGCGGGTGATCTCGCCGATCGAGGCGGTGATCTCTTCAACCGCGCTGGCGACCGTCTGCATGTTCACCGAGGACTGCTCGGCGCCGCCGGCGAGCGCTCCGGCCTCGCTGGTCCCGCGCTCGGCGTGCGAGAGCAGCGCCTGGCCGCCGCCGCGCAAGGTTCTCGCCTGGTCATGGACGTTGCGCAGGAAGCCGCCGAGTACGGCATCGAAGCCCTCCGCCAGTTCGGCCAGGCGGCGATGGAAGCTGCCCTCGTTCTCCGCCAGGTAGGTGCTGACGACGAGCTGGAGGTCCAGCAGCACCGCGCGGTCCAGCGCGCGCAGCGCCGGTTCGAGCCGCGCGGCGGAGGCGCCGAAGCGCCCGGCGAGGCGGCGCGCGACGAGCGTGTGCAGGTCCTCGAGCGTCACGAGATAGGCGCCGATATACCAGCGGGGCTCCAGCCCGATGCGGGCATGCGTCACCGCGATCCGGCGCACCGAGGCGGAATAGCCATCGTCATACTGGCCGCTGAACAGCCGTGCCCAGTGCGCCGCCTGGGCCTTCTGGGCGCCGGCGACGTTGGCCTCGCCGGCGAACATCGGCTTCAGCTTCGGATTGGCAAGGATATGGGCGTAGAGCCGGTCCAGCATCGCCGGCAGCTCGGGCTCGATCAGCGGCCAGAGCGTGCGCAGCGTCGCGCAGGTTTCGGGGTCGACGCGAAAGAATTCGAGGTCTTCGGCGAACGTCGAGTCCATGCAGCTCCTCCTGGATCGGGGCCGGCCCCTCCCGATCCAGGAACGATGCCATCATTCGGTGAACGAATCGTGCGCGCCGGAGCGCACGGAGCGGTCAGCCGATCAGCCGCAGCGCCGGACGCTGACCTTCGCCGAGGCGGGCGTAGAGGGCGAGATAGTCCTCGGCCATGCGGCGCGCGGTGAAGCGGGCCTCGAACTGGGCGCGGACGCGGCCGCGGTCGAGCGCGCCGAGGCGGCCGAGGGCGGCCACCGCTTCGTTCTCGTTCCCGACGATGTAGCCGGAGATGCCGTCGTCCATGACCTCCGGCACCGAGCCGTAGTTGAAGGCGATCACCGGCGTGCCGCAGGCCATCGCCTCGATCATGACGAGGCCGAACGGCTCGGGCCACTCGATCGGCATCAGCAGCGCCAGCGCCCCGGAGAGGAACCCAGGCTTCTGCTCCTCGTTGATCTCGCCGATCATCTCGACGCCGGGTTCGGCCAGCATCGGGCGGATCACCGCCTCGAAATAGGCGCGGTCCGCATTGTCTACCTTGGCGGCGATCTTCAGCGGAATGCCGGCGCAGCGCGCGATGCGGATGGCGCGGTCCGGACCTTTTTCCGGCGAGATGCGGCCGAGGAACGCGAGGTAGGACGGGGTGACGTCCTGCGGCGTGAGCAGCCGCTCCGGCAGCCCGTGCAGGACGGTGGCGACGAAGTTCGAGTGCGGCACCGGGAGGCGCTGGGAGTCGGAGATCGACACCAGCGGAACCTCGGGGAAGGCGGCGGCGATCTGCTGGAACTCCGGCAGGTCCAGCCGCCCGTGCATGGTGTTCACCCATGGCGTCTCCTGGCGGCTGAACAGCGGCCAGGGCAGGTAGTCGTTGTGGAAGTGCAGCACGTCGAACTCGCCGGCGTGGCGGCGCACCGTTTCCATCAGCAGGATGTGCGGCGCGATCGGGTCGCGGATCGAGGGGTCGAGCCGCAGCGCCTGCGGCCAGGCCGGATGGAGCTTCGCCGAGGTGACCGAATCGCCGCTGGCGAACAGCGTGACATCGTGGCCGAGCGCCACCAGCTCGTCGGTCAGGTAGGCGACCACGCGCTCCGTGCCGCCATAGAGCTTCGGGGGAACCGCCTCGTAGAGCGGGGAGATCTGGGCAATGCGCATGGGCGTGGAAGGTCCTCGCTGGGGGCCCGCTCGCCGGGGCCGATGGGACCCATAAAGCGCGCGATGGCGGCGAATGTTGGGCAGGATCCGCCTTAGTGCCGCCGCAAATTCGGGGCTTTTTCCAACTGCGGCCGGAGCCCCGTTTTCCGTCGGGCCAGCCGCGATACAGGAGCATGACCGCGATGTCCCGTCGGGCCCGTCCCGTGTTGCGCCTCGCCACCCCGGCCGACGATATCGTGCGCTTCGCCCACCGTCCGCTCGGCTTCGTTCTCGCCCAGGTGCTCCGACACGCGCCCTCGCATGCGATCGTGCTCGGCTCGGTGGTCGCCGCCGTCGCCTTTTCCGTCGGCTCGCAATACGCGGTCAAGCATCTGGTGGACGTGCTCTCGACGCGCGACGAAGCGCATCTCTGGGGTGCCTTTGCGCTGCTCGCCGGGCTGATCGGCGCCGACAACATGACCTGGCGCATCGGCGGCTGGACGGCCGCGCACGCGTTCGTCGCCGTCACCGGCGATGTCCGGCGGCTCCTGTTCGCGCACCTGCTCGGCCACGCGCCGTCCTATTTCGCCGAGCGCCTTCCGGGCACGCTCGCCGGCCGCATCACGGCGACGGCCAATGCGATCTACACCGTCGAGAGCACCTTCACCTGGAACGTGCTGCCGCCTTGTCTCGCCGTGCTGCTCTCCATCGGCTTCCTCGCCGGGGTCGATCCGGTGATGGCGCTGGTGCTGGTGGGAGTCTCGCTCGCCCTGGGGATGGTGCTGATGCGCCTGGCCGCCGCCGGGCGGACGCTGCACCAGGGCTATGCCGCGGATGCCGCCGCGGTCGATGGCGAGCTGGTGGACGTCATCACCAACATCGCCGTCGTCCGGGCGTTCGGCGCGGCGCTGCGCGAGCGCGCCCGCTTCGGCGGGCGGGTGGCGCGCGAGATGCATGCGCGCGGCGCCAGCCTTCGCTACCTGGAAAAGCTGCGGCTGCTGCACGCGGTGGCGACGGCGCTGCTGACCGCCGGGCTGCTCGTCTGGGTGCTCAGCCTGTGGCAGCGCGGGCTGGCGAGCACCGGCGATGTCGTGCTCGTCACCACCTTGGGCTTCACCATCCTGCATGGCACGCGCGATCTCGCGGTGGCGCTGGTCGATACGGTGCAGCACGTGGCGCGGCTCGAAGAGGCGCTCGCCACCCTGCTCATCGCGCACGAGCTGCCGGATGCCGTCGGCGCCCATGGTCTGCCGGCGGCGCGCGGCCGGGTCGAGTTTCGCGATGTCGGCTTCGCCTATCCGGACGGCGCGCGGGTGCTGGACGGGTTCAACCTGGACATCGAGCCGGGCACCCGGGTCGGCCTCGTCGGGCGCTCGGGGTCCGGCAAGTCCACCGTGCTCGCCCTGCTGCAGCGCCAGCGCAGCCTCCAGGCGGGGCAGATCCTGATCGACGGGGAGGACATCGCCGCGATCACCGAGGAGAGTCTGCGGGCGGCGATCGCGGTGGTGCCGCAGGATGTGATGCTGTTCCATCGCTCGGTGACCGAGAACATCCGCTACGGCCGGCCGGACGCGACCGACGCGGAGGTGATGGCGGCGGCCGAGGCGGCGCATTGTCTGGACTTCATCCGCGCCCTGCCGGAAGGCTTCGACACGCTCGTCGGCGACCGCGGCGTGAAGCTTTCCGGCGGGCAGCGCCAGCGGCTGGCGATCGCGCGCGCCTTCCTGCGCGACGCCCCGATCCTGCTGCTCGACGAGGCGACCTCGGCGCTCGACAGCGAATCGGAGCACGCGGTGCAGGATGCGCTGGACCGGCTGATGACCGGGCGGACGGTGATCGCGGTCGCCCATCGTCTGGCGACGCTGAAGAATTTCGATCGCATCGTCGTGATGCAGTCCGGGCACGTCATCCAGGACGGCGCTCCGGCTTCGCTGGAGGCAGTGGCCGGCCCCTACCGGGAACTGCTGCGGCGGCAGGCGTTCCAGCTGGTTGAAGCCGCGGCCTGAGCGCGAGGGCCATATGGCCGGGCCTTGACAATCAAGCCCCTGCATTGTGTGTAGCGGCCCTTGGCGTCTCCGGGCGCAGGGGTGTAGCTCAATTGGCTAGAGCGCCGGTCTCCAAAACCGGAGGTTGGGGGTTCGAGACCCTCCACCCCTGCCAGGACGCTTCGGGCGGGGCAGCTCGTCCCGGCAACTCTCATCTGGGGATCAGGCAAGGCGTGGCGATCGATCCGACGAAATTCGTCCGCGAAGTGCGCAGCGAGGTGGCGAAGGTCACTTGGCCGACGCGGCGGGAGACGATGATCACCACCGGGCTGGTCTTCGCCATGGTGGCGCTGGCGGCGCTGTTCTTCCTGGCGATCGACCAGGTCGTGGCGGTGGGCGTGCGCGCCCTGTTCGCCGGCAGCGTCTGAGGTACGAGGAACCGGCATGGCCAAGCGTTGGTACGTCGTTCACGTGTATTCGGGCTTCGAGAAGAAGATCGCTCAGCAGCTGAAAGAGCTGGCCGCGCAGAAGGGGCTCGCCGACGCGATCGACGAGGTGCTTGTGCCGGCCGAGGAAGTGCTGGAGATGCGCCGCGGCCAGAAGGTGAGCTCGGAGCGCAAATTCTTCCCCGGCTACGTTCTGGTGCGCATGGAACTGACCGACGATACCTGGCATCTGGTCAAGGACACTCCCAAGGTCACCGGGTTTCTCGGCAGCAAGACGCGCCCCTCGCCGATCAGCGAGGCGGAGGCCGAGCGGATCATCAAGCAGAGCCGCGAGGGCGTGGAGCGGCCACGTCCGGCGGTGCTGTTCGAAGTCGGCGAGCAGGTCCGGGTCGCCGACGGCCCCTTCACCAGCTTCAACGGCATGGTCGAGGAAGTGGACGAGGAGAAGGGACGGCTCAAGGTCAGCGTCTCGATCTTCGGCCGCTCGACCCCGGTCGATCTCGAATTCAGTCAGGTCGAGAAGCAGTAGCCGAACGGCGGTTCGGGGCCGGCGCCCGGGTGCCTCGAAGCCAGGGTGTCGCCGATGCAGGCTGACGTGCTTTAAGCCGGTTCGTCGCGGCCGCGCTGGCGCCGTCCGAGCGCGAGTTCGGTGACGACGCCGTGCAGCGTGCGCAGTTCCTGCTCGGTCACTTCGCCACGTTCGAAGAAATGGCGCAGGTTGCGGACCATGCCGGGGCGCTTGGGCAGATTGCGCAGGAAGCCGCAGGCATCGAGCTCCTCGATGAGGTGGTCGAGGAAATTCTCCAGCTCGCCCTTGGTCGCGATCCGGGTCTTGTGGGTCAGCAGCCGGCGAGGTGGCGTCTCGTCCGCCGCCACCCACCATTCATAGGCCATCACCATCACCGCCTGGGCGAGGTTGAGCGAGGCGAAGGCGGGGTTGAGCGGGTAGCGCACCAGCGTGTCGGCGGCGGCGATGTCGTCATTGTCCAAGCCGGCGCGTTCGGGGCCGAACAGGATGCCGCAGCCCAGTCCACGCGCGCCGATGGCCCGCAGTTCCGCTGCCGCTCCGCGGGCGGTGAGCAGCGGCTTGATGATGTGGCGCGGGCGTGGACAGGTGGCGAAGACACGGTGCAGGTCGGCGACGGCATCCGCGACGCTGGCATGCACCGTCGCCGCATCGAGGATGCGGTCGGCACCCGAGGCCGTGCGCCAGGCGCGATCCTGCGGCCAGCCATCGCGCGGGGCGACGAGGCGCAGGTGGAACAGCCCGCCATTGGCCATGGCGCGCGCGACGGCGCCGATATTTTCCGCCAGCTGCGGGCGGACGAGAATGACGACCGGGCTCGGATCGATGGGCGCGATCGGCGCGCCTGCGTCGCGTCCGGTCACGCCTATTTCCGTCGCCAGGTGGTACCGCCGGCGCCGTCCTCTAAAACGACGCCGAGGGCATCGAGCTCCCTGCGGATGGCGTCGGCGCGCGCGAAGTCCTTTGCCCTCCGCGCGTCGGTTCGTTCGGCGACAAGCGCGTCGATACGCGGATCATCGCCGCTGCGGAACCACGCCGCCGGGTCCATGGCCAACAGTCCGAGCAGCGCGCCGGCGCCGCGCAGTTCGGCACCCGCCGCCTGCTCGCCCTGCATCGCCGCGTTCGCCAGCCGGTGCATTTCCGCCAGCGCCAGCGGCGTGTTCAGATCATCGCAGAGCGCGGCGGTGACCGACGCAGCAGGCGCAGCCACCGCGTCCGCCCCGGATCGTTCCAGGCCGCGATAGAACCGATCGAGATCGTGCCGCGCCTCGGCCAGCGCCGCGTCCGAAAAATCCAGCACGGCGCGGTACTGCGTCTTCAGCAGCGCGAGCCGCACCGCCTCGGCGGGGGCGCGGGCGCACGCGTCCTGAACGGTGATGATGTTGCCTATGCTTTTGGACATCTTCTCGCCGTTCACCAGCAGCATGCCGTTATGCACCCAGTAGCGCGCGAAGCGGCTGCCGGGGAACGCGCACAGGCTCTGGGCACGCTCGTTCTCGTGGTGCGGAAACAGAAGATCGCCGCCGCCGCCATGGATGTCGAAACTCTCGCCGAGATAAGCGTGCGACATCGCGCTGCACTCGATGTGCCAGCCCGGCCGCCCGCGTCCCCACGGGCTGTCCCAGCCGGGCAGATCGGGCGTCGAGGGCTTCCACAGCACGAAATCGCCCGCATCGCGCTTGTAGGGTGCGACCTCGACGCGGGCGCCGGCGAGCAGCTCGTCGGGGCTGCGGCCGGAGAGGCGGCCATATTCGGCGAAGCTCGCGACCGAGAACAGCACGTGCCCGTCCGCGGCGTAGGCGTGCCCACCTTCGACCAGCCGTTCGATCAGCGCGATCATCTCCGCGATGTGGCCGGTGGCGCGCGGTTCCACATCGGGCGGCAGGACGCCGAGTGCTGCCATGTCCGCCTCGTAGTCGGCGGTGGTGCGCGCGGTGATGGCGGCAATCGGCTCGCCGGACTCGGCGGCGCGGGCGTTGATCTTGTCGTCCACGTCGGTGATGTTGCGAACATAGGTGACGCGCGGATAGAGCCGCCGCAGCAGCCGCACCAGCACGTCGAACACGACCGCCGGGCGGGCGTTGCCGATATGCGGCCGGTCATAGACCGTCGGCCCGCAGACATAGACCCGCACGTGGGAGGCATCCAGCGGCTCGAAGCGTTCGCGCCGGCGGGAGAAGCTGTTGTGCAGGGTCAGTTCGGGCATGGCGCACTCCTTCGCCGGGGCCGCCGGCGCCCGCTTTCTCAACCAGGCTTTGAGGCAAATCAATGCCGCCGGCGGCGGGATGGGCGAGGGTTGCGGCTGGACCTTGCTATTGCGAATTACTCGCAATAATCATCCGGAGGGAAACCGACCCCGCATGGAGCGCGACCGTATGACGACGACCTCTTCGCAAGCCGCCGTGGCGCCGCCCGGATCGGGTCCGGCCATCCGCCGTTTCCTCGCCGTCGCCGGCCCGGGCCTCGTCGTCATGCTCGCCGATACCGAGGTCGGCAGCGTCGTCACCGCGGCGCAGAGCGGGGTGCAATGGGGCTACCACCTGCTCGGCCTGCAACTGGTCCTGATCCCGATTCTCTATGTCGTGCAGGAGTTGACGGTGCGGCTCGGCGTGTTCACGGGTCGCGGCCACGGCGAACTGATCCGCGACACGTTCGGCCGGATATGGGCTTGGGTCTCGGTCGCCGGGCTTGCCGTTGCCGCGCTCGGGGCGCTGGTGACGGAGTTCTCCGGCGTCGCCGCGGTCGGTGAGCTGTTCGGCATCGCCCGGCCGATCAGCCTGGCGCTCTCGGTGGCCGCGCTGCTCGCAGTGGTGCTTACCGGCTCCTATCGGCGGGTGGAGCGGGTCGCGATCATCCTCGGGTTGTTCGAGCTCGCCTTCTTCTTCGTCGCCTGGGCGGCGCACCCCGATCCGGCGGCGATGCTGCGCCAGTCCGTCAGCATTCCCTTCGCCAGCCGCGACTATCTCTATCTTGTCGCCGCCAATATCGGCGCCGTCATCATGCCGTGGATGATTTTCTACCAGCAGTCGGCCATCGCCGATAAGCGGTTGCGGGCCGAGCATTTTCTCGCTGCGCGGCTGGATACGGCGCTGGGCTCGGTGCTGACCCAGCTGATCATGGCCGCGATCCTCGTCGCCGCCGCCGCCACCATCGGGCGTGCTGCACCGCAGGCCAGTCTGGCGACGGTCGGCGATATCAGCACCGCGCTCACGCCCTTCCTCGGCGCCACCATGGCACGTGTGGTCTTCGGCGTGGGCGTGCTTGGCGCCGGCATGGTCGCTGCCATCGTCGTCTCGCTCGCACTCGCCTGGGGCATCGGCGAGGTCACCGGGTTCCGCCATTCGCTGGAACTGCACCCGTCCCGGGCGCCGTGGTTCTACACCGCCTATGCCGGCTGCGCCGCCGCCGGCGCGGTGCTGGTCTTGGTCGTGCCGGACCTGGTGGCGCTCAACATCGCCGTCGAAGCGATGAACGCGCTGCTGCTGCCGCTGGTGCTCGGCTTCCTGATCGCGCTCGCCGTGCGCGCCCTGCCGCCGCAGCGGCGCCTGCGCGGCTGGTATCTCTGGCTGGTCGTCGCCATCGCGGCGGTGACGTCCGGGCTCGGCGTGTTCGGCGCGGTGGCCGGGATGGGCGTGTTCTGAGCCGCGTTCAGCGCGCGGCCCGCTCCATCTCGCGCCGCGCCGCGGCAGCGGGGCCGGTCGGGGTCTCGACGTCGCTCCAGCGCAGGATCGTGCCGGCGGCGACGTCGCGGATCAGCGGCACCTGGTGCGCCAGCCCGATCGGCAGCGCGCCGAGCGCCAGGCTCCGCTCGGCGGGCAGCAGCTTGCCCCACACGGTGTAGCCACCCTCGCCATCCAGCCGCTCCCCGGCACGCAGGGCGCGCTTGGCCACCGCGACCGCGTCACCCCGGAATCCGGTCGGCTGGCCGGTCGGCTCGCCGCGCAGCGCCGCGCTGAGGATGGAGACGTTCAGCTCCAGCCCGATCAGGTGGTAGGGCTTGTACGTCGCGGCGTAGCGCCCGCTCGGGTCGGTCCGCAGCCCGTACTGGCGGAAGCAGGCGGCGGCGTAGGGCGTCGGCGCCTCGATGACGACATAGACGCCCCAGCGCAGATCGCGGAACACCGGCCGGCCGTCGCGCTCGAGCGAGGAGACGACCTCGACCATGCCGGCGCGCGGCAGCACGCCGCCCACGGCGCGCGGGCGCAGCAGCAGCGGCAGATCGTCGACGCCGCAGGCGGGAAAGCCGAGCCCGTCCTCCGGCACGTCGAGGCCGGTGGCATTGGCGATCGCCGCCATCTCGATGGCGGATTTGGTGCCGTCGAGGAAGGAGTTGAACATCTGCGGGTTCATTCCCGCCGCGCGCGCCTCCGCCGGCGTCAGGCCGTAATGGCTCCAGACGTCGTCGGGCGTGACGGCGTGGTAGATCGGCAGGTATTTCGTCCCCTTGCCGGCGGCGATGACGGTAAAGCCGCAGGCCCGCGCCCAGTCCACCAGCTCCGCCGTGAGCGCCGGCTGATCGCCATAGGCCAGCGAATAGACGACGCCGGCGGCGCGCGCCTCGGCCGCGAGCAGCGGGCCGGCGAGAACGTCGGCCTCGACATTCACCATCACGATATGCTTGCCGGCCGCGATCGCCGCGCGGGCGTGCAGGATGCCGGCGGTGGGGTTGCCGGTGGCTTCGACCACGACCTCGACATCATCGCGCGCGGCGAGGGCGGCGCCGTCCTCGATGAAGCGCGTCGCGGCGATGCGCGCCTCCGCCCAGCCGACCTCGCGGCAGGCGGCGCGCGCGCGCTCGGGGGCGAGATCGGCGATGGCGCTGACCTCCAGGCCAGGCGTGGTCGGCACCTGGGCCAGGAACATGGCGCCGAACTTGCCCGCGCCGATGAGGCCGACGCGGACCGGCCGGCGGGCCGCGTGCCGCTCGGCGAGCTGCCGGAAGAGGTTCACCGCCGCGCCCCTATTCGGCCGCCAGGCGGTCGTGAAGCGCGTAGTCCAGCAGCGCGCCCGGCATCACCGGCGTGATGGGCGTGAAATCGCGATGCGCGATCCAGGCCGGGCGCGTCGGCGTGCGGATGAAATTGGAGACAGCGTTCAGTGTGAGATAGACGATCTTGCGCGGATACGGCGTGATGTTCCCGGCCGAGCCATGCACCAGATTGCCGTGGAACATGAGCACGCCACCCGGCGCGCCGGTCGGCGCGACGATGCCGCCTTCGTCGACGAGGCGGCGGACCGTGTCCTGGTCGAGTGTCCAGAGCGGGTAGGAGGTCGTGGCGACGTCGTGGCCGGCGGCGAGCGTGCCGTGGCGATGGCTCCGCGGCACCAGCATCAGCGGCCCGTTGATCGGCATCACCGTGTCCAGGAACACGGCGATGTTCATCGCCCGCGGCTCGGGCATGCCGTCGTCGCGCTGCCAGGTGCCGTAATCCTGGTGCCACTGCCAGACCTCGCCGTCGAACGCGGCTTTGGCGTTGATCTTGAACTGGTGCATGTAGAGCTTCTCGCCGAACACTTGCTCGACCGGCATGATCAGGCGCGGGTCGGCGCCGAGAAGGCGGAACGCCTCGTTGTAGGTGTGAGCGGCGAAAGCGGTGCGCGGCGCGCCCGATTTCTCGCGCCAGATTTCCGGCCGATCGGAGCGGTAGAGCGTCTCCGCCTCCGCCCGCAGCGCGGCAACCTCCTCGGGCGCGAACACCTCCGGCAGGAAGAGGAAGCCCTCGTGATGGAACTGGGCGAGCTGGGCCGGTGTGAGCTGCATGGCGTGTTCCCCCGTCGGTGCGCCGAACTTTGCGCGGAGGATAGACCAGTGTCCACGACAAGGGGAGCCTGCTCGAACGCGGTTGGGCCACGCCCCGCTCCGTGGGCTCGCCTCAGGCCTCGGTGTCCTTGGCCCGTAACGCCAGCGCATGGGCATACACCGCCCGGCGGGGCAGGCCGGTGCTGGCAGCCACCAGGGCAACGGCGTCCTTGAGCCGATGCACTTCCAGGGCTGCGCCCAGTTCGGCGTCGAGGTCCACCGCGCTCGCCGTTTCCGCCGGCGCCGGCCCGACCACCAGCGTCACCTCGCCGCGCGGCGGGCTCTCGGCGTAATGGGCGGCAAGGTCGGTGAGCGTGCCGCGGCGGACCTCCTCGAAGCGCTTGGTCAGCTCGCGCGCCACCGCCGCCGGGCGCGGGCCGAAGGTGGCGGCGAGGTCGGCCAGGGTGTCGGCGAGGCGGTGCGGCGCCTCGTGCCAGATCAGGCTGGCCGAGAGCCCGGCCCGTTCGATGCCGCGCAGTTGCGCGAAGGCGGCCTGGCGCGCGGCGGCGCGGGGTGGGGGAAAACCCAGGAACAGGAACGGGTGGGGCGGCAGGCCCGAGAGCACCAGCGCGGTGAGCGCGGCATTCGCCCCCGGCACGGCGCCGACCGGCAGCCCGGCGGCGATGGCCGCGCGCACCAGCCGGTAGCCCGGATCGGAGAGCAGCGGCGTGCCGGCGTCCGAGACCAGGGCGAGCCGCCGGCCGGCCCCGAGCAGGGCGAGCAGGCGCGGCAGACTCTGCTCCTCGTTATGCTCGTGCAGCGCCCGGAGCCGGGCGTGGATGCCGAAGGCCGCGCACAGCCGCGCCGTCGTGCGGGTATCCTCGCACAGCACCAGGTCGGCGGCTTCCAGCACCGCGCGGGCGCGCGATGTCATGTCGCCAAGATTGCCGATCGGCGTGGAAACCAGCACAAGACCCTCGGGCAGGGAACAGCGTCCCCGCCCCAGGTCAGGAGACCCGAGGTCAGAAGACCCGGGGGCAGGGGAGTCGTCATCGGATGGGCGTTCGGGCATGGCTGTTCCTGGTCTCGATCCTAGCACTCGCCGGCTGTGCGGTCTCCGGGCCGGCGCCGTCGGGCACGCCCTCCTTCTACGGCACCCCGACGCGGCTGAAGCCGGCCTCCGGGAGCGCAGCCGTGCCGGGGGAGACGGGGCCGATCGCCCTGCTGGTGCCGCTCTCGGGGCCGAACGCCGCGCGTGGGGCGGCGATGCGGCAGGCGGCTGAGCTGGCGCTCGGCGGCAGCGGCGCCGGGCTCGATGTCCGCGACACGGGCGGCACGCCGGCCGGCGCCGCCGCCGCGGCGGGCCAGGCGATCGGCGCCGGTGCGCGGATCGTGCTCGGGCCGCTGACCGCCGCTGAGACCGGTGCCGTCGCCCCAGTGGCGCGCCGGGCCGGCGTGCCGGTGCTCGCCTTCACCAGCGATCCCGCCCAGGCCCGCCCGGGCGTGTGGACGCTCGGCCTGACGCCGGCGGAGCAGGTGCGCCGTCTCGTCGTTGCCGCCCGCTCGGACGGGCGGTCGCGGTTCGCAGCATTGCTGCCAGCCAACGAGTTCGGCCGTGCCATGCGCGAGGCGCTGCTCGCCGCGGCGGCTTCGAGCGGTGCCCCGGCGCCGGTGGTGCGGCTGCACGAGCCCGGCATGCGGGCGATGACCCCGGTGGTCAAGGAGCTCGCCGACTATGCCGGCCGGCGTGGCCCGCTGGACGCGAAGCTGCGCGCGGCCCGTGCCCGGCACGACGCCGAGGGCCGCCAGGAGGCGCGCGATCTGGCCCGCGCGTCCGTCCCGCCGCCGCCCTTCGATGCGCTGCTGCTGGCCGATACCGGCGAAGAGCTCGATGAGCTCTCCGCGCTTCTGGCTTATTACGATGTCGCCGCTCCACAGGTGCGGTTTCTCGGCCCGGCACTGTGGGCCGACCCGGCGACGCGCGCCGCCGCGACCCGTGCCCTCGCCGGGGCCTGGTACGCGGCGCCGGACCCGGATTACCGCGCCGGCTTCGTCGACGCCTACCAGGAGAAATTCGGCGCCACCCCCCCCGGCCTGGCGGACCTCGCCTTCGATGCGGCAGCGATCGCGCGGGTGCTCGCTCAGGAGGGGCGGTTCTCGACCGACTCGCTGACCCGCAGCAACGGGTTCGCCGGTGCCGACGGGCCGCTCGCGCTCACCGCGGACGGGCACGTGCATCGCGGCCTAGCCATTTTCGAGATCAAGCGTGGCGGCAGCGGACTCGTCGACAAGGCGCCGCGCACGCTCGCCGCGCCCGGCACCTGAAGCGCGCGGACCCGCGATGCGCGCCGCCGGAATCGCTGCCGCCATCGGCGGGCCGGGTGTTCTCGCCCTGGCACTGTTGGCCTTGCTGCACCGCGTGCCGGTGATGCCGGCGGCGATCGCCATCGCCGTCGTCGCCGCCGCGGCCGTGGCGCTGGCGCTGCTGTGGGATGCGGATGTCGAACGGCTGCTGCTGGCGGTCCGCAGCCTCGCCGCCGACGATGAGGCCGCCTTCCACGCCGCCGCCTCGCGGCTGTGGCTGCCCGGCCATGGCGGCCTGGTGCGGGCCGTGCTGCGGCTGGCGCGCGGCCTGGAAGGGCGTGCCGCCCGGGCAGGGCGCGAGATGCAGGGGATCGAGGCGATCATCGAGCGCCAGCCGGATCCGCTCATCCTGTTGGGCGCGGATCGCTCGGTGGAGCGGACCAACCCCGCCGCCCGCGCCGTGCTCGGCGCCGACCTCGCCGCGCTGCTGCGCCAGCCGGTCCTGCGCGCCGCCATCGAGCGGGCCGGGGCCGACATGCCGGCCCAGCGCGTCGCCCTTGCGCTCTCGGTGCCGATCGCGCGCGAGTTCGAGGCGACGGTGATCGGTCTGCCCGCGGACGAAGCCGGGCCGCGAACCCTGATCGCGCTCTCCGACCGCACGCGCGAGCGGGCGGCCGAGCGCACGCGGGTCGATTTCGTCGCCAATGCCAGCCATGAGCTGCGCACGCCGCTCGCCAGCCTGATCGGGTTCATCGACACGCTGCGCGGCCCGGCCGCCGACGATCCCGCGGCCCAGCGGCGCTTCCTCGGCATCATGGCCGAGCAGGCCGAGCGCATGAACCGGCTCATCGATGATCTGCTCAACCTGTCGCGCGTGGAGTTGGTGGAGCACCAGGCGCCGTCCGATCGGGTCGATCTCGCCGGCGTCGTGGAGCGGGTCGAGGCGGGCTTCGAGCCGCGGCTCGCCGCCAGGCGCATCCGCATCGAACGAAACCTCGATCCGGCCTGCCCGCCGGTGACCGGGGACGCGGATCAGCTCGCCCAGGTGCTGCAGAACCTGCTCGACAACGCGGTGAAATACGGCAACGAGGGCGGCGAGGTCCGCCTCGTCCTGGCGCCGGCGAAACCGGGCGATGCCTGGCCGGCGCGGCCGGGGGTCGTCCTGACGGTCAGTGACGACGGCCCCGGCATTGCGCGCGCGCACCTGCCGCGGCTGACCGAACGCTTCTACCGGGTGGACAAGGGGCGCTCGCGCTCGGCAGGTGGCACCGGGCTCGGGCTCGCCATCGTCAAGCACATCGTCAACCGCCACCGCGGCCAGTTGGTGATCAGCAGCGACGAAGGAAAGGGCGCGCGCTTCAGTATCTGGCTGCCGGCCGCGCCCGCTACGCCCGCAGCGTCACCGGCGGGCTGAGCGCGAACCGGGCGAGCACCGCTTCATCGGGGTCGCGGCCAAGGCCGGGCCCATCCGGCATGCGCGCCCGGCCGCCCGGAGCCTCGACGAGTTCGTGGTAGGGGCTGGCTTCGAGATCGAGGAACAGGTGCTCGAACGGCGCGGTGGGGGCGAGGGCCGCCTGCAGATGGAGCGAGGCGAGGTAGCCGGCGCCGAAATAGGCGCAGTGCGGCACCATCCGCACGCCCTTGGCCTCGGCCAGGGCGGCGATGCGCAGCACCTCGGTGATACCGCCGATCTTGGTGACGCTGGGCTGGGCGATATCGAGTGCGCCGGCGGCGAATTGGGCCCGGAAATCATGCAGCCCGGCGGCGTTCTCCCCGGCGGCGATGGGGATGCCGCCCTCGCGGCGCACCCGCGCCAGTCCGGCATGGTCCTCCGGCGGCCAGACCGGCTCCTCCAGCCAGGTGAGGTCGAACGGGCGCAGCCGCTTGGCCATGGTGATGGCGTCGGCCACCGTCCACGGGCAGTTGGTATCGAGCATGAGCGGCACATCCGGCCCGATGGCCGCGCGCGCGGCGGCGACCTGCGGAATGTCGATCTCGTGCAGCTTGATGTGGCGATAGCCCTGCGCCGCCGCCCGCGCCGCCGCCTCGCCCACCAGCTTCGGTTCCGAATAGCGCAGCAGACTGGCATAGGCGGAAAACCCTTCGACGGGCGGCGCCGCGCCGAGCAACCGGCAGAGCGGCAGGCCCGCTGCCTTGCCGGCGATGTCCCAGAGCGCGATGTCGAGCGCCGAGAGCGCATAGGTCAGCGGACCGTTGCGACCATACAGATGGAAATGCTGCGCCAGCCGATGGTGCAGCCCGCGAATGTCGCGCGCGTCCT
The DNA here is from genome assembly GCA_027449745.1 of Acetobacteraceae bacterium. Taxonomy (GTDB): domain Bacteria; phylum Pseudomonadota; class Alphaproteobacteria; order Acetobacterales; family Acetobacteraceae; genus JAJZVV01. The sequence goes on along the minus strand of DAIDKZ010000090.1, from coordinate 6,767 downwards.
GCCCGAGCACCGCGGGTGCCAGCATGGTTTCGATCGCGACCCGCGTCGCCGGGCAGACGGCGTGGCCGAAGCCCTCGCCCCAGCCCTCCAGCCCCTGATCGGTGACGACGCGCAGGAACAGACTGTCCAGCCGGCTCCAACTGGCGGCGACGAATTCGCCGGCCGCCGCGCCCATGTCGGCGCGGACGCGGATCAGGTGCGTCTCGATGGCGATGATCTTCATGGATCCTCCCGATACGGGCGACCGAGGCCCGCTTTCGACCAGCATAGCGCCGGCTTGGCGGGACGGGCAGGGGCCTGGCGGGGGATGTCGTCGTTCGCTAGGCTTGCATCGATGCGTCACGGGTCGCGATGAACGACGGGCCGAGCGGCGAGCGGGCGTGGTGGCACGGCAGCGCCGCCGACCTGTCGCACAATCAGGCAGCCGTGCTCGACCGGTTGGCAGGCGCACTGGTTGCGCATCACAGTCTCAACCGTCGCGAACAGCTCGATGCCTGGCGGACGGAGATCGGCTGGCTCACCGCAGGCCTCGCCGGCATGCCTCGCGCGCACGTGATCCTGGAATACGCGCTGCTGCGCCTTGGGCGGCGGATCGACGCCGTGGTCCTGCTCGGCGGCTTGGTCCTGGTGCTGGAGTTCAAGGTTACCGCGACCGGGGGCGGGCCCGCGGCACGGCGGCAGGTGGAAGACTACGCACTCGACCTGCAGGATTTCCACGCCGGCAGCCGCGCGCGAACGATCGTGCCGATCCTGGTGGTGCCCGACGGCGCGGGGCTGAGCCCGGATCAGCCGCTCATGCTCCCAGGCTCCGTTCTGCCGGTGATTGACGTCGCTGCTTCGAACCTCGATGCCTGCCTCGAACGGCTCGCGGCCGCCGATCGCGGCCCGCCGATCGACCCGCTGGCCTGGATCGCGGCGGCATACCGCCCGGTGCCGACGATCATCGAGGCAGCGACGATGCTCTACGCGCGCCACGGTGTCGCCGAGATCGCGGCGGCGCGTGCCGATGCTGCCAATCTGACGCGCACGACCGCGGCGATCACGGCCGCCATTACCGCAGCGGAGACGGAGCGACGGCATCTGATCGTCTTTGTCACCGGCATCCCGGGGTCCGGCAAGACGCTGTGCGGCCTGAACGTCGTCTTCGGTCGGCTGCGCCAAGCCGCCTATCTCTCTGGCAATCTGCCGCTGGTCCATGTGCTGCGCGCGGCTCTGGTGCGCGAAGCGCGCGCACAGCAGGGCCGGGATCGCCGCGCCGCGGCGCAGGAGGCGGAGGCGGCGATCCAGCCGCTGCTGGGCTTTCTTCGGGACAACCGCGACCGCGCGGAGCCGCCGCACGAACACGTCATCGTGTTCGACGAGGCGCAGCGTGCCTGGGATGCGGATTTCGGCCGACGCAAATTCGGCCTCGAGGACAGCGAGGCGGCGGTGTTTCTCGACATCATGGCCCGCCATGTGGATTGGGCCGTGATCGTCGCCCTGGTCGGCAGCGGCCAGGAGATCAATACGGGCGAGGCCGGGCTGGCGAGCTGGGGCGAAGCGTTGACCCGGCGCCCGAAATGGCAGGCCTGGCTGCCCGATTCCGTTATCGGTGGCAACGATCCACGCCGGCGCTTGTTCGCGACGATACCGACGAGCGCTCGACGCGAAGCGGCACTGCACCTCGACGTGCCCATACGTTCGCTGCGCACCGATGCCGCCGCGCCCTGGGTGGAGGCGGTGCTTGCCGGCGACGTCGCGCGGGCACGCCGGATTGCGGCGGAGGCGGGTGGCGTGCCGTTTCGGCTGACGCGCTCGCTTGACGCGCTGCGGCGGCATTTGCGCACAGAGGCGCGCGGGACGCGCCGCGCGGGGCTGATTTGCAGTGCTGACGCCAAGCGCCTGCGCGGCGAGGGATTATCCGCCGATTTCCCGCACCTCGATGCCGACGCCGTTGCCAACTGGTTCCTGAGGTCGTGGCCGGACGTGCGCGCGTCCGACGCGCTGGAACTGCCGGCGACGCAGTTCGCCTGCCAGGGGTTGGAACTCGACCATGTCGGGCTCTGCTGGGGCGGCGATCTCATCCGCCGCGCGGCTGGTGGCTGGCAGGTGCGCAAATTCCGCGGCACTGCCTGGCAAATCGCGCGCGGTGCCGACGACATTGCGTGGCGGCTCAATACTTACCGCGTACTGCTGACGCGAGCTCGCTATGAGACCGTCATCTATGTGCCCCGCGGTGACGCCGCCGACGCCACGCGCGCGCCGGAGACCTTCGACCGTCTCTGCGCTTACCTGGCCGACTGCGGCGCGGTATGGCTGGATCACACGGCGGTTCCGGCTCCTGCGGACATCACGACCGAAACCCTGCTTTGAGCGGTTTCCGCTGCGTTCGACGCTTCTAATGGGAGCAGCGGAGCGCGCTCCGCCCGGAACAGCGCGGACCACGCTCCCGCATACCGCCAGATCGCGACGCGGACTTCCTTCAGGCCGCGAGCTGATCGGACAGAGACTTCACCTCACGGACGGCGCTGTCGGTGTTGTGGATGGCCTCGGCGATCAGGCCCGAACCGCTGCGGATGCTTTCCACCGCCTGCGAGGCGGTCTGCATGTTGGAGGACATCTCGCGCGTCACCGCGTTCTGCTGTTCGACGGCGGCTGCGGTGGCGGCGGCGATTTCGTTGATCTTGCTGATCGTATCGGAGATCAGGCGGATCGCGCCCACCGCCTGGCCGGTTGCGCCCTGCACATTGGTGATCTGCGCCGCGACGTTCTCGGTTGCCCGGCGGGTCTGTTCGGCCAGCGCCTTCACCTCGTTGGCGACGACGGCGAAGCCGCGTCCCGCCTCGCCGGCGCGGGCCGCCTCGATGGTCGCGTTCAGCGCGAGCAGATTGGTCTGCGCGGCGATGGTGGTGATGAGCTGCACGATCTGCTCGATCTCGTGGGTGGCCTGCGACAGCGTCTCGATCGACGTCGTGGTGGACCGTGCCTGCTCGACGGCTTGGCCCGTGATCGTCGAGGCCTCGGTCATGCGGCTGCTGATCTCGGTGATCGAGCTGGCGAGTTCCTCCGCGCCCGCGGCCACCGCCTGGACATTGCCCGCGCTCTGCGCCGAGGCCGCGGCCGCGTTCGCCGCCTGGACGGTCGCCGTCGAGACCGCCTGGCCGATGGATTCGAGGTTGCGGTTGATATCGCGCGCGAGCCGCTCATTCTGCTGACGCTTGGCGATCAGGGTCGTGATGTCGGCGGCGAACTTCGCCACTTTCACCGGCTTGCCGAGCGCATCCAGAACGGGATTGTAGCTCGCCTGGAGCCAGACCTCGCGCCCGCCCTTGGCGATCCGCCGGAATTCGCCGGCGTGGAACCGGCCGCTACGCAGAATGGACCAGAAGGCCTCGTACTCCGGCCTGTCGCGCTCGGCCGGGGTGATGAACAGGCTGTGGTGGCGCCCGATGAGTTCGGCTTCGGTGTAGCCCATCACGTCGAGGAAATTCTGGTTCACCGAGAGGATTTTGCCATCGAGATCGAACTGGATGATGGCCTGCGAGCGGTTGATCGCCGCGATCTGCGCCTCGAAATCCGCCTGCTGTTCCATCCGTCGGCTGATGTCGGTGGCGAATTTCACCACCTTGACCACGCGCCCCTTCACCACCACCGGAACATAGGAGCCGCTCAGCCAGAGGACGGTGCCGTCCTTGCGCGCGCGCGGAAACTCGCCGGTCCGCGCCTCGCCCTGCCGCAACGCCCTCCAGAACGCCTGGTAAGCTTCGCTCTCGCGGCTCTCGCGGTAGAGAAACATGCTGTGGTGGCGGTCCACGATCTCATTCAGCGAGTAGCCGACGGTGGCGAGGAACAGCGCGTTGGCGCCGATGATGGTGCCGTCGGTCTTGAACTCGATCATGGCCTGGGCCCGACCCAGCGCATCGAGCTCGGCGCGCGCGACATTGGCAAAGCTTGGCAGCTGCATCTTGAGGGTGACTCCTCGAAGCCGATCGTGTCCCTTCCCAAGGTGCAGCATGGCAGCGGCGGGCTAAAAAATTGTTACATGAAAGACACCCGACGGCACACCGCCGCGCATGTGGCGCGGCGGTGGCGCAAAGGCCCGCCGGGTGCGCTCAGGTGACGGTCTTGAGGAAGTCCGCGAGCTTCTGCGCCGCCGTGGCCTTGTCCGTACGGTCGATCGCGGCCAGCTCGGCGGCGAGGCGGTCCATCGCGGCCTCGTAGATCTGGCGTTCCGAAAAGCTCTGGTCCGGCTGGGCGGCGTTGCGGTGCAGGTCGCGCACCACTTCGGCGATGGCGACCGGATCGCCGGAATTGATCTTCGCCTCGTATTCCTGGGCCCGGCGCGACCACATGGTGCGCTTGATCCGCGCCTTGCCGCGCAGCACCGCCATCGCCTCGTCGAAGCCCTTGCGCGAGGCCAGCTTGCGCAGGCCCGCACTGCGCGCCTTGGCGACCGGCACGCGGAGCGTCATGCGGTTTTCCTCGAACGTGATGTGGATCAGTTCGAGACGATGGCCGGCGATCTCCTCCACCGCGATGCGCTGCACGATGCCGACGCCATGGGTGGGATAGACGACATAGTCGCCGGCGACATAGGTCTCCGCCGCGCTCGGCGCCCGGCTAGGCGGATGGCGCGGCCCTTCCGCCTGGGTCACCGGCCGCGCCGGCGCCGCGGGCTTCACGGCCTGCTTCGGTTCGGGGGCCGGCGCGGGCTCGGCCGGTTTCGGCTGCTCCGCGCGCGCGGCCGCCGCCGCCGGAGTTCCCACCGCCGCCGTCTCGGGCGTGCGAGGCTTCGTGCCGGCGCGCTTCGGCGTTTGGGTTGCGGTCGATTGGGGCGCGGACCTCTCCGCGCGCGACTCAAGCGCGGCCAACGTGTCGATCTTTGCTGCTGCCGTCTCGTCCATCAAAACCAATCATCCCCCGATATCAATCATCGTCATGCGTGACCGAAACGCCCGATGGCCCCCGCGATCCGACGCAACGAATGCCGGAACGCGCCCGACGCGGCACGCCACGCGGCGCGCCGGCGTATCGACGCCCATGATCAGATGAGCCCATGATCAGATGACCGACACGAATGTATCACAGATAACCGATTCGGTCACCGTGAACGTTTCGACATCATTGAAGATAGGGTGCGGGCTCGATCGGAGTCGGCCCGCGTTGGGCGCCAATAATTAAGAATTCTTTAGTGTTCACATTCGCAACGAAATTCCCCGGGCGGACGCTGGCCGCGCCGGGTCATGCACGGCGATCCGGTCACGGCGCGCCGGGGGCCGAGGAGAACAGGTCGGCCTTGCCGGGCTTGCCCTTCCAATCCTCCGCATCCGCCGGCGGCTCGCCCTTGCGCGTAATGTTCGGCCATTGCTGGGCGTAGGTCCGGTTCAGTTCCACCCACTGCGATGCCTTGTCGTCGCTGTCGGGCACGATTGCCTCGGCCGGGCATTCCGGCTCGCATACGCCGCAATCGATGCATTCGTCTGGGTGGATCACCAGCATGTTCTCCCCGACATAGAAACAATCCACCGGGCAGACTTCGACGCAATCCATGAATTTGCAGCGAATGCAGTTCTCGGTGACCACGTAGGTCATCAACGGTCCCCTATCTATGCCCCCGAGGCTCCAGCCACCGGCGGAGCCCCGTGCGGGCGCGTCGCGATCAGGAAAAGCTCAAGGCCCGCGATATGACGGCGAATGCGGCAGCGCGCAAGAGACCGAGCGCGGCGGCTCGTCCCTATTCTCATTCCATCTTCTCATAGAGAAGCAGCGCCGCAGATGCCGGGCCGCGGCGCTCGGCGAGCGCCAGCACACGAAGAACGATGACCTCGCCCGGCAAGGGCACGGTCAATACGTCGCCCACGCGTACCCGCGCATGCGCCTTCGCCGTCGGCATGCGATTGACGCGGATCAGACCTTCGCCGGCGAGGTGCGCGCACTCCGCCCGCGTGCGCCGGACGCGCGCGCACCAGAGCCACGTATCCAGGCGCTGGCTGTCCTGCCGCTCGCCCGTCGTCATCGCGCCGTCCTCAGCGCCGCAGCGCCGCCAGCGCGGCGAAGGGGCCGGATGTCTGCGGCTGGGGTGGGCGAGCGGGCCGATGGCGTGGGCGGGTGCGGCCCGCGGCGGCGGCTGGCGCGGCGAGCAGGGCGGGCCCGCCACCTTGGCACGCCGCCGCTGGAGAAAGGGTGAAGCCGAGGCCATGCAGCACCGAGGGGAGTTGCCCGGTCTTGACCGAGAGGCGCGAGGCGAGCCCCGCCGGCACCGGCGCCGGCCCCTGTTTGAGCTGGCGCGCCAGCTCGGCGCCTACGCGCTCGGCGATATCGAGGCGCAGCAGCACCGGTCCGGCCGCCACCCAGCCCATGGCCGCCGCGAACCCCTCCGGCCAGGCGGGCGGCGGCGCGATCGCGACGCGGCCGGGCGGCGCCGGCGGCGGCGTGCCGACGCCCCGGTCCAGGGCCCAGAGCAGCCCGCGCAGTTGCTGCGGACCAGGCTTGAGCATGGCAGGCATGAACAGCGCGTTCCGGCCGGCGCGAACGCCGAGCGCGCGCAGCCGTCCGCGCAGCGCCGGGGCGGTCGGCACGCCGTCGGTCGCCGTGCCACCGGGCGCGATGCCGAGGGTCTCGACCAGCCGATGCAGCGGTCCGCGCAGGGCCGCATCCGACGAAGCGGCGGCGGCGGCGGCGAACAGCGGCGCCAGTTCGCGCCGGATCGTGGCGTCGAGCACGCGCTGCAGCCGCTGGCGCACCGCCTCGCGCTGCGGACCGTCGAGGAACTCGCTGGCCAAGGGTTC
>DAIDKZ010000089.1 GCA_027449745.1 Acetobacteraceae bacterium | reverse complement strand
GCTGGCGACTCGTCCGTTTTCGCCCTGCGATTGTCCGATCACCCTGCCACAATAGGGAACAGATCCGCAACAGGCGCGGGCCTTGGCGGAACGCGGCCGGTCGGGCAAGCTTGCCGGAAGCCTGCCAACCGGAAACGTCCCCAACACGAAGCCCCGACCCGTGCTCGACCGATTCCTCGCTCCCGCCTCCATCGCCGTCATCGGCGCATCGGCCGATCGCACGCGGATCCGCGGCATCGTGCTGCATCTGCTGCGCAAGAACGGTTTCGCCGGACGGCTCTATCCGGTCAACCCGAGCACCGCCGCGATCGATGGGCTTCCCTGCTATCCCTCGGTCGGCGCCATCCGCGCCCCGGTCGATCTCGCGCTCGTCGTCATCCCCGCGGCGCAGGTTCCCGCGGTGCTGGAGGAGTGCGCCGCCGCCGGGGTGCGCTATGCCGTGGTCATCTCGTCGGGCTTCGCCGAGGAAGGCGCGGCTGCCGCGGCGCTGCAGGCGCGCCTGACGGCGATCGCGCGCGCCTCGGGCATGCGCATTTCGGGGCCGAACGGCGAGGGGTTCCACAACGAGATCGCGCGCGTGTCGGCCACGTTCAGCCCCGCCGTCGATGCCCGCCCCGGGTCCGAGCCGTTCGCCGTCGCCGGCGCCGGGCGCATCGGCGTCGTCGCGCAGTCCGGCGGCATCGGGTTCTCCTTCTACAATCGTGGCCGCGCGCTCGGCCTCGCCTTCAGCAGCATCGTCACCACCGGCAACGAGGCCGACCTCACGGCGGCGGATTTCTTCCGCCATCTGGCCGAGGACGACGAAACCGACGCGATTCTGCTGTTTCTCGAAGCGGTGCGCGATGCCGAGGGCTTCCGCGCCGCCGCCGCCGCCGCCGCCCTGCGCGGCAAGCCGGTCGTCGCCGTCAAGGTCGGCCGCTCCGCTGCCGGCGTCCGCGCCGCCGCCTCCCACACGGCGAGCCTGGCGGGCTGGGACGCCGCCTACGATGCCGCCTTCGCCAGCGAGGGCATGCACCTCGCCGCCGACCCGGACGAGGCGGTCGCCATGCTCGCCGCCTTGACGACCTGCCCCCCGGCGCGTGGCCGCCGCGCCGCCGTCATCACCGTCTCGGGCGGCGCCGGCGCCTGGGTCGCCGACACGCTCACCGCGGCCGGGTTCGCGGTGCCGGAACTCGCGCCCGCCACGCAGGCGGCGATCCGCGCCTTCATCCCCAGCTACGGGTCGGCCGCCAACCCGGTCGACATCACCGCCCAGGGCGTGACCACGGGCGGCGTCAATCGCAGCATCGAACTGCTGAGCACCGGCGAGGACGTGGACCTGCTCGTCGTCGTCGCGTCGCTCGCCAGCGAGACGCGCGTGGCAATCCAGCCCGATGCGCTCGCCCCTCTGCTCGCCGAGCGTCGCATGCCGATCCTGTTCCACAGCTACACCCTCGCCTCGCCGTTCGCGCGCAAGGCGATGGCAGAGGCCGGGGCGGCGATCCATACCGGGCTGGCGCCGCTCGCCGCAGCGGCGCGGGCGCTGCTCGGCCGCGAGCGGGTGGCCCCGCCGCCACAGATCCCGCCGCCGGAGGGCTTGGCAGCACGGCTGGCGACGCCGGCCGGCGCGCTGGCCGAGCACGAGGCGAAATCCCTGCTCGGCGCCGCGGGCATCCCGCTCGCGCCGTCCCGACTGGTGCGCGATGCGGCGCAACTCGCCGAAGCGGCGCGCGCGCTCGGCTTTCCCCTGGCGGCCAAGCTGCAATCGCGCGCGATCGCCCACAAGACCGAGATCGGCGGCGTCCGCCTCGGGCTGCCCGATATGGACGCTCTGCAAGCAGCGTTCGCCGATCTCATGGCGATCGGCGAGCGCATCGCGCCAGGTGCGGTCGACGGCGTGCTGATCGAGCCGATGGCCGCACCCGGCGTGGAGATGATCCTCGGCGTGGTGCGCGATGGCGTCTTCGGCCCGGTGCTCACACTCGGCGCCGGCGGCGTGGCGGCCGAACTGTTCCGCGACGTCGCCCGGCGGCTCGCGCCCGTCGATGCCGCCACCGCGCGCGCCATGCTCGCGGAGCTGAAATCCGCCGCCCTGCTCGGCGGCTTTCGCGGCGCCCCGGCCGCCGACATCGCCGCCCTCGCCGATCTCGCCGCGCGCCTCTCTGCGCTCGCCGCCGCCCTGCCGGCGATCGCCGAGATCGAGCTGAACCCGGTCATCGTGCATGCCCACGGCAAAGGCTGCACCATCGCCGATGCCCTGATCGTGACGACTGCAAAGGAGAGCCCCGCATGAGCGGATCCGCCAGCTACACCGACATCGCGGTGAGCCTCGCCGACCGTGTCGGAACCGTCGAGATGCGGCGTCCGCCCGACAATTTCTTCGACAACGCGCTGATCGCCGAAATCGGCGCCGCGTTCGAGGCGTTCGACGCCGACCCGGAATGCCGCGCCATCGTGCTTACCGCGCAGGGAAAGAATTTCTGCGCCGGGGCCGATTTCTCGCGCCGGCCGGCGACCGGCACGGTGGAGGAAGGCGGCGGCGCGCAAAAACATCTCTACAAGGAGGCGATCCGCCTGTTCCGCACCCGCAAGCCGATCATCGCCGCGGTGCAGGGCGCGGCAGTGGGCGGCGGGCTCGGTCTCGCGCTCGTCGCCGATTTCCGCGTCACCTGCGCCGAGGCTCGCTTCTCGGCCAATTTCGCCCGCCTCGGATTTCATCCCGGCTTCGGGCTCACCGCAACCCTGCCGCGCCTGGTCGGGCCGCAGCGCGCCGCGCTGATGTTCTATACCGGCCGACGGATCAAGGGCGAGGAAGCGGTGGCGATGGGTCTGGCGGACATGCTCGCCCCGATCGCCACCATCCGCGAGGCGGCGCACGCGCTCGCGGTCGAGATCGCGCAGTCGGCTCCGCTCGCCGTGGTGTCGATGCGCGAGACGCTGCGCCGGGGCCTCGTCGATGCCATCGAGGCGGCGACGGAACGCGAGCTCGTCGAGCAGGACTGGCAGCGGCGCACGGCCGATTTCGCCGAGGGCGTCAGGGCGATGCGGGAGCGGCGGCTGCCGGACTTTTCCGGTGCGTAGCGCCCGGCGCCGGGCCCTTCTGGCACTGGCGGCGCTGATGGTCACGGCGCCGGCGCGGGCGCAGGACCCCGGCATCACCGCCGAAGCCATCAAGCTCGGCAATACTGCGCCCTACAGCGGCCCCGCCTCGGCCTATGGCACGCTCGTGCGCGCCGAGGCGGCGTATTTCCGCATGGTCAACGAACAGGGCGGCATCAATGGCCGGCGCATCGATTTCGTCTCGCTCGACGACGGCTACGTGCCCTCCAAGACGGTCGAGCAGACCCGGAAACTCGTCGAGCAGGAGCAGATTTTCGCCGATTTCAGCCCGGTGGGGACGGCCCCGAACATCGCCATCCACAAATACCTGAACCTGAACAAGGTGCCGCAGCTCTTCGTCAACTCCGGCGCCAGCCGCTGGAACGACGCGGCGCACTTCCCCTGGACCGTCGGCTATCTGCCGACCTACGCGATGGAAGGGCGCGTCTACGCCCAGTTCATCCTGCGCACGAAGCCGGATGCGCGCATCGCCGTACTCACACCGAACGAGGATGCCGGCCGTGACTATCTGCGCGGCTTCAAGGAAGGGCTCGGCCAGCATCGCGGCCAGATCGTCGCCGAGGCGACCTACGAGACCACCGATGCCACCGTCGATCAGCAGATCGTGGCTTTCCAGAGCGCCGGCGCCGATGTGTTCTTCAACGAGGCGACGCCGAAATTCGCCGCCCAGGCGATCCGCAAGGCCGCCGCGCTCGGCTGGGCGCCGCTCATCATCCTGCCGACGGTGTCAAACTCGGTCGCGGCGGTGCTGCGACCGGCGGGGCTGGCGCATTCCGTCGGCATCGTCACCGGCGCCTATCTCAAGGACCCCAACGATCCGCGCTGGGCCGACGACGCCGGCATGGCCGAGTGGCGCGCGTGGATGCGGCGCTACTACGCCGATGGCGACCCCGCCGATGTGCTCAACGTCAATGGCTACACCGTGGCACAGCTCATGGCGCTGGTGCTGAAGCGCTGCGGCGATGAACTCAGCCGCGCCAACCTGATGCGCCAGGCGAGCACGCTCGCCGACATCACCCTGCCGATGCTGCTGCCCGGCATCCGCATCAATACGAGCCCGACCGACGTTACGCCGATCCATCAGCTGCAGATGGCCCGCTTCGACGGCAAATCCTGGGTGCTGTTCGGCGACGTGATCGGGCCCTGACCGACGCTACCGCCGCGCCCGGAGCGCAAGCTCGTCGATCGCCGCCTGGGCACGCCGCTCCTGTTCGGTGAGGGTCTCGGCGTGGTGGCGATCGAGCAGCAGCTCGGTGGCACGGGCGGCGGTGCGGGCGGCCAGCAGGGCCGCGCGCGCCTCTGCCGCCTCCACCTCCGCCGCCTCCGCCGCCGCTTTTGCCGCCGCGACCTTGGTGCGCCCGGCGGGCAGCCAGACAGCGAAATCGCGAAGTTCCGGCCGTGGCGCCGCGCCCGCGCTCTGCGCGCCGGCGGCGAGCTCGGCCTCGATTTCGATCCGAGCCGCCGCCGCGGCGTGGGCGGCGCGCGCGATGTCGTGTCGCTCGGCGCGCTCGGCGAGTTCGCGCCCCGCCCGCTCGACGTCAAGATGCTGAACCCGATGCAGGGTCTTCAGGGCACTCAGCCGCCGCGCTCTGCTCATGCCTCACTCCGCCAGGGCAACCCGCAATTCGTCATGATGCTGCCCTGCGCCGGGTTAAGATTTCCTGCCGCTGATCAGATCGCTGCTCAGGACGCCGTTCAGATCCTGGGCGCAACGAGCATGGCCCAGAAACCGGCCGTATCCGCGGTTTCCGGCCGCTTTGCGCTTGCCAGCGCATCCAGGGACCGCGTACAAATTCCAGGTCTCGGAGACAGGACACCGGTGGCGCGTTGCTTAATGCGTGCCATTGCTCGCTCGGCTGCGCTCTGCAAAAAGAACAGGGAGCCCACAATGTCACTCAGCCGCCGCAATGCTTTGCGGAGCCTCGCTGCTGCGTCCGCGACGCTGGCTGCGCCCGCCATCTTCCGCCATGCCGCGCTCGGCGCGGACCCGATCACGGTCGTTGGTATCCATGATGCATCAGGTGGGCTCGATATCTATGGCCAGCCGATGATCGCCTGTCTGGATTTTGCGGTCGATGAGGTGAATGCCGGCGGCGGATTGCTCGGGCGTGAGATCAAGTTGATCAACTACGACCCGCAATCGAACATTCAGCTCTACACCCAGTTCGCGACGCAGGCAGCGACCAGCGATCACGCGGCGGTGGTGCACGGTGGCATCACCTCGGCGTCACGCGAGGCCATCCGCCCGATCCTGCGCCGCTACAAGACGCTGTATTTCTACAACACCCAGTATGAGGGCGGCGTCTGCGACCGCAACTGCTTCTGCACCGGCTCGACGCCGGCGCAGAATGTGGAATCCCTGGTCCCCTACATCATGAAGAAATGGGGGAAGAAGGTTTACATCGTCGCTGCCGACTACAATTATGGCCAGATCACGAGCAAATGGCTGACCAAATACACCCGTGACGGCGGAGGCGACGTCGTGGCGGTCGAGTTCTTCCCGCTCAACGTCACCGATTTCGGTCCGACGATCCAGAAGATCCAACAGGCCAAGCCGGATATGGTCATCTCGGCATTGGTCGGCGGTGCGCACGTCTCCTTCTACCGTCAATGGGCCGCCGCCGGGATGAAAAGCCGCATTCCGATGGCCTCGACCACGTTTGGCGGCGGCAACGAGAGCCTCCTGCTCTCGCCGGAGGAAGGCGACGGCATCGTCGTCGCGTTCAGCTACTTCCAGGAAGTCGACAACCCGGCCAACAAGGCGTTTCTCGAGAAGTTCCACGCCAAGCTCGGCGCCAAAGCGCCCTATCTTGGCGGCGAGCTTGCGATGCGCACCTATACCGGCTTCAATCTCTGGGCCGCGGGCGTGCGCAAGGCCGGCTCCATCGATCGGATAAAGGTGATCGAGGCCCTGGAAACGGGGATCGGCGTCGACGGGCCGCCCGGGCGAACCGTGCTCGACGGCAAGACCAATCACGTCTCGCTCGATGTCTATTTCGCCGAAGTCCAGAATCACGGCTTCAAGATCCTGGAGCACTTCGCCGACCGGCCGCCCGCCGACACCGCCTCCGTCTGCGACCTCGCCGCTCATCCGAACACCGACAAGCAATTCGTCGTCGATGTGAAGATCTGACGGCTCGGTCATGAGCCTTGCCCTGGCGGTCGGGCTGCAGGCGCTGACCGGCGTCGCCATGCTGCTGATCATCAGCCTCGGGCTTGCCGTGATCTTCGGGATGATGCGGGTCATCAACCTGGCGCACGGCGAGTTCCTGATGCTCGGCGGCTACAGCGCGATCCTGGCGGTGCGGCACGGTGTGAACATCTGGGTGGCGATGCTGGTCGTGGCGCCGCTGGTGGTCGGGCTGCTCGGCGCCCTCGTCGAGCGTCTGGTCATCCGCCGGCTCTACGGACGCATGGTCGATACGATGCTGGCGACCTGGGGCCTGTCCCTGGCCCTGATCGGCTTCGTCAGCATGATCTTCGGCAACACCGTCGGGGGATTCTCCGCCCCCCTGGGCAGCGTCGATGTCGGTGGGTTCTACACCTCCGCGTACTCGCTGTTTCTCGTCTTCGCCGCGGCGCTGATGGTCGGCGCGGTCTGGCTCGTGCTCCGGCGCACGCCGTTCGGGCTGCTGGCGCGCGGCACGATGCAGAATCCGGAAATGGCAAGCGCGCTCGGCGTCGCCACCGAGCGTGTCTATGCGGTCACCTTCGCCGCCGGCGCCGCGCTCAGCGGGCTCGCAGGCGGCCTCATCGCGCCACTGTCCGGCGTCGTTCCGACAATGGGCACCGCCTATATCGCCAAGGCCTTCATCACCGTGATCACCGGCGGCGCGGCGATGCTCGCCGGCACGCTGTCGGCCTCGGTGCTGCTCGGCGGGGTCGGTGTGCTGGCGACGTTCCTGACCACGCCGGTGCTCGGTGAAGTGGTTCTGCTGGCCGTCGCGATCATTCTGGTGCGTCTGCTGCCCCACGGCATCACCGGGCGCTTTTTCCGGCGGGCGCTATGAGCCGGCGGAATGCCATCGAGATCGTGACGGCGGCGCTGTTGGCGGCAGTCGTCGCGCTCGTGCTGCCGCGCGTGGCCGAGCTGTTCGTGCTGATCAATGCGACCGTGTTCGTCTCGATGGCCATCCTGGCCCTGAGCCTGGCACTGATCTGGGGGTTCGGCGGCATCTTGTGCTTCGGCCAGACGGCGTTTTTCGGGCTCGGCGGCTACGCCTATGCGGTCGCCGCGCTCAATCTCGGCGATTCCACCTATGCCGTGCCAATCGCGCTCGCGGTGCCGGCCGTCGCTGCGCTGGCCCTCGGCTATTTCATGTTCTACGGCCGCATCAGCGATGTCTATATCGGCGCCATCACCCTGACCGTTTCGTTGATCCTGTTCAATTTCGCCAACTCCACCGCCGGCGATCAGTGGCATATCGGCGAGGCGCCGCTCGGCGGCTTCAACGGCATTCCGTCGACGCCGCAGCTGAACATTCCCGGCGACCCGGATGCGACGCTCAGCCCGCAGGCGATCTTCGTCGTGGCGGTAGTATGCCTCGCCTCGTGCTACATCCTGTCGAGACTCGTCCTGGCGAGCCAGTTCGGGCGCATCGTCGTCGCCATCCGCGAGAACGAGGCGCGTGCCGAACTGCTCGGCTATGACGCACGCCGCTACAAGCTCGGCATCTTCACGCTCGGCGGCCTGATCGGCGGGCTTGCCGGCGTCCTGTTCGCCAACTGCGTCTTCGTCAGCCCGACCATGTTCTCGCTGTTCTACTCCGGACAGGTGATCATCTGGGTGATGGTCGGCGGGGTCGGCACGCTGTTCGGCCCGATTCTCGGCGCCATGCTGTTGCAGGGGCTCACCACCTGGGCCGGCACCCTGCCTGGGATCAACCCGAATGCGGTTCTCGGGGTGATCCTGATGCTGGCGGTGCTGCTGATGCCGATGGGCCTGCTGCCGGGCGCGACAGCTGTCCTCGGCGGGCTACGCCGGGGGACCGCGCCATGAGTGCGCTGCTCGAAGCACGCGACGTCGTCATGCGCTTCGGTGGCGTCGCCGCGGTGGACGGCGTCCGCATCGCCGTGGAGCAGGGCGAGCTGCGTGGCCTGATCGGGCCGAACGGTGCCGGCAAGAGCACGCTGTTCAAGTGTCTCACGGGGCAGTTGCGGCCCACCGCCGGGCGCATCCTGCTGCGCGGCAAGGACATCACCGGTCTTCCGAGCTTCGCTGTCGCGCGGCTTGGCGTCGGCATCAAGACACAGGTGCCCTCCTTGTTCGATGGGCTGAGCGTGCAGGAGGGGCTCATGATCGCGCTGCGGCGCCAGCATGGGGAGCGCGCGGCCCGCTTGCTGGCCCGAGCCGCGCTGGAGCGGCTCGGCATCGCGGATCTCGCCGATCGCTCGGTGGGACTTCTCGCGCACGGGCAGCGCCAGCTCGTCGAGCTCGCGATGGTGGTCGCGCCGGAGCCCGACCTGATCCTGCTCGACGAGCCGACCGCGGGGATGAGTCTGGAGGAAACGCGCCGCGCCGCCGAGGTTATCCGCGACCTCAACCGCCGCCACACCATCGTCGTGGTCGAGCACGACATGCAGTTCATCCGCTCGATCGCGCGCAGCGTGACGGTGCTGCACCAGGGCCGCGTGCTGGTGGAGGACGAGGTCTCGCGCGTGCTGGCGGACCCGCGCGTGCGCGACGTGTATCTCGGCCGTCAGGTGGCTGCGTGATGCTGGAGGTGCAGGATCTCGTCGCCGGCTATGGCCGCATCCGCGTTCTCGGCGGCGTCTCGCTCACCGTTCCCGAGGGCGCGTGCATCGGCATTCTCGGCCATAACGGCATGGGCAAGAGCACGCTGCTGAAGGCGATCCTTGGCCTCCTGCCCTGCGAAGGCGGGCAGATCCGCTTCGATGGCAAGACCATCGAGCGCCTGGCACCGCATGCGCGGGTGCGGGCCGGGCTCGGCTACGTGCCGCAGGGGCGGATGATTTTTCCATCGCTTTCGGTGCGCGAGAACCTGCGCTTCGCACTGGTCGCCAAACCGGGCATCGACGCGGCGCGCATCGAGACCGTGCTGGCGGATTTTCCCGAACTGACCCGGCTGCTCGACCGGGCGGGCGGGGCGCTTTCGGGCGGCGAGCAGCAATTGCTAGCGCTCGCCCGCGCGCTCGTCGGCGCGCCACGGCTGCTGCTGCTCGACGAGCCGACCGAAGGCATCCAGCCCTCCATCGTGCAGGCGATGGTCGAACGGATCGGCGCCCTGCGCCGCGCGCACGGGCTGAGCGTGCTCCTGGTCGAGCAGAATCTCGACTTCATCCGCGGTCTCGCCGACCGCGTGGCGGTGATCCACCGCGGCCGCATCGTGCGCGAGTTTCCGCGCGAGGAACTGGACGATCCGGCGCTGGTGGAGGAATTCATCGGCACCACGGCCTGAACACGACGATCAACCGAACAGGGAGAACGGTGATGACGCTACCGACGGTGAAAATGCCCACCCTCGATCAGGTGCGCGACGTCGCGGCCGAACTCGGGATGAATTTCAGCGACGTGGATCTCGCCGCGCATCACGCCGCGTTCGCCGGCGGCGTGGCAGCCTACAACCTCATCGACCAGACGCCGGACGAACTGCCGCGCGTGACCTATCCGCGCACGCCCGGTGCCCGCCCCGCCCCGGAGGACAATCGCTACGGCGCCTGGTACATCAAGACCGAGGTGCAGGGCGCGGCGGCCGGCAAGCTCAAGGGCAAGAAGATCGCGCTCAAGGACAATATCTGTCTCGCCGGCGTGCCGATGATGAACGGCGCCGCGACGCTGGAGGGCTATGTCCCCGAAATCGACGCCACGGTCGTCCAGCGCGTGCTCGACGCAGGCGCGACCGTCGTCGGCAAGACGGTGTGCGAATATTTCTGCTTCTCAGGCGGCAGCCACACCTCGGCGACCGGCCCGGTGCACAACCCGCGCCGCATGGGCTACTCGGCGGGCGGTTCCTCCTCCGGGTCTGCGGCGGTGATCGCGGCCGGCGAGGTGCCGCTGGCACTCGGCGGCGATCAGGGCGGCTCGATCCGCATGCCGTCGTCCTATTGCGGCATCTACGGCATGAAGCCGACGCACGGGCTGGTGCCCTACACCGGCATCATGCCGATCGAGCTCACGCTCGACCACACCGGCCCGATGTCGGCCAATGTCGAGGACAATGCGCTGCTGCTCGAAGTGCTGGCCGGGCCGGACGGGCTCGATCCGCGCCAGTATGGCGGCGCGGCGAAGCCCTATCGCGAGGCGCTCGGCAGGGGCGCGACCGGGCTGCGCATCGGCATCGTCGAGGAAGGGTTCGGCCTGCCGCAGTCGCAGGCCAAGGTGGACGCGCTGGTGCGCGCGGCCGCCGAGCGCTTCAAGGGCCTGGGCGCCAGCGTCGAGACCGTTTCGATCCCGATGCACCGCATGGGCAACGCCATCTGGTTCCCGATCGCGGCCGAGGGTGCGATGGTGCAGATGATGCAAGGCAACGGCTTCGGCTTCAACTGGCAGGGACTCTATCTCACCTCGCTGATGGACAAGCACGCCGGCTGGCGCGATCGCGCTGACGAACTGTCCGACACGCTGAAGAGCACCATGCTGATCGGCCATTTCATGGCCACGCGCTATCGCGGCCACTACTACGCGAAGGCGCAGAACCTGGTGCGGCGGCTGCGGCAGGCCTATGACGCAGCGCTGGGGCGGTTCGACCTGTTGCTGATGCCGACGCTGCCGATGGTGGCGACGAAGCTGCCGGCGCCGGAGGCACCGGTGGGCGAGATTCTGGATCGCGGCTTCGAGATGCTGCCGAACACCTCGCCGTTCGACTGCACCCATCACCCGGCGATGAGCCTGCCTTGCGGCCTCGCCGACGGGCTGCCGGTGGGGATGATGCTCATCGGCAGGATGTACGACGAGGAGACGATCTACCGCGCCGCCGCTGCGTTCGAATCTGGCGTGGAGTGGATGAAGCAGACGGCCTGAGGAGCGCGCCGTTCGTGGGTGGCGCGGCCGGTGTCGGTCGCGCCCCCTCGTTCATCGCGGCTCACTCGGCGGCGTGGCCGGCCTTGGGTGCGAATTCGCGCCGCAGCGATGCGTCGTGCTCGCCGAGCGCCGGCACCGGGCGCAGCCTCCCGGCCGCATCGCCGGCGACGCGCGCACCGGGGGCGAGCAGCTCGACCTCGCCGTGCGGCGTCGCCACCGTGACGGTGCGGCGCTGCGGATGGACGATGAGGTCGGAGAGTTCGTTGAGCGCGCCATAGGCGATGCCGGCCTCCTCCAGCTTCGCCATCGCCTCGGCGCGCGTCCAGCGGCCGAGCGCGCCGGCGACGATCGCGTCCAGCGCCGGGCGGTTGGCGACGCGCGCGCGGTTGGAGACGAAGCGCGGATCGGCGGCGATCGCCGCGTCGCCGAGCACGTCGGCGCACAGCCGCACCCATTCGCGCTCGTTCTGGATCGACAGGATCACCGCCTTGCCATCGGCGCAGACGAAGGCGCCGTAGGGCGCGATGGTCGGGTGCTTGACGCCGACGCGCTCGGGCGGCTTGCCGCCGTAGCGCGCCTGGAGATAGGGCACGTTCATCCAGTCGGCGAGCGTGTGGAACAGCGAAACCTCGATGGCGCGGC
The DNA here is from genome assembly GCA_027449745.1 of Acetobacteraceae bacterium. Classification (GTDB taxonomy): domain Bacteria; phylum Pseudomonadota; class Alphaproteobacteria; order Acetobacterales; family Acetobacteraceae; genus JAJZVV01. The sequence goes on along the minus strand of DAIDKZ010000089.1, from coordinate 17,561 downwards.
CCTTGCCGGTCCGCTCGCGCGCATAGAGGCCCTGCAGAATGGCGCCGAAGGCGGTGTCACCGGCGGCGATGTCGCAGACGGAAATGCCGACGCGGGCGGGCTCCGCCGGCGTACCGTTGATCGCGAGCAGCCCGCTTTCGCCCTGGATCAGCAGATCATAGGCCTTGTGGTCGCGATAGGGCCCGTCCTCGCCGTAGCCGGAGATCGAGCAATAGATCAGCCGCGGGAAACGCCTGGTCAGCGCCTCGGGCCCGAGCCCGAGGCGGGCGGCCGCGCCCGGCGCGAGATTCTGGATGAAGACATCCGCCTCCGCCGTCATCGCCTCGACGAGCGCGCGGTCCTCCGGGCGCTTGAGGTCGAGCCGGACGGACTCCTTGCCGCGGTTCAGCCAGACGAAATACGCGCTCTCGCCTTTGACGAGGTGATCATAATCCCGTGCGAAGTCGCCTTCCGGCCGCTCGATCTTGATGACGCGCGCGCCGGCGTCGGCGAGGCGGCTGGAGGCGAAGGGCGCGGCGACCGCCTGTTCGAGCGTCACGACCAGAATGCCATCGAGATCTGCCATGTCCACGCCCCTCACGTTTCCACGCCCCTCACGTTTGCCCGCGACAATAGCCAGGCCGCGGCGCCGGCCGTAATATGAGGTTGTTCCATTCGCTAGAGCGCCGACTTCTAGCGTCTGTCCGCCGCAGGCGGAGTCGCCGGAGGCGGTTAAACAGACGCGTAAACAAGGAGCTAGAGTCTGTCAGCGCTTCAATGAAGCGCTGACAGACTCTAGAGCAACGTCCGACCAGACTGAACCGCTTCGCGGTCGGTCTGGTCGGGCAAAGTTGCTCTAGCCATTATGGTTTCTAGAGCACGACCGTCCGACCAGATGATTCCATCAGGTCGGACCGTGCTCTAGCCAGGGACGAGGGAACGCCGCGGGATGGACATCAGGCAGCTGCGCTATTTCATCGCCATCGCCGAGGAGGGCTCGCTGTCCGCCGCCTCCCACCGGCTGCGCGTCGCCCAGCCCTCGCTCTCGCAGCACGTCATCAAGATCGAGCAGGAGCTCGGCGTCACGCTCATCACCCGCTCCCCGCGTGGCGTGGCGCTGACGCCGTCGGGCGAGATCCTGCTCCGCCACGCGCGCGAAATCTGCCAGAGCATGAGCGTCTGCCAGGAGATGGTGAAGAAGTCCGGCAGCGTGCTGGAAGGGTCGGTCGCCTTCGGCCTGCCGAGCTCGATCTCGATGGTCCTCTCGGTGCCGCTCGCCGAAACCGTCCGCCACGCGCTGCCGAAGGTGAAGTTCCGCGCCGTGGAGGCGATGAGCGGCTTCATCCGCGAATGGCTCCTGGACGAGACGATCGACCTCGGCTTCCTCTACGATTTCGACGACGCGCGCCTGTTCGAGGCGCGCGAGCTGATGCAGGAGGACCTCTATTTCTTCGCCGCCGCCGACAACTGGCCCATCGCCCGCCCGGTCGGCCAGCCGGTGACGCTCGCCGAGATCGCCGGCCTCGAGCTCATCCTGCCCTCCCAGCACCACGGCATGCGCCGCACCATCGAGAAGTACGCCAGCACGCGCGGACTGACGCTGAATGTCTGCGTCGAGATGGATGCGCTCGCGCAGATCAAGGAGCTCGTCGCGCGCGGCAGCGGCTTCACCATCCTCGCCGCCGCCGCCGCGCACGACCGGGTCGAACGCGGCGATCTCGTCTCCTCGCCGATCATCGAGCCGACCATCACTCGCACCGTCTATCTCGTGCGCAAGCTGACCCGCCCGCAGACCTTTGTCAGCCGCGAGGTCGAGCGCATCACGCTCGATGTCATCAACGAGCTGGTCGGGCGGGGCATCTGGAAGGCGACCCAGAAGGCGGATGGGCGCTGACGGCGCCGGCCGGCTATCGCATTTCCTTATCGCGCCGATAGCCGAAACCTATTTGGCGTCCCTCCCCGCGCCCGCCTAATCCTGCCGCTGACAGGCGGCAAATCGCCAGCCGCCGAGGGAGGAACAGACCATGGCATCTTCGATCCGCAGACACGCGCTCGCACCCAGCCTCATTGCGCTCGGCGCGGCACTCGCGCTCGCCCCAGCGCTCACGCCGGCGCCGGCGCGTGCGGACTCCATCACCGCCGCCAAGGCACTGATCGAGCAGGCCGAGGCCGGTCTCGTCGCGCCGAAGGATGCGAAAAAGCCGGAACTGTCGCTGACGATCGAGGATTTCGCCCCGGTGACCGACTGGCCCGGACCGAAGACCTCGGCGAAGGCGCCCGCGCACAAGAAGATCGTCGCCATCTCCTGCGCCACCGTCGCGCCGTTCTGCGCCGACGTCAGCAAGGGCTCGGTCGAGGCCGCCAAGGCGCTCGGGTGGGATGCGACCTATCTCGACGGCAAGGGCTCCGTGCAGGGGTTCGTGCAGGCGTTCGAGACCGCGATCAACGGCAAGCCGGACGCGATCATCGCCATGGCGATCCCCGAAAGTCTCGTCGCCACCTACATCGCCAAGGCGCACGCGGCCGGCATCAAGGTGATCGCGGCCTCCTCGATCCCGCAGGAGATTTCGGTCGAGAATGGGCATTACGATGCCTATGTCTCGGTGCGCGAGGACACCAACGCGCTGCTGCAGGCCTGGTTCGTGATGGCCGATTCCGCCGGCAAGGCGAACCTCACCTGGATGTGGGATCCAGGCTATCCGTTCCTCACCGCCGAACTGCAGCAGCAAAAGAAGCTCTTCTCCGCCGAATGCCCCGGCTGCAAGCAGGGCGAGGTGGGGCTGCGCGAGCTCGACGCCGCCGCCAATCCGGTGCGCATGCAGCAGCTCGGCGCCGGCCTGCTATCGCGCAACCCGACCGCCGACTACATCCTCACCGCCTACGGGCTCAACTCGCACTCGCTGTTCATCGCCGCGCAGAGTGCCGGGCGCCAGGTCAAGGTCGTGTCCAAGAACAACGACCCGAACAATGTCGCCTTCGTCGCGCAGGGGCAGCTCCATGCCGAGATGGGCGCGTCCTCGAACTGGGGCGGCTGGGCGGCGATGGACCAGACGGTGCGCGTGCTCGCCGGCGAGAAGCCGCTGGAGGCGACCGAGGAAAACCAGCCGGAACACGTGTTCGTGAAGGCGAACGCGCCGGCGAACGGCGAGCTCGACTGGACCAAACTCTACGACTACAAGACCAAGTATCTGCAGCTCTGGGGCCACAAGCCCGCGAATGGCTAGTGATCCGACATGTTTGGATCAATCTCCATGTGTCCGAGCACTCGTTGGGATTGGTGGGCCGATTCAGCCAACGCCCGGAAGCTGGCGTTGGCATCGGACCACTAGCTTGATTTTGTGGGCCGATTCAGCCAATGCCCGGAAGCTCGCGTTGGCATCGGACCACTAGGGAGTGGTGGTGAACGAGACGCTCGCGCCCCTGCTCGACGCGCGCGACATCCGCAAGGCCTTCGGCGGCGCCGTGGCCTTGCGGGGCGCCTCGCTCGGCGTCGCGCCCGGAGAGATCCACGCGCTGCTCGGCGAGAACGGCGCCGGCAAATCGACGCTGATCAAGGGCATCGCGGGCACGCCTCCGCCCGATTCCGGAACCATCGTCGTCGACGGAAGGCGCCTTTCGGCCGGGCACGGACCGGCCGAGGCCGCTGCCGCCGGGCTGGCCTTCATCCATCAGGAAAGTACCCTCATCGAGGACCTGACGGTCGAGGAGAACATCGCGATCGTCGAAGGCTATCCGCGCCGGTTCGGGCTGATCGACTGGCCCGCCGTGCGCCGCCGCGCCGAGGGCGCGCTCGATGCGGTCGGCGTCGCCATCGACCCCGGCGCGCGGGTGGCGGAACTGCCGATCGCGGCGCGGACCACGGTCGCGATCGCGCGCGCGCTGGCCCTCTCGGCGAAGCTCCTGGTGCTCGACGAGCCGACCGCCAGCCTCGGCGCGAAAGACGTGGCGGCCCTGTTCGCCGCGCTGCGGCGCATCAGCGCGCGCGGCGAATCGATCGTCTTCGTCAGCCACCGGCTCGATGAGGTGTATGATCTCTGCGATCGCATCACCGTGCTGCGCGACGGCGCCAATGTCGGCACCGCCGCCCCGCGCGATCTCTCGCGCCGCGAACTCGTACGGATGATCTGCGGCCACGATGTCAGCTTCGTGCCCAAGAGCACCGACGCCCGCGCGACGGCGCCGGCGCTGGTGGCGCGCGCCTTCGAGGGCGAGTCCGTCGCGCCGATCGATTTCGCCATCGGCACCGGCGAAATCGTCGGCTTCACCGGGCTCTCCGACGCCGGCCACTACGAGATCGGCGCCGTGCTGTTCGGCCTCGCCCCGCGCCTCGCCGGCACCGTGACGCTCGACGGCACCTCGCTCGCGCTGCGCTCGCCCGCCGCCGCGATGGCCCAAGGCGTCGCCTACGTGCCGCCCGACCGCAACGGCGAAGGACTGGGGCGCGAAATGACGCTGGCCGAAAACCTGTTCCTCAATCCGGACCGGCGCTCGCCGGCGATGGCGGGCGGGTTCTGGCTCAGGGCGGCACGCGAGGAAAGCGCCGCCGAAGCCCTGCTGCGCCGCTTCGCCGTGCGCCCGCCGGTGCCGCAGGCACTGATCGGCACGCTCAGCGGCGGCAACGCCCAGAAAGTGCTGCTGGCGCGCTGGCTTTCGACCCCGGCGCGGCTCCTGATCATCAACGATGTCAGCGTCGGCGTCGATATCGGCGCGCGCGAGGAGATCTATGCCGCGATCCGCCAGGCCGCGGAGACGGGCGCGGCGGTGATGATCGTGACCTCCGATTTCGAGGAGATCGCCAATCTCTGTTCCCGCGCCTATGTTCTCGCGCGCGGCGTGCTGCGCGCCGAGTTGACGGGCGCGGACCTCACCATCGCCGGCATCGCCGCAGCCCTCGCCGGAGCGTCCGTCGGCGCAACCCGCGAAACAGGCGCAATCCCATGAGCGCGACATCCATGCATGCAGACAATCGCGTCGCCGCCGCGCATCCCGCGCAGAGGCTCTTCGGCTTCGTCGGCCGCTACTTCCTGGTCATCGCCTTCTTCGCGCTGATCGCGCTGTTCTCGGCCCTGAAGCCGGACTCGTTCCTCACGACCAACAATTTCTCCGGCCTGTTCGTCAACCAGATCGTCGTCGTCTACGCGGCCGTCGGCCTCATCGCCCCGCTGATCGTGGGCGAGCTCGATCTCTCCGTCGGCTACCTCGTCGGCTTCGGGCAGGCGCTGTGCGTGGCGCTGATGACACTGGCGGGCCTTCCCGTCGTCGCCGCGATCGTGCTGACGCTGGCCGCCTGTCTCGCGCTCGGCTTCGTCAACGCCCTGCTCGTGCTGAAGTTCGAGATCAATTCGCTGATCGCCACGCTCGCCCTCGGCAACGTGCTCTACGGCATCGTGCTCTGGTTCACCGGCGGCACCATCCTGTTCCAGAACGTGCCGCACGCGTTCCTGGCGATTTCCGGCGGCACATTGCTCGGCGTGCCGCTGCCGATCTGGTACGGCGCGGCGCTGGTCGCCGTCGTCGAGCTCGTGCTGCAGTTCCTGCCGGTCGGGCGGCGCATGTATGCGATCGGCGGCAACCGCCGGGCGGCGCTGCTGACCGGCATTCCGGTGACCGGCATCATCATGGCCGCCTTCGGCGCCTCGGCGCTGCTCTGCGGCCTCGGCGGCATCATCATCGCCTCGCGCCTGGGCTCGGCGCAGCCGGAACTCGGCCCGTCCTTCCTCATGCCGGCCTTCGCCTCCGCCTTCCTCGGCGCGACGACGATCCGCCCCGGCCGCTTCAACGGGCTCGGCACCGCCGTCGCCGTCTACACCGTCGCGGTCATCGTCGCCGGTCTGCAGCAGCTCGGCGTGCCCTTCTGGGCCGAGAACATCGTCTACGGCGTCGCGCTCGCCGGCGGCGTCGGCCTCTCACGGCACCTCACGCGGCTGCGCGAGGCGCAGGCACGGCGGGACCAGCTCAAGGCGCTGAAGGAGAGCCGCGGCTGAACCGGGAGCCGCGGCCGCCTTCCGTCAGCCGCGCGGTGGCATCCCCGGCACGCGCGGCAGCGCGGGATCGAAATAGTCCCACGCGACGTGACGCGTGTCGAAGATCGCCGCCTCGGGCGTGATCTGCGCGGCATCGTCAAGCGATCCCGCCATCAGCAGCACCATCCCGGGGATCGTCTCGGAGCGGAGCGCCAATCGCCCGCCGCACTCGGGGCAGAACGCCCGCGAGACATTCGCCCCCGAATCCGCGCGGGACACGTAGGACTTCGTTGTGCCGACGAAGGTGACCGCGCTTTCGGGAAAGCCCGCCGCCGTGACATGGCCGGCCCCGCTCGATCGCTTGCAGTCGACGCATTGACAGTGCGCGGCAAACACGGGCGGGCCGTTCGCCTCGTAGCGCACGGCCCCGCACTGGCACCCGCCGGTCAGCTTCTCCATGGACGCACCTCCCCCGAAAGCCCCCCTGGGCTCCGCCGCAGATTAACGCGTACGGCGGCTCATAGATACGGTTCGGTCGATTTGTACACCGGACGTTCGGCGACCTGCGCGCGCAGCGCATCGAGATTCGGCATCGCCTCGACCCAGGGCGCGTCCTTGAACCGAAGCCGGAGATAATCGAGCGCGACGATGGTAGCCAGCACGCCGATATGCGGCACCGCGCCGGTGATGACAGGTGGGGCCGCATCCAGGGCGCGAAACCCGTTGACGATGGTCCGCCGCCGCCGCAGCCCGACCTTGGTCTCGCCGAAGTTCGGGTCCATCTGCAGCACGCCGATGAGGATGTGGATCATCGCGTCGATGACCCCCATCGCCCGACCCGCCTGCGAGATGACGAGATCGAGCGGCCCGTCGAGCAGCGTCGGATCCGGCTTCTTCTTCTCCAGCCAGAGCAGGATCAGCAGGCTCTCGGTCATCGGCAACCCCGCGTCGGTGACGAGGGTCGGCACGCGCCCGGCCGGATTGTGCTCGAGCAGGACGGGCGTGTCACCCCATGGATTGACGATCTCCGAACCGGAAAGATCGAACCCTTTTTCGCCCAGCGCGATGCGCGCGATGCGGGCGTAGGGCGAGGTGGTGTTGACGAGAATCTTCATCGCCGGTCTCGCTCGTCCGAATCAATCGTGCTTGATGATCATCGTGCGCAGCGCCGACATGTCGTGCAGCGCAGCGAAACCCTTCTCGCGCCCATGGCCGGACTTCTTCATGCCGCCGAATGGCAGCTCGATGCCGCCGCCGGCGCCGAAGGCGTTGACATAGACCTGCCCCGCCTTGATGCGCCGCGCCACGCGCAGCGCGCGCGAGCCGTCCTGCGACCACACCGCCGCCATCAGACCGTAATCGGTGCCGTTGGCGAGCGCCACCGCGTCCGCCTCGTCCTCGAACACGAGCACCGAGAGCACCGGGCCGAACACTTCCTTGCACGCCAGCTCATGGCCGCGCGGCACGGGGCCGTAGACGCGCGGCGCGACGAAAAATGCTTCCGCCGGCACGCCGGCGGCGATGCGGCCCTCGCCCAGCACCGGAATCCGGTCTCGCTCGGCGCGCTCGAAGAAACTCTCGATGCGGCGCTTCTGCACCGCGTTGATCACCGGCCCGAGTTCGCGGTCCATCTCCGGCGTTCCCGCCGTGAGCTGGGCGAAACGCTCGGCGAGCGCGACCACGACCTTGTCGAAGGCACGCTTCTCGATGATCACGCGCGACCCGGCCGAGCAGGTCTGGCCGGCATTCTGCACCATGGTGTTGGCGATGACCGGGATCGCCGTCTCGAGATCGGCGTCGGCGAAGACGACATGCGGCGACTTGCCGCCGAGTTCCAGCGTGCAGCCGATATGGTTCCGCGCCGCGGCGCTCTGAATCAGCGTGCCGACCTCGGGCGAGCCGGTGAAGGAAATGAAGTCGATGCCAGGATGCGCCGACAAGGCGGCGCCGGCTTCCTCGCCCAGCCCGGGAACGACATTGATGGCACCCTCGGGAAACCCGACCTCGGCGGCGAGTTCCGCCATCCGCAACGGCGTCAGGCAGGCATCCTCGGCCGGCTTGACGACGGCGGCGTTGCCCATGGCCACCGAAGGCGCAACGGTCCGCGCGAACATCTGCGCCGGGTAGTTCCAGGGAATGACATGTGCCGTCACCCCGTGCGGAACGCGCTCGGTGACGGCGAAATAGCCATTGAGGAACGGGATCGTCTCGCCATGAACCTTGTCCGCGGCACCGCCGAAATACTCGAAATAGCGCGCGGCGGCGATCATGTCGTTGCGCGCCTGCTTCATCGGCTTGCCAGTATCGCGCGCCTCGGTCTTGGCGAGTTCCTCGGCATGGTCGGCGATGCTCTGCCCCAGCCGGGTGAGCAGCCGGCCGCGTTCGGTCGCGGAGAGACGGCTCCAGGCCCCCTCCTCCACCGCCACGCGCGCCGCGGCGACGGCGAGGTCCACGTCCGCCGGCCCACCGGCGGCGATTGCGGTGAAAACCTTGCCTTCGGCCGGCGCGATCACCGGAATGGTGCGGCCGGACGCGGCGGGCGACCAGCGATTATTGACGAAAATGCCCTTGGCGGGACTGGTGGTGTGCATGATGCGCGTTTCCTCTCGCTCCGGCACCCCGGCCTCCGGTAGAGACGGACGGGAGGCGGGCCGCTCTCCGCCCGCATGTTGCCAGGGGCCGCGCCGGCCGCAAAGACCGCTTTCCGCGAGCCGCTAGAGGATGACCGTCTGCCCCGGAGGACGGGGGCAAAGCAGCGGCACTGGGTGTTCGCAATTTCAAGGCGGAATGGCGTCCCGTAGGGGATTCGAACCCCTGTTGCCGCCGTGAGAGGGCGGCGTCCTGGGCCTCTAGACGAACGGGACCGCGGGGCGGGAGTATAGAGGGAAGCGCGCCGGCTGCAAGCCGCCGCCCGGCTTCGGCAGAGGCGCCGGACTGGTGTCCCCGGCGGGATTCGAACCCACGGCCCCAGGATTAGGAATCCTGTGCTCTATCCGGCTGAGCTACGGGGACGGCCAAGCCATCGGCGCCCTGTCATAAGGGAATCGCGCGCCACCGTCAGCCCCGCTCTTGGACCGTCCCCCGGGTGCATCGCTCGCTTGCCGAGCCGTCCCGCGCGGCGCTAGATCATCGCTCATGAATCGACGAATCTCCGTCGCCGCCCTGCTGCTCGGCCCCCTCCTCTGGGCCGCCCCGGCGCCGGCGAGCGAGGCGCCCGCGCCGCCGGCGAGCCCGGTCATGTCCGCGGTCCGTGCCGAGCGTTGGGACGAGGCCGCCGCGGCCGCGGCGCGGTTCGCTGACCCCGTCGCCGCCAAGCTGGTGCTGTTCTATCGCGCCCTGACCCCGGCCGCCGCCGGCGCCGGGGAGATCGCGGATTTCATCGCCGCCAACCCGGACTGGCCACAACAGGACCTGCTGGCGCGGCGGCGCGACGAGGCGCTGGCGGCGACGGCGGACGATGCCGAGGCCGCGCGACTGTGCGCGCGCATCACCCCCACGCTGCCCGGTACCCTGCTGCGCTGCGCTAACGCCGAGGCAGGAAGCGCGCCGGAGGCCGCGGCCACGGCGGCACGAGCCGCCTGGCGTGCCGGGATCGCGTCCGGACACGCTGATGCGTCCGCCGAGGCGGATTTCCTGGCCCATTGGGCGCGGGTCCTGACGCCGCAGGACCAATCCCGACGGTTCGATCGCCTGCTGCCCAACAGCCCGGAGGCGGCGAGCCGCCAAATCGCGCGCCTCGACGCGTCCGCGCACCGGGTTGCCATCGCCCGCCTGGCGCTCGAACGCGATGCGCCGGACGCCGGTGCGCTGCTCGCTGCGCTCGGCCCGGCGGAACGGGCGGAGCCCGGGCTGGTGCTCGATGGCGCGCGGTTTCTGCGCCGCGCCGGGCGGATCGACGCCGAACTCGCGCTTTTCCGCGCCGCGGGCGCAGACGCGGGCGAGCACGGCGCCGCGCTGTGGTCCGAACGGGAGCGGCTGGCCCGCGCCCTGCTCCAGCGCGGCGACGCCGCCGCGGCGGCAGATCTGATCGACGCGGCCCGGCCCACGGGCGAGGAGGCGCGGCTCGACGCGGCCTTTCTCGCCGGCCACATCGCCCTGACGGCGCTGCACGACCCGGCGCGCGCCGCCGCGCGCTTCGCCATCCTCACCGCCGAGTCGCACGCCGCGATCACCCAGGCACGCGGGCACTATTGGCTCGCCCGCGCCGCCGTCGGCGACCCCGCGCGGGCGGCGGCGGAACTGGCGCAGGCCGCAGCCTGGCCGACGACCTTCTATGGCCAGCTCGCGATCCTCGCCCAGGGCGCAGACCCTGCGGCGCTCAATGCGCGCATCCGCGCGCTGCGGGACCCGGTGGCGACGCATGTGCAGGGTTTGGCGTTCGCCGGGCACGAGGTGGCGCGCGCGGCGGCGCTTCTGGTCGCCTGGGGTGAGCCGCGGCGGGCCCGCCCGTTCCTGACCACGCTCGCCGCCGTGGTCGCCGATCCGGCGGAGCGCGCGCTGACGGCGCAACTCTCCCTGGCGTTCGGCATGCCCGATCAGGCGGTGATGATCGCCCGCCGCGCCGGCCGGTCCGGGCTGGTGCTGGCCGAGAGCGGCTGGCCGCTCGCCGCCGACCCGCCGCCGGGGCTGGTGGCGCCCGCGGTGGCTCTTGGCGTCATCCGCCAGGAGAGCGGCTTCGATCCCGAGGCGCTGAGCCCGGCCGGGGCGCGCGGGCTGATGCAGCTCCTGCCCGCGACGGCGGCCGAGCAGGCGCGCAAGCTCGGCGCGCCGGTCTCCACCGTCGCGCTGACCACGGATACCGGCTACAATCTTCGTCTCGGCGGCGCCTATCTGGCCGAACTCATCGACCGGTTCAACGGCTCGCTGCCGCTCGCGCTGGCGGCCTACAATGCGGGCCCGACCAACGTCCATCGCTGGCTCGACGCCAACGGTGATCCGCGCACCGGCGCCATCGACGCGATCGATTGGATCGAGCGCATTCCGCTGGCCGAGACACGCAACTACGTCGAGCGTGTGATCGAGAACATCGCCGTCTACCGCGCCCGGCGCGGCGAGGCGCTGGCCTATCCGCTCCCCGCTTGGCCCCTCCCCGCCGGGCGGCCGAACTGACCTCCGCGCGCGCGTCGATGAACCGGCTCGCGCGGGGCGTGGCGAGCGGCGCCGGGCTCGGCTACGCGCCGGTGGCGCCCGGAACGGTGGCCAGTCTCGCCGCGGCGGTGCTGGCGGCGGCGCTGCTCATGATCGGCCCGCCGGCACTTTGGCTGGCGACGGCGCTGGCCGTGCTCGTTGGTGCGGGGGCGCTCGGCGCGCTGGGCGCGATTGGCGATCCGGGCTGGGTGGTGATCGACGAGATCGCCGGCCAGTGGCTGGCGCTCTCGGTGCTGGCGCGGCCGGCGCCGCTCGGGCTACTCGCCGGTTTCGCGCTGTTCCGCTTGTTCGACATCGCCAAGCCGGGGCCCGTCGGGTGGTTCGATCGCCGCGCCGGCGCGCTCGGCGTGATCGGCGACGACATCGCGGCCGGGCTGCTCGCCGCGGCCGTTCTGTGGGCGGCGCAGCGCTTCTGGCCCGGCCCGCTCGGCGGCTGAATCGCCGGCCCGATCGGAGCAGGCTGGATCAGGCGGCGCGGCTCCGCAGCGGGCGGTCCCGCTCGAGGCGGCGCAGACCGACGATCTGGCGGAGATTGCCTTCGACATACGTCGCCATCTCGGAGGGCATCGCCGCCATCTCGATCTCGATGCGCATGGCGTCCCCGATCCGCTCGGCCGTCACCCGGTCCACGACGAGGTCGCGGCGGGCGAACGGCGCGAGGACGCGGCCGAGTAGCCCGGGCTCAGCGTCGGCGAGCAGTGAAAAATGGATGAAGACGGTGGAGTCGACGGACATGACGGGGGCTCCGAAAGGAAGCACGCACGACGCGAAGGACGGCTGCCTCAGGCAGCCGTGGCGGTAATTCGCGTGTGGAGCGTCCAAACCGTCATTGTGTCAGCCTAGCGCCGGCAGCGCCCGAATTCAAGGCAATCCGCACTGGCCGCTCAATGCTGGCCGGGCGCCGGCAGCCGGAACAGCGGCACCTGGCCGACCGAGACGACGCGGTCGCGCAGGCTGAAAGGCGCCTCCAGCACCGGCTTGCCGCCGCCCGGCGGCGTGCGGGCGAGCAGCAGCAGCATCGCATCCACGGCGAAGCCGGCGCGCCGGTCGATGGTGCCGTTCCGGACCAACTCCTCGACGGTGCGCGCGGGATCGACCACGCGGATCTCGCCGGCGCCCCCCGGTTGCCTTGCCGCGTCGAAGCCCAAGGTGAAATGCCCGGTCAGATCCAGCGCCCCGGCGGTGAGTGCGAGATGGCGCAGCAGCAGCACCGCGCTGCCCGGCAGCGCCGCCGACGTTCCGGCCCGCTCGGCTTCCGCGTCCGCCTCCAGCCGGTCGATCCGCCCGCCGAAAGGCCAGTGGCCGCTCGCCGGCAGCGTAACGGCCCGGGCCTCGATCCGCGCCGCGATGCCGCCTGCCGCAGCCGCGGCATCCGGGACCGTTGGCGGCCAGGTGACGTGGGCGTCCAACGTCCCGATTGCCAGCCCTTGCGCCGCAGCACCGGTCCCGCGCAGCCCGGCCGCGTGCAGCGACGCCGCTTGCGGTGGCTGGCCGAGCGCGAGGGCCACCTCCAGTGTCAGGGTTTCGCTCGTATAGGCGAGTTCGGGCAGTCCACCGAGACGCAACGCCTGCTCACCGTCGGCGCGGACCACCAGTTTGGTGAGATGGCGAACATCCAGCCCGATCTGCAGCCGCCGCGCCCGCCACGCAATGCCGCCGGGAATCTCGCGCGCCGCGCCCGCAGCGGTGACATCGTCGAGCACCAGCCGCGCCGCCAGCGGCCAGCCGGCCCGGTGCGAGGCCCCGGTCTGGATCGCCCACCCGCTTTTCGCGCTCTCGGCGACGAACCGGGCCGTCGCGCCCTCGATCTGCCCGGTCACCAGCCACCAGGCGAGACCGTCGAGCGCCACGACCAGCGCGGCGGCGCCCAGAAGCCCGCGCAGGATCGCCCCTAGCCCGCGCGGCATCGTCCCGCCCCCACGCGCCCGCACGTCCTCATCCCCAGCCCCGCCGGGTCGCGCTCCGGCTGCGCATTCCATGGTATAAACATATATGTTTCAATACACTAGGAGGCTAGCTTGGCGCTGCTTCGTAGCCCGACGGACGCGCCCCCCACAGGGTTGTCCACAACCGCGGCGGCATCGCCGTGAAAGACGTCCTGGAGCCGGCGCATCAGTTCGGTCCGCGGCAGCCCCGCCGGGATCGGGGACTGGATGCTCACGCGGATGACGCCGGGACGCTTGCGGAACGCGCGCCGGCCCCAGTGCTGGCCGGAATTGGTGAGCACCGGGAACACGGGCAGGCCGGTCGCTGCCGCCATCGCGGCGATTCCGGGTTGCAGCGCCACGCGCTGGCCCGGCGCCGTACGGGTGCCCTCGGGGAAAATCACCATCTGGCGGCCTTCGGCGACTGCGCGCCGGGTCCGGCGGATGAGGTCGCGCAGCGCCGTGGCCCCGCCGGCGCGGTCGACCACGATCATCCCGGCCCGCACCGTGAGGGGTCCGAACAGGGGAATGCGGGTGAGTTCCTGCTTCATCACGTAGGCCGGACGCGGCAGCAGTGTGAGCCAGACCAGCGTGTCATAGGCCGACTGGTGCTGGGACGCGATCAGCGCCGGGCCGGCGCGGGGCAGCGTCGCGGCACCCTCGAGCCTCAGGGTGACATGGCAGATCCGCGCCAGCCCGGCCAGCACCAGCCGGGCCCAGAGCTGCGCCAGCGCCAGCGCATGTTGCGGCGCGAACAGGCGCAACACGACCCCGCCGAGCCCGAGAACGAAGGTAAGAACGAAGAAATACACGTTGAACATCGCCGAACGCAGCGTCGTCATGCCCTCGCACCCCGGGTCCGGCCGCCGTCAAGCCGCTCGCTCTCGACCCGGGGGCCGGAACCGTGCTCGCGGAGGGGCAGAAGATGGCTCAGGCCGGTCTCGACCACCAGCCACTTGCTGTACTCTCCCGCGAGCAGCCGCAGCGCCGGCCAGCTCTCCGGTCCACCGAGCGAGGACGGCATGACCGGTACCGGATGCAGCACCAGGTCCGGCGCGGAGTAGGCGATTTCGGCGAGCGCACGCGGCATGTGATAGAAGGCCGTGACCACGATCAGCGAGCGCAACCCGTGGGCGCGCGCCCAGTCGGCGATCTCGCGGGCGTTGCCGCGGGTCGAGGCGGCGCTGCGGCCGAGCGTCACCAAGGGCGCCAGCGGCGCCGGATCGAGCCCGCCGCGGCGCGCCAGATGCCCGAGATCCACGGCGCGATCCACCCCGGATACGAGCAGCAGCCGCGCCCGGCCGGCGGCCAGCAGGCGCAGGCCCGTCTCCACCCGCTCGGCGCCGCCCGTCAGCACCACGATGCCGTCCGCCCCGCTCGTCTCACGCGGCAGTTCGGCGGCACTGCGGACGAACCACGCGAAACCGCCGGTCCAGGCCAGGCCGGCCACGAGCCCGGCCAGCGCCGCGCCCCGCAGTAGCCTCGCATGGGGCCACCCGATCATGGCAGCCCGCGCAGCCACGCGCGCACCGTCGCCTGCGCGGTGAGCCAGCCGATGGCTGCTGCCGCGGCGGCGAGCGCAGGCAGGACCAGCCACAGAAGCGGTGGCACCGCGCCCGCGAGCGCCGCCGGATCGGCGGCGGCACCGATGTCGCGACGCAGGAACGGCAGCGCGAGAAGGCCGAGCGCCAGCAGGATCGGCAGCGCCGCGATCGCGCCCGCGGTACCGCCGAGCCCGGCCAGCCAGGTGACCCGGCGGGCAAAGCCGGCGGCGATATAGGCGTCTGTCGCACCGAGCAGATGGACGATTTCGATCGCCTCTCGACGGGCGGCCAGCCCGGCCCGGGTCGCCACCGCAACCAGCGCCGCGGCGACCGCACCGACCAGGAGCAGAACCACCCCGGCGCAGGCCTGCAGGCTGCGCGCCAGCACCGCCAGCCGCCGGGCCCAAACATCCTGCCGCTCCAGCAAAGCTCCCGGCGCCGCCGCATCGAGCCGCGCGGCGAGCGCGTCGAGATCGGCGCCGCGTTCGCCGGCGCCGTGCGCCAGCCGCACCGCGATCACCGCGGGCAGGGGTAGGCTCATGCGCTCGGCATCCGCGCCGAGCCAGGGACGCAGAAGATCGGCCAGTTCCGAGTCCGCGAGGGCGCGGAATTCGGCCAAGGCAGGGCTGCCGCCCAGCACCGCGAGCGCGGCGTCTCGCCGGGTCCGGCCTGGTTCGACGGCCGGCTCGCCCGGGCGCGGCACCAGCACGGTGAGCGACGCGGCCGCCCCCTCCTGCCAATGGCGCGCGATCGCCGAAGCGGCGACGAAGCCGGCCGCGGAGAGCGCGGCGAGAAAGGTCATGGAGGCGACGAGCAGCGGCAGCGCACGGTCGGCCAGCGCGCGGCGCAGGCCGAGGTCGTCCGCCCCACGCGGGCGCAGCCAGCGGCGGCGCGGCTCAGCCATCGACCCGTTGGCCACGATCGGCCCGGCGGCCGTCGTCGGCCGCTCGGCCGCCTGCGACCAGTTGCCCGGCCTCGAGCTCCAGAGCCGGCGCCGGGTGGCGCGCCACCAGCGCCGCGTTGTGCGTTGCCACCACCACCGTCGTTCCCAGCCGGTTCAGCTCCTTCAGAAGTTGCATCAGGCGCTCGGCCTGCGCATCGTCGAGATTGCCGGTGGGTTCGTCAGCAAGCAACAGCGACGGACGGTTGATCACCGCACGCGCGATCGCCACCCGCTGCTGCTCGCCCCCGGAGAGCGCCGGCGGATGGACGTTGCGGCGCGAGTGCAACCCGACCCAGCGGAGCATCTCGGTCACGTCGGCGCGAATCTGGCCTTCGGGCCGTCCGGCGATGCGCAGCGGCAAGGCGACGTTGTCGAACGCGGTGAGATGGTCGAGCAACCGGAAATCCTGGAAGACAACGCCGATTCGCCGGCGCAGCAGCGCCAGCGCGGCGCGGTCCGCCGCGCCGATCTCGGTGCCGAGCAGGTCCAGCCGTCCCCGGCTCGGCCGCACCGCGAGATAGAGCAGCCGCAGCAGACTGGTCTTGCCCGCTCCGGATGGTCCGAGCAGCCAGCGGAACCCGCCGGCCGGCACGAACGCGTCGAGATCGCGCAGCACCTCCGGCCCCTCGCGGCCCGGGTAGCGCAGACCCACCGCCTGCATGCGAATCATCGCCCGCCCGTTCGTTGCAGCCCGTTGGTCAAAACCTGCTCGTCCCCCGCCAGCGAGCCCCGACCCGCGATGCTCTTCTGCCACCCCTCGGCGAGAGGCGGAACCCTCACAGCGTCCGGCCGCGCCTGCCGCCTAGAGCAACCTCCGATCTGATTGAGCCGTTCCGGCTCGGGCAGATCGGAGATAAGTTGCTCTAGAGTCATATGTTTCCAGAGCACGACCGTCCGACCTGATGATTCCATCAGGTCGGACCGTGCTCTAGAGTCAGGCAGCGCTTCATTGAAGCGCTGCCTGACTCTAGATTCGGTGTCGACGCGTCTGTTTATCCGCCTCCGGCGATTCCGCCTGCGGCGGACAGACGCTATATATCAGCGGTTGCGCCAACCCATTGCCTTTGGTGTCCGATTTCCCACAGGATCGGCGCCGAGAACGAGGATTCGCGCATGCGCATCACCTGCCCGACCTGTGAGGCGACCTACGATGTGCCGGAGAAGCTGCTGCGCCCGGACCGCGAGGTGCGCTGCGCGCGCTGCGGCGGGCGCTGGCTGCCGGCCCCGGCCGAGCCGGGGATGCCGCCGTCCCCCGAAGCAACTGGGCCGTCGGACATGGACGAGATCGCCGCGCCGCCCGCCCCGGACGGCGACCGACCGTCCTCGTTCGACATTTTCACCCGCACGGCCGGTCTGCTCGATCCCGGCGGGGATGAGCCACCGGCGCGTGCCGGCATGGCGGTGTGGGCGGGGTGGGTGGCAAGTCTGCTGGTCGTCGCCGGGCTCGGCTGGGCCGGACTGACCTACCGCGCGCAGGTGATGCAGGCCTGGCCGCCGACCGAGCGCGTCTACGCCCTGTTCGGCCTCGCCGGCGGCGCTCCCTCGCCATAGTGTCCCCCGAAACTCGCGAGCGAATTTCGGGGAAACTCGCCGTTTGTTTTCAGTGGTCTGTTTATCCGCCTCGGTCTGTTTATCCGCCGGCGATTCCGCCTGCGGCGGACAGACGCTAGAGCACGGTCCGACCTGATGGAATCATCTGGTCGGACGGTCGTGCTCTAGAAACATATGACTCTAGAGCAACTTATCTCCGATCTGATCGAGCCGGAACGGCTCAATCAGATCGGAGGTTGCTCTAGGCCCCCGCCGGATCGGTCAGAACTGGCGCAGCAGCCGCTCGATATAGTCCAGCTCCTCGACCGGGCGCGCCCGCTCGGCCGCGCGCCGGCGCAGCTCCTCCTCGATGCTGCGGCTGCGCACTTGCTCCATCTGGTCGGGCACCTTGACGTCGCTGCTTTCGGCATCGCCGGACGTGCCTTCCTCGACGCGCCGGCCGAGCGGATCCAGATGCGCGCGCTCGCGGCCCTCGAGTCCCTGGCCACTGGCCGACGAGCCGCCATCG
>DAIDKZ010000088.1 GCA_027449745.1 Acetobacteraceae bacterium | reverse complement strand
CACCGGCTGCGCGCGCTGTGCGACGCGGTGCTGGTCGGCGCCGGCACGCTGCGCGCCGACGACCCGCAACTGACCACGCGCGAGGTCGAAGGCCCCTCGCCCGCGCGCGTGGTGCTGGACACGGACCGCCGGCTCGACGGCACGCAGCGCATCTTCCACCACGGTCCGCCGACTCTGCTGCTCTGCGCCGAGGACGCGCCGGTTCGGCCGGCGCCGGGCAAGGCGCGCGTGGTGCGCCTGCCGCGCGACGGCGGCGGACTGTCGCTTGCGCACGCGCTCGCCTTTCTCGCCACCGAGGGGCTGCGCCGCCTCTGCGTCGAGGGCGGGGGCATCACCCTCTCGCGCTTTCTCGCCGCCGGCGCGCTGGACCGGCTGCACGTGACGCTGGCGCCGCTGCTGCTCGGCGCCGGCATCCCCGCCTTCACCCTGCCCGCGGCGGCGAGCCCGGCGCAGGGCTTGCGGCTCGACTGGACCGTCTACCCGATCGGCGCCGACCTGCTGCTGGACATCCCGCTTCACCGCATCCGCCCGCCATCCTGCCGCCCCCACGCCGGCCCATGAGAGCGCGCGCTTTCTGGATCATCGGACCTTCCCAGGGTGCGATCCGCGAAGCGGAGCTGGCGCCGGCAGGCCCCGGCGAAGCGCGGGTGCGCACGCTGGCCAGCGGCATTTCCCGCGGCACCGAGGCGCTGGTGTTCCGCGGCGCAGTGCCACCGGGTCAATATGCCGCGATGCGCGCCCCGTTGATGGAGGGCGAATTTCCCTGGCCGGTGAAATACGGCTACAGCACGGTCGGCATGACGGAGAGCGGCGCGCGCGTGTTCGTCCTCCATCCCCATCAGGACGTGTTCGTCGCACCAGCGGCGATGTGCGTGCCCGTTCCCGATGCGGTGCCGACGCCGCGCGCGGTGCTCGCGGCCAACATGGAGACCGCGCTCAACCTGGTCTGGGACGCGCAACCCCTGCCTGGCGAGCGCATTCTGGTCATCGGCGCCGGCGTGCTCGGCCTGCTGGCGGCTTCACTGCTCGCGCGCATCCCGGCCACCGTCGTCACCGTGTGCGACATCCTGCCCGCCCGCCGCGCGCCGGCCGAACGGCTCGGCTGCCGCTTCGCCGCGCCAGCCGATGCGCCCGGCGAGCAGGATGTCATCGTGCATGCCAGCGCCAGCGAAGCGGGGCTTCACCTCGCGCTGCGATGCGCCGCGTTCGAGGCGCGGATCATCGAGGCGAGCTGGTTCGGCACGGCCGCGCCGAGGCTGCCGCTCGGCGAGGGTTTCCACGCCAGGCGCCTGCAGATCGTCTCGAGCCAGGTCGGCGCCGTCGCCACCCGCATGCGCGGGCGCCGCAGCCCGGCGCAGCGGCTTGCGCTCGCGCTCGAGCTCCTCACCGACCCGGTCTTCGACGCGCTGCTCGAACCGCCGACGCGCTTCGACGCGCTGCCGAGGGCGATGCCAACGCTGCTGGCCGGCGGACTGTGCCACGTCATCACCTACGGGGAGGGGCCATGTTCAGTGTCACCGTCTGCGATCATGTCATGATCGCCCACAGCTTCCGTGGCGAGGTCTTCGGACCGGCGCAGCGGTTGCACGGCGCGACCTATGCAGTGGAGGCGGAATTCCGCGCCGCCGCGCTGGATGCGGACAATCTCGTCGTGGACATCGGGCTGGCGCAGAAGGCCCTGCGCGCGGCACTGGCACCGCTCGACTACCGCAATCTCGACGAGGAGCCGGTCTTCGCCGGCCAGAACACCACCACCGAGTTCCTCGCCCAGCACCTGCACGCGCGCCTCGCCGAGGCGTGCCGCGCCGGCGCGCTCGGACCGCAGGCGCATCGGCTCGTCTGGCTCGGGCTTCGCCTGCGCGAGAGTCCGACGGCGTGGGCCAGCTACGAAGGGCCGCTCGGCTGATGCGTCTCGCCCTCTTCGTGCCGGCACCGTTCGCCACCGTTTCCGGCGGCTATCTCTACGACCAGCACATCGTGGCAGGGCTCCGTGCCCTGGGCCACGACGTCCACGTGAACGAACTCGCCGGCGACATCGCCCACGCCGCCGCCGCCGCGTGGTCGACACTGGACGCCACAGTGCTGCCGGTGATCGACGGCCTCGCGCTGCCGGCGTTCGCGGCGCTGCCCCAGGCGATGGCCGGCCGGGCGATCGGACTGATCCATCATCCGGTGTCGCGGGAAGACGGGCTGACGGCGGAGGATCAGGCCCGCTTGCGGGCGATCGAAGCGGCTTTGCTGCCGCGCCTGGCCCGGGTGATCACCACCAGTGCCACCACGGCCGAGCAGCTCGCCGCGGACTTCGCCGTGCCCGCGGCGGCGCTGCGGGTCGTCCGGCCGGGCACGGCGGCGGCGCAGCGCAGTCATGGATCGGCCGGCCCGGGCTGCGCCGTTCTGTCGGTCGGCGCGCTCGTCCCGCGCAAGGGCCATGACGTGCTGCTGCACGCGCTCGCCCGGCTCTCCGACCTCGATTGGACGCTGACCATCGTCGGCAGTGCCGAGCGCGATCCCGCCCACGCCGCCATGCTCACCGCTCTGATCGCCGAGCGCGGTCTCGCCTCGCGGGTGCGCCTCGCCGGCGAAATCGGCGGCGATGCGCTCGAAACGCTCTGGCAGGGCGCGGATATGTTCGCTCTGGCGACGCGGTGGGAGGGCTACGGCATGGCGATCGCGGAGGCCCTGAAGCGCGGTCTGCCCGTCGCCATCAGCGCAGGCGGCGCCGCCGGCGTGGATCTCCCGGCGGAAGCCGCCTCGATCTGCCTGCCGGGCGACCATGAAGGATTGTCCAAAGTGCTTCGACGCATGATCTTCGATGCAGCGCTGCGCCGGATGATGGCGGATGCCGCCTGGCATGCCGGCGCGGAGCTGCCCGACTGGCCCGAACAGGTGCGCGCCTTCGCCGCCGCTCTTGCCTGACGGAGGGCTTGCGGCGTGCGGCGCTTGCCGCGAGAGTGCGCCGCGCAAACGGGAGAAACGCCATGCCCCTGCTCGGCTGTATCGCGGACGATTTCACCGGCGCGACCGATCTCGCTTCGATGCTGGTCAAGCACGGCATGCGCACCGAGCAGCTCATCGGCGTGCCAAGCGCCGCGGATACCGCCCCCGCGGTGGACGCGGTGGTGGTGGCGCTGAAATCGCGCACCGCGCCGGTGGCGCAGGCGGTGGCGGAAAGTCTGGCCGCACTCGCCTGGCTGCGCGAAGCCGGCTGCCGGCAGTTCTTCTTCAAATACTGCTCGACCTTCGACAGCACGCCGGCCGGCAATATCGGCCCCGTCGCCGATGCGCTGGTCGCGGCCACCGCTTCCGGCTTCGCGCTGGCCTGTCCCGCCTTCCCGGCCAACGGGCGCTCCGTCTATCAGGGCCATCTCTTCGTCGGCAGTGCGCTGCTCAATGAGAGCGGCATGGAGAACCACCCGCTGACGCCGATGAAGGACGCCAATCTGGTGCGCGTGCTGGCGCATCAGACCGACGGCACTGTCGGCCTCGTCCCCTACGCGACGGTGGAGCAGGGTGCCGACACGATCCGGCGCGCCATGACGATGCTGAAGGAACAGGGCCGGCGCTACGCCATCGTCGACGCGCTGAACGAGGCGCATCTCTTTGCCATCGGCGAGGCGGCGGCGGCGCATGCGGTGATCACCGGCGGCTCGGGCGTGGCGATGGGACTGCCGGAGAATTTCCGCCGCGCCGGGCTGCTGGCGCCCAACCCGGATCCTGGTGCGCTCGACGACGTCGCCGGGCATGCGGCCGTGCTCGCCGGATCCTGCTCCCGCGCCACGCTGCTGCAGATCGCCACCGCGCGCGAACGGGTTCCGACCCTTGAACTCGATCCGCTGGCCAAGCCGGATGCGGCCGCGTTGGCGGCGCAAGCGCTCGCGTGGGCGGACTCGCGCCTCGGTGCGGCGCCGGTCGTCATCGCCGCCTCGGCACCGCCGGACCGCGTCGCGGCGCTGCAGGCGAAACTTGGCCGCGAGGCAGCGGGCGCGCTGGTCGAGACGGCGCTGGCGGCGATCGCCGAGGGGCTGGTGGCCCGCGGCGTGCGCCGGCTCGTCGTTGCCGGTGGCGAAACCTCCGGCGCGACGGTGGCGCAACTCGGCGTCCGCCGCCTGCGCATCGGCGCGGAGATCGATCCCGGCGTGCCATGGACGCGCGCGGAAGGCAGCGGCCCGCCGCTGCTGCTGGCGCTCAAGAGCGGCAATTTCGGTGCGCCGGACTTCTTCCTCAAAGCCTTCGCAACCCGCGTCGCGCCCTGAGCGGCGCCTTCCCCACGAGGTTCCCATGGACGAAGCCGCCCTGCGTCAGCAGCTCGTCGAGCTCGGCGCGAGCCTGTTCGCGCGCGGGTTTTCGGTCGGCAGCGCCGGCAATATCAGCGTTCGCCTCGACGACGGCTACCTGATCACGCCGACCAACTCCTGCCTCGGCCGGCTCGATCCCGCCCGCATCGCGCGCCTCGATGCCGCGTATCGCCACATCGGCGGCGATGCGCCCTCGAAGGAGGTGTTCATGCACAGAGCGTTCTACACCGCACGCGCGGACGCCGGTGCGGTGGTGCATCTTCACTCCACCATGGCGACCGCGATCGCGTGCCTCGCCAGCCCGGGGGATGCCAACCCGATCCCGCCGCTGACCCCCTATTTCGTCATGCGCATCGGACGCGTTCTGCCGCTGGTCGCCTATTACCGCCCTGGCGATCCGTCGATGGAGCCGGCCATCACCGCCGCGGCGCGCGAGGCGCGTGCGGTGCTGCTTGCCAATCACGGCCCGGTCGTCTCCGCGCGGACACTGACCGATGCCGTGTATGCGGCCGAAGAGCTGGAGGAAGCTGCCAAGCTCGCGCTGCTGCTGCGCCGGTTCGAGGCGCGCACGCTGACCGCGGAGCAGGTGAACGATCTGCTCGCCACGTTCGGCTGAACGATGAACCCAACTCCCGCGGGGAGCTGGGTTCATCCGGACGCCACGTGGTCGGCGTTACTCCGCGGTCTCGGAGGTCGGCGTCGTGTCCATCGCCATGGGCGTCGACGCCGGCTCGCTCACCTTCGGCTTGCGCGGACGGCGAACCACCGGCTTCGCCGCCGCCTCGCCAGCGGTCTTGACGCGGCGCGTTGCGGGGCGCTTCGCAGCGGCCGACGCGGACGCCGTCGTTCCGGCAGCCCGGCGGGTCGTCGTGCGCTTCGCCGCTGGGGCCTTCGCCGCTGAAGTCTTCGCCGCTGAAGTCTTCGCCGCTGGGGCCTTCGCCGCCGACGCGCGCTTCGCAGCCGTCCGTGTCGCCGCCTTCGGCGCGGCGGCGGCGCGGGTCGCAGTCTTGCGCGTCGTCTTGCGCGCCGCTGGCTTGGCAGCCGCGCGTGTGCCCGTCGCGCGCGTGCCCGTCTTGGGCGCGGCGCGGCGCGTGGTCTTGGTCGCCGCCGCGCGGCGTGTGGTCTTGGCTGCCGCGGCGCGGCGCCCCGTCTTCGCCGCTGCCTTCGCCGTACGGCGCGTACCAGCGGCCGTGCTCTTCGCCGCCACTCTGCGCGTCGCGGGCTTCTTCGCCGCCGGCTTCCTTGCCGTCGTCTTCTTCGTCGTCGTCTTCTTCGTCGTCGCCTTCTTTGCCGCTGCTTTCTTCGGCGCCGCCTTGCGGGCCGCCGGCTTGGCCGCGGCCTTGCGCGTTCCGCTCGCACGCTTCGTCGTCGCGCGCGCAGTTGCCGGGCGCGCGGTTCGCCCCGCGCCACCCCGCCGGGTCGGCGCACGGACCGCGAGCGCCTGCGCGCGCGGCTGTTCCGTGTTGGTCTCGTCGCTACTCATGTCGAGGACTCCTCTCCTGAGTTCATCGGACAACGCTTCGCGCCCCTCTGGCGTCAGGGCTGCGAGCGGCACGGCCGATCCCGCACCGCGCCGGCGCCCGCAGCAGCGACGCCGCGCTTTCGCGGCATCGGCCAGCAGAGCGGCACGGCCTGTCGTGACGTTGCGGTCATCAGACTGCGCCGACACCAAGGCAGGAATTGGGCACCGGCGCGCATGGCTGTGCAGTCCCGAGACGCAGGCTGGCGATGCTGGATCGCGTGCCGACCGCCACATCCATCGCCTGCCACGCTGCGACGTCTGCCATGCGCTTTTGCCTTCACTCCCGCTCTCACTGCCGACGCCACCGCGCCCGCTGCACTCCGGCGATCATTCTTCAGCGCCGCACCGAGCGCCGGGCGCGCATTGCGAATCGTGCGCGCACCCACGCTGGATTCGCTCTTCCACTTCTGCCGCAGGAATGTCAACAAAAAGCAATCACGCCATGCGCAATCCGCAGCGCGACCGCTGACACGGTCGCAGCTGCGTGATCACGCCGCCACAGCGCGGCGTGTCGCCGATCAGAAAAGTCCCGGCTTGCCGACTGCAAGTCGCCCGGCCGGCAATGCAGCGTTAACGACATCGAGCTCGCCCGCCTTCAGCCGCGGCAGGTTCTGCACCGCATCGAGGAAGCGGTTCGACTCACGGGCGGACAGCACGCCGTCCGTCAGGGTCGTGAACTTGCGGATATAGTCGTCGCGGACGAAGGGCCGCGCGCCGAGCGGGTGGGCGTTGGCCACCGCCATCTCGTCCTCGACCCGGGTGCCGTCGGCAAGGAAGATCTCGACGCGGGCGCCGAAGGCCTTCTCGGCCGGATCGCTCGTGTGATAGCGGCGCGTCCACTCGGCATCCTCGCGGGTCTCGATCTTGTGCCACAGCGCCACCGTGTCCGGGCGGTGTGCGCGACGGGAGCTGTAGCTGTCGACGTGGTGCCAGCGGCCGTCCTGCAGCGCGACGGCGAAGATGTACATGATCGAGTGGTCCAGCGTCTCGCGGCTCGCGTCCGGGTCCATCTTCTGCGGGTCGTTGGCCCCGGTGCCGATGACGTTGTGGGTATGGTGCGATGTGTGGATGACGATGCGCTCCACCGCGCCGCTGTCGGCAATGCGCTCGCGCAGGCGGAAGGCGAGATCGATCAGCGCCTGCGCCTGGTACTCGGCGCTGTGCTCCTTGGTGAAGCTGTCCAGGATGGCGCGCTTGGACTCGCCGGGCGCGGGCAGCGGCACATGGTAGAGCGCCTTCGGCCCGTCGAGCATCCACGCGATGACCGAATCCTCGCCTTCGTAGATCGGGCTCGGCGCGCCCTCGCCGCGCATCGCACGATCAACTGCCTCGACCGCGAGC
Source organism: Acetobacteraceae bacterium (assembly GCA_027449745.1). Lineage (GTDB taxonomy): Bacteria > Pseudomonadota > Alphaproteobacteria > Acetobacterales > Acetobacteraceae > JAJZVV01. The sequence continues at coordinate 23,796 of DAIDKZ010000088.1, read as the reverse complement.
TTGCCGGCATGCGCCGGAGCAAAGGCCTTCCACGAGCTGATCTCGCCCTTACGCGACTGGCGGGTGGTGAAGCTGACATGCACCGCCTGCTGCACCGCCTGATAGATGGTCTCGACGGGCAGGCGCAGCAGCGTGCCGATGCCGGCGGCCTGCGCCGGGCAGAGATGGGCGATGTGGTCGATCTTGTGCTCGTGCAGGCAGATGGCGCGGACGAGGTCGATCTGGATCTCGTAGCCGGTGGCGATGGCACGGATCAGGTCACGGCCGGACCGTTCGAGCGTCTGCGCCACGGCGAGGATCGGCGGGATATTGTCGCCGGGATGGGAATAGTCGGCGGCGAGGAAGGTATCGTGCATGTCGAGCTCGCGCACCGCGGTGCCGTTCGCCCAGGCGGCCCATTCCGGGCTCACCCGGCGCGATGGCGGAGCACCGAAGACGGCGGCGCCGCCGCCGCGCCGCGGATGCGCGAGCGCCATGTCGCGGGCGGTCGTGACCGGACCGCGGTTGATCGCCGCGATCGCGACGGCGGCGTTGTCGATGATCCGGTTGATGACCATCTCCGCAACGTCCCGGTCGACCGCCACCTTGTCGGCGGCGACGGCGGCGATCTTCCACGCCAGCTGGTCCTCCCGCCTGAGGGTGGATTTGGAGGGATAGACCTTCACTTCGTGCATTTGCATGCGTTGTTCCTTCCTGTTGCGGTGCCGGCGCCGCCGCGCGCGCCGCCGGAAGCGGTCTTGGTAAGGTGCCGCTTGCGGAACGGCAAGCCGCAATGGCAGACTCTGTCGGCATCATCCGGCGGCAGGCAGGGAAAACGCAGCGGTGGCCCAGCCTTTCGACATCGTCATAAGTGGAGACATCGTCACTGCGACGCAGACCATTCCGTCGGGCTACGTCGCCGCGCGCGGGGGCCGGGTCGCGGCCTTCGGCGCCGGCCCGCCGCCTGCGGCATCGACGCATTTCGACTATCCCGGCTGCCTCATTCTGCCCGGCCTGGTTGACGGACACATGCATACGGGCTCGGCGATCGGATTTGCCGGGATCGAGGGATCGACCCGCAGCGCCGCTGCTGGCGGGATCACGACCTGCGTCGACATGCCCTACGACGTGCCGCGCCCTGTCACCGACACGGCGATCCTCGCCGAGAAAATCGGCTGGGTCGAACGGACGGCGCATGTCGACGTCGCGCTCTACGGCACCATCCCGAAGACCGGCGGTCTCGGTGCCATCGCCGAGCTCGCCGCCGCCGGCATAACAGCGTTCAAACTCTCCACGTATGAATACGACCCGGTCCGCTTCCCGCGCATCGACCCGGCAAGGATGCTCGCAGCCTTCACCGAAATCGCGCAAACCGGACTCCCTGTTGCGCTGCACAACGAAGATCAGGAACTGGTCGACCGGCTCGTGCAACAGGCCAACGCCGCCGGCGAGACCGCCGCGATCATGCATTGCCGCACCCGGCCGCCCGTTTCGGAAACGCTCGCGGACCTGCAGATGTTCGAGATCGGGCTCAGCACTGGCGCGCAGGTTCACATCGCGCACTCCTCGCTGCCGCGCGGCTTCGAACTGGCGCGGCTCTATCGCGGCATGGGCGGGCGGGCGAGCGGCGAGACCTGCATCCATTATCTCTGCATGACCGAGGCCGACCTCGTGCGCCTGGGCGGGCTCGGCAAGTGCAACCCGCCGTTCCGCACCGCGGCGGAGGTCGACGGCCTCTGGACCGCGCTGCTCGCCGGCGACATCGCCTACGTCTCCACCGATCACTCGCCCTGGCCGATCGAGGAAAAGACGCGGGCGGACATTTTCGCCTGCCGTGCCGGCCTCACCGGGCTGCAAAGCTTCGCGCCGCTGTTCTACACTCTGCTGGCCGAGCGCGGCCTGGCGGCGAACCTGATGGCGCTCTACGCCGCGGAGCGCAGCGCGCGGTTCCACGGGCTCTTTCCGCGCAAGGGCAGTCTCGCGGTCGGGGCCGATTGCGATGTGCTCGTCCTGGAGCCCGGCCATTTCGTGTTCGATCAGGCGCGCATCGAGGATCGCGCGCCGCTGCGCCACTCCGCCTTCCACGGCCGTGCCATGCGCGCCCGCGTGGCCGCGACGTTCCTGCGCGGAACCCAGATCTGGGACGGCGCGGAGGTTCTGGCCCGCCCCGGCAGCGGCCGCTTCCTGCCCCGCCAAGCCATTGACTTAGGGACGGGTTGATAGAATCTCGAATTTCATCGATAAACTCTATGAATTCGACAATCGCGCGCGAGTGCGGCGTGAACGCTCCGAAAACCGGCGATCACGACATCGTCCCTAGGATCGAGCCAGTGGGCGGGGCTTGTCCACGTCACCGGAGAAGCCTCAAGAGTTACAGAATGATGGCGAATGATGCTGCAAACCGTTTCCGACTCGCAATCTAATATCTCTATAGATCAATGAGTTGATATCAATGCGCGAATTTTGGGCAGCCCCGCCGAAGCCGCCGGTTCCCTGGACTTTCACGCCTCGATGCGCAAACTCCCCACAAACTTATCCACAGGTTTGGTGGATCATCAGGGTTCGCGCAGCCGGCGCTCGCCCATCAGGCGGGCATGGCGGCGCGGGAGCGTAACGCGCATCGTGCATCCGGCCCCTCCGCTATGAGTGTATCCGACCCCGACACCACACCGGAGGACACGCCGCCGGCGCGCGGAGCCGGTGTCGTCGAGGCAGCGCTCGCCACCGCGCCCGCCGCCCCGGGGGTCTATCGCATGCTGGGACCGCGCGGCGAGGCGCTCTATGTCGGCAAGGCGAGCGTGCTCAGGAAGCGCCTCGCCGCCTACACCCAGCCCGCCCGCCTGCCCGAGCGGCTCCGGCGCATGGTCGCTGCGACGGCGACCGTGGAAATCATCACCACCCACACCGAGGCCGAGGCGCTGCTGCTCGAGGCGAACCTGATCAAGCGCCTCGCGCCTCGTTACAACATCGTACTGCGCGACGATAAGTCCTACCCGTGGCTCCTGCTCACCGAGGATCACCCTTTCCCGCAGATCGCGAAGCATCGTGGCGCGCGGGTGCGCAAGGGCAGTTATTTTGGCCCGTTCGCCTCGGCCTGGGCCGTGAACCAGACAGTGACGGCGATGCAGCGTCTGTTCCTGCTGCGCTCCTGCGCCGATACGGTCTTCGCCAGCCGCGCGCGTCCCTGCCTGCTCTACCAGATCCGCCGCTGCTCGGCGCCCTGTGTCGGGCGCATCAGCGAAGCCGACTACGCCGCCCTGGTGGACCAGGCGAAAACCTTCCTCGCCGGCCGCGGCGCCGCGCTGCAGCGCGACCTCGCGGCCGAGATGGAAGCGGCGGCAGCGGCGCTGGAGTTCGAACGCGCCGCGCGACTGCGCGACCGGATCCGTGGCCTCACCCATGTCCAAGCCAGCGGTGTGGTCAATCCGGCGAGCGTGCAGGAAGCCGACGTGCTCGCCGTCTGGCAGATCGCCGGGCTGAGCTGCGTGCAGGTGTTCTTCGTCCGCGGCGGCCGCAACAACGGCAACCGCGCGCATTTCCCGAGCCACGCCGCGAGCGCCGAGGCCGCGGAGGTGCTGGCCGCGTTCGTCGCGCAGTTCTACGACGACAAGCCGCCGCCGCCGCTGCTGCTGCTGAACCATCCCCTGCCGGAGCAGGCGTTGATCGCCGAGGCACTCTCGCTCAAGGCCGGGCGCAAGGTGCGCCTCTCCGTGCCGCAGCGCGGCGAGAAGCACGCCGTGGTCGCGCATGCCGAGATCAACGCGCGCGAGGCGCTCGAGCGCCGGCTCGCTGAGGCGGCGGGCCAGCGCCAGCAGCGCGAAGCGCTCGCGCGCCTGTTCGCGCTGCCGGCCGCTCCGGAGCGGATCGAGGTCTACGACAACAGCCACATCATGGGCACGAATCCCTACGGCGCGATGATCGTCGCCGGGCCCGAGGGGTTCCTGCGCAATGCCTATCGCAAGTTCGCCATCCGCGGACCGGTCACGCCGGGGGACGACTTCGCCATGATGCGCGAGATGCTGTCGCGCCGCTTCACCCGCGCGCTCCGCGAGCGCTCCGAGCGGGGCGAGGACGCCGCCTGGCCCGATCTCGTGCTGATCGACGGCGGCGCCGGCCAGCTATCCGCCGCCCGGGCCGCGCTCGCCGAGCTCGGCATCGAGGATGTCCCCATCGTCGCCATCGCCAAGGGCCCGGACCGCGACGCCGGACGCGAGTGGCTGCACGCCGCCGGCCGCCCACCGCTCCAGCTGCCGCCGCGCGACCCGCTGCTCTATTACCTGCAGCGGCTGCGCGACGAGGCGCACCGGTTCGCCATCAGCACCCACCGCAGCGGCCGCTCACGGGCCTTGACCGAAAGCGAACTGGACAGCATTGCCGGCATCGGCGCCGCGCGGCGGCGCGCCCTGCTGAACCATTTCGGCTCCGCCCGTGGCGTGCGTCAGGCGGGGCTCGCGGACCTCGAAGCGGCCCCGGGGATCAGCCGTGAGATCGCGCGCCGGATCTACGCCCATTTCCATCCCGACGCGCACCTGGCCGATTGACGCCCAAGCCCGGCCGGGCCTCGTCACCGCTTCAGGGTCTCCGGTGCCGGTGCGGCCGGCAAGGTGCCGTGCGCCCCTGCCAACCGGACCAGGGCGCGCTCCGCCAGCGCCTGCGCCTCGCGCATCACCGCCTCGTCGCGCGCATGGTCGGCGATGTCGCTGTAGCGGTCGAAGGCGAGTTCCAGCAGCCGCAGCCCGTCACGCGCGGTCGACGCCCGTGGCGGCGGAGCGCGGGCAACGGTGCTGGCCGGCAGCCGGGCCGCAAGCTCGTTCGCGAGCCCGGACTCCGCGGCGGCGGCGGCAGCGAACACCTCCGCTGCCACCACCTCGCCGCGCGCCTGCAGCCGGGTGGCCAGGAGACGGTGGGCCACCGCGGCCGCGCGCTCGGACGCTTCCGCCTCGCTCAGCAGCGCCGCGACACTCTCCGGCGCCACGACGCGGCTCGGCGGCGTCTCCCGCCAAGCGAGTCGCCGTTCCCGGCGCAGCAGCGCCGCATGGTCGAGCTCGTCCCGCGCGAAGCCCTCGGCGAGCGACCGGACCGCATCATCGGGCGCGGTCGCCGCCAGATAGGTGAAAAAGGCGAAGCTCCGCTCCTCGTTGCGGACCGCGATGGCCAAGGCCCGATACGGCGTCAGCGCGGCCGAGCGCGCCGCCTCCTCGTCGAAGCCGATGGGCACCTCCCACCCCCCTGCCGCGGCGGCCGGCGGCGCACCGGTGATCTCCTGCGCGCGGACCACCACCTGCGCGACATGGCCCTGCTCCATGCGGGCAAGAGAGCCGAACAGGGCGGCCAGCCGCGCTTCCCCGGCAGCCTCCATGCGCTCGGCCAGCGCCGCATAGCGCCGGGCCGCTTCGGTCTCCATGCCCATCGCCAGCGCAAGCAACTCGGCCGCGGAACCGATGGGCCGTGGGTAGGCGATGGGCGCATCCGTCATCGGCAGGCCTCCTCCCTCTGGCGGTCCGCCGCGCTGCGCAAGCTCCAACGCTCCAATGCACAAGCCTGGAAGGCCCGCCGCCCCCGCCGAAGCCCCGCGGCGGGGGGGGGCGCACCAGCCTCAAGCGGGGAGCGATCGGCATGACACCTCCGCAAAACTACTATCTTGTATACCTCTTTGAAAGCCGCATCCTGCGCGCCCAGGAAGCAGAGGGACTGCGCATGCCACTCACCGCGTTCATCCGGTCCCGGCTATGGCGACGGAAGCCGGCTGCTCCGGGGCCGTGGCGAGGCACGCGCGCCGGTGTTCTGGGCCTGCTGGCGCTGTTCTTCATCATCTCGGCCGGGCGTCCGGCCGGGGCCGATACGGGCGCGCATCTCCAGGACTATCTCGGGCAGGTAAAGCCTGAGGAGATTTTTCCGGGCGCGGACAATTTCGCCCCCCCCGAGGGCAACCCGCCGGCGGCGGCGGCGTACAAGGGCCACCAGCCGCTCGGCTATGTCTATCTCAACTCGGACGTCGTCGATTCCACCGGCTATTCAGGCAAGCCGATCCGCATTCTGGTCGGCATCGACCTCGATGGTCGCATCGTCGGCGCGAAGCTGGTCGATCATCATGAGCCGATCGTGCTCATTGGCATTCCCGCGGCCAAGCTCATCGGCTTCATCCGGACCTATGTCGGCCTGAAATTCGACCAGACACCCGGCCCGGTCGTCAACGGTCCGCCCGCCGACATCATCAGCGGCGCCACCGTCACCACCATGGTGATCGGCGACAGCCTCACCCGCTCGGCGATCCGCATCGCGCAGGCCCGCGCCCTCGGCGGCGCCACCGCTGCGAAGCCCGCGCCCGCCACCGCCACCCCGGTCGTCGACCCGACGAAGGGAACCATCGAGAACTGGGCCGCGCTGCTCGGCGACGGCTCGGTGCGCCGCCTGGCGCTCTCCGTTGGCGAGATCAACGCAGCCTTCGCGCACTCACCCGCTTCGCATGCGGCGGATGCGCCGGAGCCCGGACCGGACTCGGACAGTTTCATCACGCTCTACGCCGCCGTCGTGAGTGTCCCGGCGATCGGCCGCAGCCTGCTCGGCGAGGACGGCTATAAGCGGCTGAGCGAGGAACTGGTGCCCGGCCAGCAAGCAATCCTCATCGCCGGCGAGGGCCGCTATTCGTTCAAGGGCTCGGGCTATGTGCGCGGCGGCATCTTCGACCGTTTCGAGCTGATCCAGGGCGACCGGCTGATCCGCTTTCATGATCGTGACTATGAGCGGCTCGGCGTCATCCACGCCGCCAGCGCACCGGATCTGCCGGAAATCGGACTCTTTCTCGTCAAGCCCGACAGCGGCTTCGACCCCGCGGCCGCTTGGCGATTGACCCTGCTCGTTCAGCGCGCCACCGGCGCGCGCGAAAAGGCCTTCCTGACGTTCGATCTCTCGTATTCGCTGCCGGCCAAATACACCCGTCTGGCGAGGCCCGAACCCGAACCGGCACAGGCCGTCCCTGCCGCGCAACAGACGCCGGCACCGACGATCCAGCCGGCGGGGCCGCGCGCGGTGCCGCCGCTATGGATGAAAATCTGGCGGGCCAAGTTGTCCCAGGTGGTGATCCTCGGCATCGCTCTGCTGGCACTCACCGCGATCTTCTTCTTTCAGGACGGCCTGGTCCGCCGGCCGCGGCTCTATCGGCGCCTGCGGATCGGCTTCCTCACCTTCACGCTGCTCTGGATGGGCTGGTACGCGCACGCGCAGGTTTCGGTGGTCAATATCCACGCCTTCGTCAACGCACTGCGGACGGATTTCCGTTGGGAGACGTTCCTGATGGATCCGCTCATCTTCATTCTGTGGTTCGCCATCGCCAGCGCCATGCTGTTCTGGGCACGGGGCGCGTTCTGCGGCTGGCTCTGCCCCTTCGGCGCGCTGCAGGAACTGCTCTCCGCTGTGGCCAAACGGCTGCGCATTCCGCAGCTGCGCCTGCCCTTCGGCCTGCATCAGCGCCTGTGGCCGATCAAATACGTGATCTTCCTCATTCTGTTCGGGCTTTCACTCTACGATCTGTCACTGAGCGAGGAATATTCCGAGATCGAGCCGTTCAAGACCGCGATCATCCTCGATTTCGTCCGCTCCTGGCCGTTCGTGCTCTATGCCGGAACGCTGCTCGCCGGCAGCGTGTTCGTCGAACGCTTCTTCTGCCGCTATCTCTGCCCGCTCGGGGCCGCGCTCGCCATCCCGGCCCGGCTGCGCATGTTCGATTGGCTGAAACGCTACCGCGAATGCGGCAACCCCTGCCAGCGCTGCGCGAACGAGTGCCCGGTCCAGGCGATTCATCCCGAAGGCACGATCAATCCAAACGAATGCATCCAGTGCCTCAACTGCCAGGTGCTGTATTACGACGACCATGCCTGCCCAGTGATGATCCAGCGCCGGCTCAAGGCCGAGCGGCGGGCGGCGGTCACGGGCGCGCCACCAGCGCCACCCAAATCAGGACCGCCCTTGATTCAGATCAACACCAGCGCTTCGTTGTCGGATTAAACATGCATCTACGGCACACCTTACATGAGGAGCTTGCCCATGACCCCGTCCGACGAAACCGCCGCTTCCGAGACCCCGCCCTCCCAAGACGAGGAAGCAGCGCTCGGCCGGCGCGGCCTGCTCGGCACCACCGTCCGGCTCGCCGGCGCGGCCGGCGTGGTGGGCGCCCTTTCGGGGGCCGCCCTGACCGGCTTGGGGCGGCGCGCCACCGCGGCAACCGGCGCGCCGACCCACGAGGTGCGACCTGGAGATCTCGACGAATATTACGGATTCAACAGCAGCGGACAGACCGGCGAGGTGCGCATCTTCGGCATCCCGTCGATGCGCGAGTTCATGCGCATCCCCGTGTTCAACCGCGACAGCGCCACCGGCTGGGGTTTGACCAATGAGAGCCGCAAGATCCTCACCGAGGGATTGCTGCCCGAGACCCGTAAATTCCTCGAATCCCGCGGTGGCACGTTCATCAACGGCGACGCGCACCACCCCCACATGTCGTTCACGGACGGGACCTACGACGGCCGCTTCATCTTCGTCAACGACAAGGCGAACTGCCGCGTCGCCCGGATCCGCTGCGACGTGATGAAATGTGACAAGATCATCGAGATCCCGAACGCCTCCGACATCCACGGGCTGCGCCCGCAACGCTATCCGCGCACCGGCTACGTGTTCGCCAATAGCGAGCACATCATCCCGATCCCCAACGACGGCAGCGTCCTGGATGACGACAAGACGAAATACTGGTCCGTCTACACCGCGATCGACGGTGACACCATGAAGGTTGCCTGGCAGGTCCTCGTCGATGGCAACCTCGACAACACCGATTGCGACTACCAGGGCAAGTACGCCTTCTCGACATGCTATAATTCCGAGAAAGGCTTCGTCCTGGAGGATATGACCTCCGCCGACGAGGACTGGGTGGTCGTGTTCAACATCAAGCGCATCGAGGAAGCGGTCAAGAGCGGCGACTACAAGACGATCGGCGGAGTCCCCGTGATCGATGGCCGTCATGGATCCCGCTACACCCGCTACATTCCCGTGCCGAACAATCCGCACGGCTGCAACGCCGCGCCGGATGGCATCCACATCGTCGCCGCGGGCAAGCTTTCGCCGACGGTGACCGTGATCGACGTGCGCCTGCTCGACGGCGTGTTCGACGACAAGATCAAGCCGCGCGGCGCCGTGGTGGCCGAGCCAGAGCTCGGCCTCGGCCCGCTGCACACCGCCTATGACGGCAAGGGCAACGCCTTCACGACGCTGTTCATCGACAGCCAAGTGGTGAAGTGGAACATCGATCTCGCCCGCCGCGCCTTCAAGGGCGAGAAGGTGAGCCCGATCCTGCAGAAGATCGACGTCCATTACCAGCCCGGTCACAACCACAGCTCGATGGGCGAGACCAAGGAAGCCGACGGCAAGTGGCTGATGTCACTCAACAAATTCTCGAAAGACCGGTTCCTGCGGGTCGGGCCGCTGCATCCGGAGAATGATCAGCTGATCGATATTTCCGGCGACAAGATGCAGCTCGTGCACGACGGACCGAGCTTCGCCGAACCGCATGACATCTGCATCGTCCACCGCTCCAAGCTGAAGCCGGCGATCACGTGGAAGCGCGACGACCCGATGTGGGACGACATCCGCAAACAGGCCGCCGCCGACGGGGTCAAGCTCGAGGAGGCCGCCCACGTCATCCGCGATGGCAACAAGGTGCGGGTCTACATGCACTCCAACGCGCCGAAATACAGCCTCGACAAGTTCACGGTGAAGCAGGGTGACGAGGTCACGGTCACGATCACCAACATGGACGATATCGAGGACCTGACCCACGGCTTCACCATCATCCGCCACGGCATCGCGATGGAGATCTCGCCGCTCGAGACCGCCTCGGTGACCTTCGTCGCGGACCGGCCGGGTGTGCACTGGTACTATTGCCAGTGGTTCTGCCACGCGCTGCACATGGAAATGTCGGGGCGAATGATCGTCGAGCCCAGGAATACGTAATGGCTCGTGGCGGCCCCGGCCGGAGATGGAGAACGCTCCTGCTCGCGCTTGCCGGTGCGCTCGTCGTCGCGCCGGCGCTCGCAGCGCGGATCGAGGTGAGCGAGGGTGACGGCCATCTGGCCGCCGCCCTCGCCGCGGCCGCGCCCGGGGACGAGATCCTGCTGGCACCGGGAGTCTACCGAGGCCCGGTGCGGATCACCCGGGCGGTGATCCTGCGCGGCACATCCGGCGCCATCATCGACGGCCAAGGCAGCGGCCGCACCGTCGAGGTCGTAGCGGCGGGCGTCACGGTGCGGGACATCGCCATCCGCAACTCCGGCCGGAACGCGGAGACCATGGATGCGGGAATCTTCCTCGAAGCCGAAGCGGTCGGTGCGGTCGTCGAGAACAACAGCATCACCGACTGCCTCGTCGGCATCTATGTCCATGGCGCGCGCGACGCCATGGTGCGGAATAACCGCATCCGTGGCTGGACCGCGCCCAACCTCAACGACAGCGGCAACGGTGTCTATGTCTGGAACGCACCCGGGGCGCAGGTGATCGGCAACGACATCAGCGGCGGCCGCGACGGCATCTTCTCCAACACGAGCCGGCGCAACGTCTTCCGCGACAATCGGCTGCACGGGGTGCGCTTCGCGGTGCATTACATGTACACCAACGACAGCGAGGTGGTCGGTAACGTCTCCACCGGCAACCACGCCGGCTACGTGATCATGTTTTCCGATCATATCGCCATCCGCGACAATCTCTCGGACGGCGACCGGGACCATGGGTTCCTCTTCAACTATGCCAACGGGTCGGAAATCACCGGCAACGCGGTCATCCATGGCGGCGAGAAGTGCGTGTTCATCTACAACGCCAACAAGAACAGGATCGTCGGAAATGCCTTCGAGGGCTGCCGTATCGGCATCCACTTCACCGCCGGGTCCGAGCGCAACGTAATCGCCGGCAACGCCTTCATCGGCAACCGTACACAGGTGATGTATGTCGGCACGCGGAAGCTCGACTGGTCGTGGCAGGGGCGCGGAAATTTCTGGAGCGACAATCCCGCCTTCGACCTCGACGGCGACGGCATCGCCGATTCCGCCTACCGGCCGAACGACCTCACCGATCAGATCGTCTGGCGCTACCCGCTCGCCAAGCTGCTGCTGAACAGCCCTGCGGTGCAGCTGCTGCGGTGGGCGCAGGCGCAATTCCCCAACCTCCATCCCGGCGGCGTCATCGACAGCGCGCCGCTGATGCGCCCGCCCGCGGTCGCCGCGCTGCAGCGGCTGGAGGGCGCGGACCGATGACGGCGCCGCTGGTCCGGGTCGACGGCGTGGCCAAGCGCTATGCCGGCCGCGACGCGCTCGCGGCACTGGACCTCGTGCTCGGTGCGGGGGAGATCCTGGCCCTCGTCGGCCACAACGGGGCCGGCAAATCGACGCTGATCAAGCTGCTGCTCGGCCTGATCCGTCCCGACGCCGGCCGCATCACAGTGCTCGGCCACGATCCGGCCCGCGCCGGCGCCGCCGAGGCGCGCCGGGCGATCGGCTTTCTGCCGGAGACGATCGCCTTTCATCCGAACATGACCGGCGCCGAGCTGCTCGCCTTCTATGCGCAGCTGAAGGGCGCGCCGCTGGCCGCCAACCGGGAGCTGCTGGCGCGCGTCGGCCTCGCCGATGTCGCCGGCCAGCGGGTGGGCGGCTATTCGAAGGGCATGCGCCAGCGCCTCGGCCTGGCCCAGGCGCTGATCGGCCGGCCGCGGCTGCTCCTGCTCGACGAACCGACGACCGGGCTCGATCCCGAGTTGCGGCAGGCCTTCTACGCCCTTCTCGACGAGCTGGCCGCCGAAGGGGTCGGAATCCTGCTCTCCTCGCACGCCCTCGCGGAGCTCGAACACCGCGCCGACCGCGTCGTCGTGCTGCGCCAGGGCCGCAAGGTCGCGGATGGAACCCTTACCGACCTGCGCCGGATGGCGGGCGACCCGGTCCGCATCCTGGTGCGCATGGAAGCGCCCGTGCCGGTCGCGGCCGGCGCCGGCGGGGCAGTGACCGGCGTGGCGGCCGGTGCCGGGCGGCGCATCGAAATCATCTGCCCGGCTGCGGAAAAGATGGACCGTCTGCGCGCGGTCCTGTCCGGCCGCGAACCGGTCGCCGACATCGAGCTGCTGCACGCGAGCCTCGACGAAATCTACGCCGGTTTGCTGCGCCGGGATGCGGAGCCCGTGGGATGAAGCCGATCGTCATCATCGCCCTGCGCGAAATCCGCGAGGGGCTGCGCAATCGCCGCGTCCTTGCCACCGCGTCGCTGCTCGCCGGCCTCGCCCTCACGCTCGCCCTGCTCGGCAGCGCACCGACCGGCAATGTGGGTGCGAGCCGGCTCGCCGTGACCGTCGTCAGCCTGTCCAGCCTGACCATTTTCCTGGTGCCGCTGATCGCGCTGGTGCTGACCCATGACACCATTGCCGGAGAGCTCGATCGCGGCACGATGGTGCTGCTGCTGTCGTACCCGCTGGCACGCTGGCAAGTGGTGATCGGCAAGTTCGCCGGCCATGTCGTCATGCTCGGGCTTGCCACCGCCGTGGCCTATGGCGCCGCCGGGCTGGCCCTCTGGCTCGGCGCGGCCGGCGACGACGCCGCGGTTGCGGCCTTCTGCACCTTGATCGGCACCAGCATCCTGCTCGGCGCCGCCTTCGTCGCCACCGGCACCCTCGTCAGCACGCTGGCGCGCGACCCGCGCACGGCCGCCGGCATCGCGCTCGGGGTTTGGCTCGCCTCGGTGCTGCTCTACGACATGGCGCTGCTCGGCCTGCTCATCGCCGATCAGGGGCGCACGCTGCGCGCGCCGCTGGTGCAGGCGCTGCTGGTGGCGAACCCGACCGACGCCTACCGGCTGCTGAACCTCACCGGCCTGCCGGAGGTCGGGCAGTTCGCCGGCTTGTCCGGGCTGGCCGGCCATCTCGCGGTCGCGCCAGCGACGCTGCTCGCCGCGCTCGGCCTCTGGGTGGCGGCGCCGCTGGCCGCATCGGTCGCGGTGTTCGCGCGGAGGCAGGTCTGATGCGCCGCGACCTTGCCGTTCTGCTGCTGACCCCGTTCCTCGTTGCCGGCTGCGGCCCGGCCGCGGAGAAGAGACCCTCGGCGCGTGAGATCTCGCCCGACGCGGTGGCCGAGTTCTGCGGCATGGGCATCGGCGAGCACCCTGGCCCCAAGGCCGAGATTTTCGTCCGCGGCCGAGCGGCGCCCTATTGGTTCGCCTCCGTGCGCGACATGTTCGCCTTCACGCTCCTCCCCGAGACGCCCAAGGACATCACCGCGATCTACGTCACCGACATGGCACGGGCGCGGTCCTGGGAGCAGCCGGGGCCCGGCATCTGGATCGATGCCCGCAGCGCCGTCTTCGTCGTCGGCAGCCGCGCCCACGGCGGCATGGAGACGAACGAGGCGGTCCCGTTCGCGGATGCGGCCGAGGCCGGGGCGTTCGCGGCGCGGGAGGGCGGCCGCCTGGTCGGCTTCGCCGCCATGCCGGCGGACTACATCCTGCCGCACCTGGCCGGTGCCGCAGCGCCCGATGGGGGAGAACGCTGATGCCCAAGTCCGTTGCCCGCCTGTCCCGCCGCCGCTTCCTTCACATCAGCGCCGCCATGCCTGGCCTCGCCCTGCTGCCCGTTGCCGCCGGTGCGGCGCCCGCCGACGCGAAACTTGAGATCTGGCGCGGCGTTGCCCTGGGAGCGGATTCGACCATCCAGATCAGCCACGCCGACCCCGCCGAGGCCCAGCGGCTCATCGGCCTGTGCGTCCAGGAGATCCATCGGCTGGAGGCGATTTTCAGCCTCTACCAGGACGATTCCGCGATCCGCCGGCTCAATCGCCTCGGCGCGCTGGCGGACCCGCCGGTCGAACTCGTCGAGGTGCTCGGCATGAGCGAGGGCTTCAACCGCCTCACCGGCGGGGCCTTCGACGTCACCGTGCAGCCGCTCTGGGAGCTCTACGAGGCGCATTTCTCGGCCCCCGCGCCGGACCCGAACGGGCCGCCCGAGGCGCGGATCCGCGACGCGCTGAGCCGCGTCGGGCACGCCGGCCTGGCGGTCGATCCGCGCCGAATCGGCTTTGCCCGGCCGGGCATGGGCATCACCCTCAACGGCATCGCCCAGGGCTACGCCACCGACCGCGTCGTGGCCCTGCTGCGCCGCGAAGGGGTCGAGCGCTCGCTGGTCGATCTCGGCGAACTGCGCGCCATCGGTTCCCGTCCGGGCGGCGGCCCCTGGGTGGTCGGGATCGAGGACCCCGCCCGTCCCGGCTGGTCGGCGCGGCGCATCGAGCTCGAAAACCGGGCCGTCTCCACCTCCGGCGGATATGGCACGCCGTTCGACACCGCCGGGCGGTTCAATCACATCTTCGACCCGGCGAGCGGGCACACCAGCTTCCGCTACCGCAGCGTTTCGGTGGTGGCGGACGCCTCGGCGACGGCCGACGCGATCTCCACAGCGTTCTGCCTGATGCCGCCGGAGGCGACGGCGCCAATCGTCCGCTCGCTCGGGCTCCGCGCCTACTTCGCTCTCGACGGCGGCGGCTGGCTGGTGCAGGGCGCCTGAGCCCGGGCGGCAACGGCCGGTTTTCAGCCGATGACCTAGAGCAACCTCCGATCTGACCGAGCCGTTCCGGCTCGGGCCGATCGGAGATAAGTTGCTCTAGAGTCATAGGTTTCTAGAGCACGACCGTCCGACCAGATGATTCCATCAGGTCGGACCGTGCTCTAGCGATCCGCGCGTGCAGCTTGTCGCGCGGGGCGGCGTTCGCTATATAACCCCTCTTACCCTATGCGAGGTTTGAAGGCGAATGGCGCGCGTCACCGTTGAGGATTGTGTCGAACGGGTTCCCAACCGGTTCGAGCTCGTGCTGCTGGCCGCCCAGCGGGCGCGCAACATCAGCCGCGGCGAGGAGATCACGGTCGATCGGGACAACGACAAGAACCCCGTCGTCGCCCTGCGGGAGATCGCGGGTGAGACCGTGCCGCTGAAGAAGCTGGAGCAGGACCTCGTCAAGTCCCTGTCGCGCGTGCCCGAGCCCGAGCCGGCGGACGAGGAGGTGCTCGACCTCATCCCGACCGATCAGAACATCTTCGGCCTGCAGGACGTATCCGCCGATGAGGAGGCCGCCGGCATGGCGGTGGAGGCCGAGCCGCTCTCGGCCGAGGATATCGAGGCAGCCATCGAGGCGGAACTCGGCGGCCGCCCACGCCGGTAGCGTCCCATGCGGGAGGGCGGCATCGGTCCGGCGACGCCCACCCCCGCCCGTCATCCTGACGGAGCCCCCTCCGCCTCGGGCGCCTCGTCGGGCCGCCACGGCATCGTCCGCCAGTTCGAGCTCACCGAGAAGGTCCTCGCCTATAATCCGCGGGCGGACATCGCGCGGATCGATGCCGCCTATGTGCTGGCCATGCAGGCGCACGGCAAGCAGCGCCGCGAGAATGGCGATCCCTACATCTCTCACCCACTCGCGGTCGCCGACATCCTGGCCGGCTATCGGCTCGATACCGACAGCATCATCACCGCCCTGCTGCACGACGTGATCGAGGACACCGAGGTGCGTCTCGGTGAGATCGTGCAGCGCTTCGGCGCCGAGGTCGGCGGCCTCGTCGATGGCGTGACCAAGCTGACCCGCCTCGAACTGCAATCGGACCGCACCAAGCAGGCGGAGAATTTCCGCAAGCTCGTACTGGCGATGAGCAAGGACATCCGCGTCCTGCTCGTCAAACTCGCCGATCGCCTGCACAATATGCGCACCTTGCACTTCGTCGCCGAACGCGATCGCCGCCTGCGCATCGCGCGCGAGACGATGGACATCTACGCCCCGCTCGCCGAGCGCATCGGCATGGAAGACGTCAAGACAGAACTGCAAGGCCTCGCCTTCGCGCAACTCGACCCGGAGGCCTACGAAACCATCCAGGCCCGGCTGAACTTCCTGCGCGGTCAGGGCGCCGATGTCATCGAGGAGGTCGGCGTCGAGCTGCGCCGGGTCTGTGAGAGTGCCGGCATCGACGTGATCGAGGTCAACGGCCGCGAGAAATCGCCGTTCTCGATCTGGGAGAAGATGCAGCGCCGCAGCATCACCTTCGAGCAACTTTCGGACATCATGGCGTTCCGCATCGTCGTGCCGACGCGGGAGGATTGCTACACCGCGCTCGGCGCCGTGCATGCCGCCTATCCGGTCATCGCCGGGCGGTTCAAGGACTATATCTCGACGCCCAAATCCAACGGCTATCGCAGCCTGCATACGGGCGTGACGCTGCGTGCGCCGCGCAACCAGAAGATCGAAGTGCAGATCCGCACCAAGGAGATGCACGAGATCGCGCAGAAGGGCGTCGCCGCCCACTGGTTCTACAAGGAGGCCGGCGAATCCGCACCGGCCGGCAGCGAGACCGCGCGGCTGCGCTGGGTGCAGGATCTGCTCGAGATTCTCGACAATTCCGCCGCACCCGACGAATTCCTGGAGAACACCAAGCTCGAACTCTACCAGGACCAGGTCTTCTGCTTCACGCCGAAGGGCCAGCTGATCCAGCTTCCGCGCGGCGCGACGCCGGTGGATTTCGCCTACGCCGTGCACAGCCACATCGGCGATACCTGCGTCGGTGCCAAGGCCAATGGCCGCCTGGTCCCGCTCCGCTACCAGCTGCAGAACGGCGACCAGGTGGAGATCATCACCGCGCGCGGCGGCACGCCTTCGCCGCAATGGGAGCGGTTCGTCGTCACCGGCAAGGCGCGGGCGCGCATTCGCCGCTTCATCCACCAGCAGGAACGCCAGCAGACGCGCGACGAAGGCCGCTCGATCCTGGCCAAGGCATTCCGGCGCGACGGGCTGGACGGCAGCGAACGCATGCTGGAAACGGCGCTGAAAGCGCTGAAATGCGCGAACCTCGAAGAGCTCTATGTCGGTGTCGGCAGCGGCGCCCTCGGCCCCAAGGATGTCGTGCACGCGGTCTATCCGGAACTGCGGCCGCCGGAGCGCGCGCCGCGCCCGCTCGCCGGGCTGCAGGGCCGCACCGAACGGACCAGCGCGCGCAAGGACAAGGCGCCGCTGACCGGCCTCGTCACCGGCATGGCGGTGCACTATGCCGGCTGCTGCCATCCGGTGCCGGGGGACCGCATCGTCGGCATCGTCGCGACCGGCAAAGGCGTCACCATCCATGTTTCGGATTGCCCGATGCTGGAGAGCTTCGCCGCCACGCCCGAGCGCTTCATCGATGTCGACTGGGACGTCGCCGCTTCGGCCCGCGATGCGGCACCCTATGTCGGACGCCTGAACGTGATCGCCGCGAACGAGCCGCGGGCCATGGCGAGCCTGGCCAATGCGATCGCGAAGCAGGACGGTGGCGTCGCGGAGCTACGCGTGACCAACCGGCAGCAGGATTTCTGCGAGGTTCTCGTCGATGTCGAGGTGCGGGACCTGCGCCACCTGACCTCGGTGATCGCCGGCCTGCGCGCGGCGACAGGCATCGCTCAGGTCGAGCGCGCCCGCGGCTGATGATCCTCGGCATCGGCTCCGATATCTGCGATATCCGCCGCATCGAGGCAGCACTGGCGCGGCATGGCGATCGGTTCCTGCAGCGCGTCTTCACCGAAGCGGAACGGCGTCGCGCCGAGCGGCGGACGGAGAAGATCCGCGCCGGCACCTACGCCAAGCGGTTCGCGGCGAAGGAGGCGTGCGCCAAGGCGCTCGGCACCGGGTTCCGCGAGGGCGTGTTCCTCTCCGATATCGGCGTGACCAACCTCCCCTCCGGCCAGCCGACGCTGAACCTCGCCGGCGGCGCGGCGGCACGGCTCATCGCGATCACGCCGCCGGGAATGACGGCGGTGATCGCGCTCACCATGACCGACGAGTACCCCTACGCCTTCGCGCAGGTGATCATCTCCGCGCTCGCCGCGGACCGAACGGCCTGATCACTCCGCCGCTTCGTAGGCGGCGAGCGGCGCGCAGGTGCAGACAAGGTTGCGATCGCCATAGACATTGTCGACGCGCTTGACGGGCGGCCAGTATTTCGCGGCGGCGACGAAGGGCAGCGGGAACGCCGCCTGCTCGCGCGAATAGGGATGATGCCACTCGCTCGCCGTCACCTCGCGCGCCGTGTGCGGGGCGTTCTTGAGCGGATTGTCGGTGCGATCGAGCCGCCCTTCGGCGATCGCGGCGATCTCGCCGCGAATGGCGATCATCGCCGCGCAGAAACGGTCGAGTTCAGCGAGCGATTCACTCTCCGTCGGCTCAACCATCAGCGTCCCCGGCACCGGCCAGGACATGGTCGGCGCATGGAAGCCGTAATCCTGCAGCCGCTTGGCGATATCCTCGGCCTGCACGCCGCTCCCATCGGCGAGCCCGCGGCAGTCGAGAATGCATTCATGCGCGACGCGGCCATGGGCCCCGGTGTAGAGCACGGGATAGTAGGGCGCGAGGCGGGCCGCGATGTAGTTGGCATTCAGAATGGCAATGCGGCTCGCCTGCGCGAGCCCGTCCGGCCCCATCAGGCGGATATAGGCGTAGCTGATCGGCAGGATCAGCGCGCTGCCGAACGGCGCCGCGGCCACCGGGCCATAGCCGGTGGACGGACCGGCATCCTCACGCAGCGGATGGCTGGGCAGATGCGGTACGAGATGGGTCGCGACCGCGATCGGCCCGACACCGGGCCCACCGCCGCCATGGGGAATGCAGAAGGTCTTGTGCAGGTTGAGATGGCAGACATCGGCACCGATCGCGCCGGGACTGGTGAGCCCGACCTGCGCGTTCATGTTGGCGCCATCCATGTAGACCTGCCCGCCGGCTTCATGAACGAGGGCGCAGATTTCGCGGATCTCCGCCTCGAACACGCCATGCGTGCTGGGGTAGGTAATCATCAGCGCGGCGATCCGGTCCCCGTGCTGGGCGATCTTGGCGCGCAGATCACCGAGATCGACATTGCCGGCGCGATCGCAGCCGACGACGGCGACACGGTATCCCGCCATCACCGCGCTCGCCGGATTGGTTCCGTGGGCGCTGGCCGGGATCAGACAGACATCGCGCGCGCCCTGGCCCTGCGCATCGTGAAAGGCGCGGATCGCGAGCAGCCCCGCATATTCACCCTGGGCGCCGGAATTCGGCTGCAGCGAGACGGCGGCGAAGCCGGTGATGGCGGCGAGCCATTCGCCGAGGCGGCGGATCAGTTCGGCAAAGCCCTCGGTCTGCGCGCGCGGAGCGAACGGATGCAGCGCGGCAAAGCCGGGCCAGGAAATCGGCATCATCTCGGCAGCTGCGTTGAGCTTCATGGTGCAGGAGCCGAGCGGGATCATGCTGCGGTCGAGCGCGATGTCCTTCTCGCGCAGACGGGCGAGGAAGCGCAGCATAGCGTGCTCGCTGCGATGGGTGTGGAAGACGGGATCCGAGAGCAGCGAGGTGGCGCGCATCAGCGCATCCGGCAGCGGCACCTGCGCCGCACCGATCCGCCCGCCGAACAGCGCCGCGAGACGCTCGAGCTCCGCCCTCGTCACGGTCTCATCGAGCGCGATCGCCACGCCGCCCGCATCGAGCCGGCGCAGGTTGAAGCCCGATTGCAGCGCGCGGGCCAGCATGTCCTCGGCATCGCAGTCGATGGCGATGGTATCGAAGAATGAGTCGTGACGCAGCCGGTAGCCGCCGCGGCGCGCCGCCGCCGCGAGCAGTCGCGCCTGCAGATGCACGCGCGCGGCGATGCGGTGCAGCCCCTCCGGCCCGTGCCAGACGGCATAGAATGCGGCCATGTTGGCGAGCAGCACTTGGGCCGTGCAGATGTTGCTGGTCGCCTTCTCGCGGCGGATATGCTGCTCGCGCGTCTGCAAAGCCAGACGCAGCGCCGGCGCGCCGGCGGCGTCGCGGCTGACACCGACGAGCCGGCCCGGCATGTGGCGCTTGAACGCATCGCGCGTGGCGAAGAACGCGGCGTGCGGCCCGCCGAAGCCCATCGGCACGCCGAAGCGCTGGGCCGAGCCGACGACGACATCCGCGCCCATGTCGCCTGGTGGCATCAGCAGCGCGAGTGCGAGCGGATCGGCGGCGACGATCGCGAGCGCGCCGATGGCGTGCGCGGCGTCGATCTCGGCGCCGAGCAAGCGAACCGCACCCGTGGTGCCGGGATATTGCAGCACGACGGCGAACGCTCCCGACGCGGCGATGGCGTCCGCATCGCCGGGCGCGAATTCCTTCAGCCGCCAGCCATGCGGCTTGGCGCGGGTGGCCAGCACGGCGAGGGTCTGCGGGTGCAGATCGGCCGCCACCGCGATGACATCGCTCGGCTGACGCACCACGGCGTGCGCCATGCTCACCGCCTCGGCCGCCGCCGTCGCCTCGTCGAGCAGCGAGGCGTTGGCGATATCCATGCCGGTGAGGCTCGCGATCATGGTCTGGAAGATCAGCAGCGCCTCCAGCCGCCCTTGCGAGATTTCCGCCTGGTACGGCGTGTAGGCGGTGTACCAACCGGGATTTTCGAGCACGTTGCGGGCGATCACCGGCGGCGTGTGGGTGCCGTGATAGCCCTGGCCGATCAGCGATTTCGCGCCGCCGTTGCGGGAAGCGAGGGCGGCGAGTTCGGCAAGCACGCCGGCTTCGTCCGATGCTGCCGGCAGCGGCAGCGCTGCTCCGGCGCGGATCGCCGGCGGCACGGCCTCGCCGACCAGCGCCGCGAGCGTCGGCGCGCCGATCACGCGTAGCATGGCGGTGATGTCGGCGTCCGACGGGCCGATATGGCGCGCGACGAACTGGTCCTGCGCTTCCAGGGCGGCGAGCTCATCGAGCGGCGTCATCGCCATACCGTCCTTCACAGCGCCGCCACGAGCGCAGCGTAGCCGTCCGCATCCAACAGCGCCTCGATCGCCTTCGGATCGGCCAGGATCATGCGGAAGAACCAGCCCTGGTCCTCCGCTGAACGATTGACGAGCGCGGGATCGTCGGCAAGGGCGGCATTCGCCTCGGTGACGCGGCCGGCGACCGGCGCATAGACGTCGGAGGCCGCCTTGACGCTCTCGACCACGGCGCAGGCCTCACCCTCCGCGAGTTCGCGCCCAGGCTCGGGCAACTCGACGAACACGACATCGCCGAGCGCCGTCTGCGCATGCTCGGTGATGCCGATGGTGGCAACGGTGCCGTCGAAGCGGACCCATTCGTGGTCCTTGGTGAAGCGCAGTATGGACATGGAGGATCCCTCAGCGGACATAGCGATGCGGAACGAATGGCAGCGGGGCGACGTGCGCGGGCAGGTCGGCACCGCGCACGCGCAGCGCCAGCGCGGTGCCGTCGGCGGCCAGATCGGCGCGCACATAGCCCATGGCGATCGGCGCATTCAGGGTCGGCGAGAAGCCGCCCGAGGTGACCTGGCCCACCGTTTCCCCGCCCGGGCCGATGATCGCGGTGCCGGCGCGGGCCGGGGCTCGCCCCTCTGGGCGCAGCCCGACGCGGCGCCGTGCCGGCCCATCCTCGAGCGCGGCTCGCACCGCCGGTGCGCCGGGGAAATCCCACGCGATGCGCCGGCGCTTGCCCAGCACCCAGGTCAGCCCCGCCTCGACCGGATTGGTCGTCTCGTCGATATCCGCGCCGTAAAGGCAGAGCCCCGCTTCGAGGCGCAGGCTGTCGCGCGCGCCGAGGCCGGCGGGGGCGAGTTCCGGCTGGTCGAGCAGGGCGCGGGCGACGCGTTCCGCGGCCTCCGCCGGGATCGAGAGCTCGAACCCGTCCTCCCCGGTATAACCCGACCGCGAAACCAGGCACGCGGTGCCGGCGATGGACGCCTCGGCGACCGCCATGAAGCCGAGCGCGGCCGCCGCGGGCGCCAGGCGCGCCATCACCGTCGCACCGGCTGGCCCCTGGACGGCAAGCAGGGCCCGTTCCGGCAGCGGTTCCAGACGCACGCCGGCGGGGAGTGCGGCGCCGATATGCGCGAGATCGGCCGCCTTGCGGCTGGCGTTGAGGACGAGGAACAGGCGCCCGGCATCGAGGCGCGAGACCATGATGTCGTCGAGGATGCCGCCCGCCTCGTGCATCAGCAGCGTGTAGCGCTGGCGGCCGGGGCGCAGGCCGAGCATGTCGCCCGGCACCAGACGCTCCAGCGCGGCATCGGCGCCCGCGCCGTGCAGCAGCGCCTGGCCCATGTGCGAGACATCGAACAAGGCCGCCGCCGTCCGGCACTGGCGGTGTTCGGCGAGAATGCCGGCGGGATACTGCACCGGCATGGCGTAGCCGGCGAACCCGACCATGCGGGCGCCGAGGGCGCGATGCAGTGGATCGAGCGGCGTGAGGGCGAGAGGGGCATCGTCCGGGGTCAAGGCAGGCTCCGCACTCGGGTCGCCCACCGGCGGCATGCCAGCGGGAACGGGGCGGCGACTGCCACCCCTCGACCCCCCTCTGTCGCGGAACCTGAGAGATTCAGCCGGCGCCGGGACGCGGCCTTACTCCGTCGGTGCGGCCGCCCGGCCTGGATGGCGGGCGCCGGCTTTCCAGAGATCCATCCTCCGCGGTGCGGTCCTTTTGCCTGAGCGTTTCCGGGGGCCGGTTGCGCCTTCGGCGGCAGGGAACGGATCCTGCCCTCTCCCGCAGCGGAGTCGATGTGGACGCCGCATCATGACGGACTTCGCTGCGGCGCGCAACGACCCGCGCAGCACCCGGCATGGATTTGCCGTGGACCTCGCCGCTCGGATTGCCCATCATATTCGGCGCGCTCGGCCATTTGGCGTGCGTGCCGGGTTGGCGGGCCGCGGCGGGCGAAACATGACCTGGACGACGATGAACTCGACGACGGTGAATCGGGTGATGACGAACTGGGCGACGATGAGCCGCGCCGAGCGCGACGCGGCGTACAACAATGCGGCTGCAGTGCCGGAGGCTGCGGCGCTGCGCGAAGCGCGCGACGCAGCCTCGGCGGCGGTGCGGCAGACCTGGGCCGGTGCGTTGGACGTTGCCTATGGCCCCGGCGAACGGAACCGCTGGGACCTGTTCCCGGCGGCTGATCCGTCGGCGCCTTGCCTGGTTTTCATTCACGGCGGCTATTGGCAGATGAATCGGCGCGAGGATTTCGTCTGCTTCGGCGCCGGGGTGCGGTCCCATGGCTGGTCCGTTGCCCTGCCGGGCTATTCCCTTGCGCCGGCAGCGTCGCTCGCCACGATCGTGACCGAGATGAACGACGCGCTGAACTGGCTGGCCGTCGCGGGCCCGAGGCATGGGCTGAACGGGCCGATCATCGTCTCCGGCTGGTCGGCGGGGGCGCATCTGGCGGCACTGGCACTCGCCCACCCGGCCGTAACGGCCGGCCTCGCCATTTCTGGCGTGTTCGAGTTGGCACCGCTGCGCGACACGTATCTGGACGAGAAGCTCCACCTCACCGAGGCCGAGGTGGCCACGCTCTCGCCGCTGCGCCTGGCACCAGTCGGCAAGCGCCTCACGATCGCTTACGGGAGCGCCGAATTGCCCGCGCTGGTCTCGGACAGCCGCCGACTCCACGCGCATCGCGCGGCCGCACACATGCCGGGGGCCCTGATTCCAGTGGCGGGCGCGAACCATTACACCGTGCTCGACGCGCTCGCCCTTGCTGACGGCGAGCTGACGCGCGCGACGCTCGATCTCGCGCGCTGATCCGCCGCCTGGGATCCATTGCTGCCGCAAACTGGCGCCGCCGCTGCTGCGTAGCGCCGCTGCTGCGTAGCGGTTGACACGGTCCGGTGCCTGGCACAGGCTCCGCAGCAAAGCGAGGAGGAGGGGAAACGATGTCCGACGAGGCACTGTTCGACAAGGGCTTGCCGATCCGCCGAGCGGTTCTCGGCGCCGATTACGTCGATGCCTCGCTGGCCAAGGCCGA
>DAIDKZ010000087.1 GCA_027449745.1 Acetobacteraceae bacterium | reverse complement strand
GATCACCGTCGCCCTGCCCGGCATCGCCGTGCGCGCGCTGCCGGTGGCGCCGCGCCAGCTGCCCTATTATGCGGGGACGACCTATTTCGAGCTCGACCGCACCGGGCCGTACTGGGCGGCGCTGGCGCGCTCGGGCGGCATCGCCATCCATGTCGCGGGCGATCTGCCCGGGCTGGAAATGGAATGCTGGGCGATCCGGGGGTGAATGAGCCATGAGCGACGATCCGTTCGCCGAACCGGGGGATGCCGAACGCACGGTGATCCGCCCGCGCCCGTCCGGGCAGGCGGTGCCGCCGGCCCAGGCGCCGCCCATGACGACGCCCGCGGCAGCGTCTCTGGCGCCGGTGCCGGCGACGGGGATCAATCCGCTCGTCGCAGCGGCGGCGCCGCTCTTCGCCGCGGCGATCCGCATCGGCGGCGCGCGCGGCCACAATCCGGACGCGGAGGCGCTGCGGCGCGGCATGGTGGAGGCGATGCGCGGCTTCGAGCAACGCGCGCTGGCCACCGGGCTGGACAGCCGGTCGCTCCGCGCCGCCCGCTATGCGCTCTGCGCGACCATCGACGATTTCGTTCTCAGCACACCCTGGGGCGCGGCCAGCTCCTGGGCGGCGCAGAGCCTGACCAGCATCTTCCACAACGAGGTCACCGGCGGGGAGCGCTTCTTCGACATTCTGGAACAGATGCAGAAGGAGCTGGCGCGCCACGCCGAGGTGGTGGAACTGATGTATCTCTGCCTCGCCCTTGGCTTCGAGGGGCGCTATCGCGTGTTGCCGCGCGGCAACGCCGCCCTCACCGAGCTGCGCGACGGCGTGTATCGCGGCCTGCGCCAGCGGCGCGGCGAGTTCGAGCGCGAATTGTCGCCGCACTGGCAGGGTGTCGCCACCGGCTACAAGCCGCTCGCCCGGCGCCTGCCGCTGTGGGCGCTGGCGTTGGGCACGCTGGCGCTGGTGTGCGTTATCTATCTCGGCTTCAACTTCGCGCTCGCCGGCGCCTCGGACATCGCTTTCGCCGAGCTCTTCGCCCTGCCACCGAACGGCGCGGTGACGGTGCCACGGGTCGCGCTGGCCCCACCTCCGCCGCCCCCGCCACCGCCCGCGGTGCCGGCGGCGTCGGTGACGATGAAGCTGCGCCAGTTCCTCGCTCCCGAGATCGAACAGCGGCTGGTGCAGGTGTTCGAGGACCCGCAATCGGTGACCGTGCGCCTGACCAACCGCAACATGTTCGCCTCCGGCCAGGCGACGCTGAGCAGCAGCTACGGCCCGCTGATCCAGCGCATCGGCGACGCGCTGCAGGACGAAAAGGGCGCCGTGATCGTCAACGGCTATACCGACAATCAGCCGATCCGCACCGTGCGCTTCCCCTCCAACTGGCAGCTCTCCCAGGCACGCGCGGAGGCGGTGGCGCAGCTGCTCGCCTCCCGGCTCAGCGACAAGAGCCGGGTCCGCGCCGTGGGCAAGGGCGACGCCGACCCGATCGCCTCGAACGCCACCGCCGATGGCCGCCAGGAGAACCGGCGCACCGAGATCGTTCTGGTGCGTGGGGCGAGTTCGCCATGACGCACCGTCCGCGCCTTGCCGTGCGGGGCGAGCCTGTTTGCCGCGGAGCGAGGCCATGAGAGGCATTCCCTTCCTCACCCCCCTGATGCGCTCGCGCTGGTTCACCACCCTGCTCGGCGTGCTGGTGTTGTGCGTGCTGGTGTGGTTCTTCGGGCCGCTGCTCGGCATCGGTGCGCTGCATCCGTTCGACAGCGTGCTGGTGCGCGCGCTGACGGTTGCCGGGCTGCTGGTGCTGTGGCTGGTGCTCAACCTGCTGCGGGCGTTGCGGGCGAGCCGGCAGGACAAGGCGCTGGTGGAGGAGGTCGCGACCCCGGCGGACGCGAGTGCCAGCGCCTCGGCCGAGGAGGTGGCGCTGCTCGGCGACCGGCTCAAGGAGGCGCTGCACGCGCTGCGCCGCGCCAAGCTCGGCGGGCGGTCCGGCCGGCATCTCTATCAGTTGCCCTGGTACATGGTCATCGGCCCGCCCGGCGCGGGCAAGACGACGGCGTTGATCCATAGCGGGCTGCGCTTTCCGCTCGCCGACCAGCACGGACCGCAGGCGCTGAAGGGGGTCGGCGGTACGCGCAACTGCGACTGGTGGTTCACCGACGAGGCGGTGCTCATCGATACCGCCGGCCGCTACACGACGCAGGACAGCGAGGAAGCGGTGGATGCCGCCGCCTGGCTCGGCTTTCTGCGCCTGCTGAAGAAGCATCGCCGCCGCCAGCCGCTGAACGGCGTGATCATCGCCATCAGCCTCGCCGATCTCGCCCAGGCGAGCGACGCGGAGCGTGGCGCGCACGCACGGGCCGTGCGCAAGCGCCTGCGCGAGCTGCACGAGGAACTCGGCGTGCGCATGCCGGTCTACGTGCTCTTCACCAAGACCGACCTGATCGCCGGCTTCGTCGAGTTCTTCGACAATCTGGGCAAGGAGGAGCGCGAGCAGGTCTGGGGCATGAGCTTCCCGCTCGATGAAGATCGAGCCCGGGATGGGCAGAGCGACGCCGGCGCCGTCGGCAATTTCCCCGCCGAGTTCGATGCCCTGCTGGTGCGGCTCAACGAGCGGCTGACGGAGCGGCTGCACCAGGAGCCGGACATCCAGCGTCGCCGGCTGATCTACGGCTTCTCGCAGCAGATCGCCTCGCTGCGCGACGTCGCGGCCGAGTTCCTCACCGAGATTTTCCGCCCCAGCCGGCTCGAAGCCCGGCCGCTGCTGCGCGGCGTCTATTTCACCAGTGGCACGCAGGACGGCACGCCAATCGACCGGCTGCTCGGCGCCATGGCCGGGCAGTTCGGCCTGCAGCGCCAGGCGGTGACCGCGTTCAGCGGTACCGGGCGGAGCTACTTCCTCACCCGCCTGATTCGCGACGTCGTGTTCGGCGAGGCGGCGCTGGTGAGCCTCGACCCGAAGGTGGAGGCGCGGGCGCGCTGGACCTATCGGGGGGCCTATGGCGGCGCGGCGCTGGTGGCGCTGCTGCTCACCGGTATGTGGACCATGAGCTATTTCGGCAACCGCGCGCGCATGGCCGAGGTGCACGACGAGGCGGCGCGCTACACCGCGCAATATGCCGAACTGATGAAGCGCGGGCCCGAGGATCTCGATCTGCCGGCCCTGCTGCCGGCCCTCGGCACGCTGCGCGGCATCCGCGGCGGCTATGCCGAGCGCGAGGCCTCGGCGCCGCTGGCACTGACCTTCGGCCTCTATCAGGGCGCCAAGCTGAGCTCGGCCGCGATCGATGCCTATCAGCGCGCGCTCGATGGACTGCTGCGTCCGCGCCTCCTGGCCCGGCTCGAGCAGCAGATGCAGGCGCATCTGGACAAGCCGGACCTGCTCTACCAGGCGCTCAAGGTCTATCTCATCCTCGGCCGGCAGGGGCCGCTCGACCGCGCCCTGGTGCAGCAATGGATGAACACCGATTTCGCCGTGAGCTTTCCCGGCGAGGAGGCGGCGCCGGTGCGCGAGGCGCTCGGCGAACATGTCGAGGCCATGCTGGCCCGCCCGCTGCCGCCGATCGGGCTGAACGGCCCGCTGATCGCCTCGGTGCGCGCCATCCTGACGCGCGAGCCGCTGGCCGAGTACAGCTACAACCGGCTGCTGCGCAGCGCGCGGGCCCAGGCGCTGGCGGAGTGGTCGGTGGCGGATAATGCCGGGCCGGCGGTGGCGCGCGTGTTCCAGCTCAGATCCGGCCGCCCGCTCTCCAGTGGCGTCGCCGGCATTTATACCTGGAGCGGCTATCGGACCACGTTCCTGCCGCTGCTCGCCACGGTGACGCAGGACATCGCCGAGGACGGATGGGTGCTCGGCCGGCCGAGCCGCGGCATCGGCGGCAACCTCGCCGAGGTGAGCAAGCTGCGCCGCGACGTGCTCGGCCTCTATCTCGACGATTACACCCGCGTCTGGGACTCACTGATCGCCGACGTCGCGATCAAGGGGTTCTCCACCCTGCCGCAGGGGCTGGACGAGCTGAGCCTGCTCGCGGCGCCGGATTCGCCACTGCGCAACCTGCTGCAGGCGATCGACCAGCAGACCCAGCTGAGCCGGGCCGGCGCCGCCGACCAGGCGGCGGGCAAGGCGGAGGCGAAGCTCGCCAAGGTCGGGAAGAAGGTGGCGGGGTTCGCCGGCGAGGAGGCGCGCAGCGGCCTCAGCTACGAGCAGGGCGAGCTCGCCGCCATTCTCGGCGAGGCGCTCGGCTCCGGTCCCGACGGCGGCAAGGCGGTCGATCCGGTCGCGCGGGTGGATCAGCACTTCAAGCAGATCCATGATTTCGTCGTCGGCAAGAAGGAGGATCCGCCGCCGCCGCTGGAGCGCGCGATCCAGAAGATCCAGGCGCTCTACCAGAATTTCAGCCTGGTCGCGAACGCGCCCAACCAGGGGCAGGCGCTGCTCGGCGTCGTCGCCGGCGGGGGCGGTGGCGGCGGCGGTGCCGGCGCGGGCGGCGGCGGGGCAGCGGCGCAGCTGCAGGACCTGGCGAAGGACCTGCCGAAGCCGATCGCCGCGATGCTGCAGACGGTCTCGCAGAGCAGTTCGGCGGTCACCGCCGGCGGCGCGAGCCAGGAGCTGGCCGATGCCTGGCGCTCGAAAGTGCTGCCGCTGTGCCAGGCCGCGTTCAACCGCTACCCGTTCGTCGCCTCCAGCTCCGCCGACGTGCCGCTCGACGATTTCACCCATCTGCTCGGGCCTGGCGGCCTGATCGATCAGTTCTTCGACCAGTATCTCAAGCCCTTCGTCGATACGACGCAGACGCCGTGGCGCTGGCAATCGGCCGATCATGCCAAGCTCGGCCTCTCGCCCGGCTCGCTGGCCGAATTCGAGCGCGCCGGGCAGATCCGCGACGCGCTGTTCAATGGCGGCCAGCAGATACAGGTCCGCTTCCAGCTCGTCCCCGTCGCGCTGGACCCGGGGGTGGGCCAGATCAGCCTCGACATCGCCGGCCAGACGCTTACCTACAATCATGGTCCGACCGAGCCGATGCAGTTCCAGTGGCCGGGCACCGGGGGCAAGACGCTGGTGCGGATGACGGCGACGCCGGCCTCCGGCGGGGCGGCGACCATCGTGGAGAAGGACGGGCCGTGGGCGCTGCTGCGCCTGCTGGACAGCGCGCGCCTGCTGGGCAGCGGCCAGCCCGACAAATTCCGCCTCGTCTTCACCGTGCCCGCCGGGCAGGCGACCTTCGAGCTCAACGCCAGCAGCGTGCGCAACCCGTTCACCCTCTCCGCGCTGCGGGCGTTCCGTTGCCCGGCCAAGCTATGACGCCGCGGCGCGCGAGGGGATCTGAGCCAGGCGGGGACGGGACGGCGCGCTGGCCCTTCATCACCGGCGGGGAAGACGGACGGATGCGATGAGCGAGAGCAGCGGCACCGCCTACACGACCCTGGCGATCGACCCCGATCCGGGGTTCACCCTCTCGCTCGAAGGGCTCGAAGGAACCGAGGAGCTGGGCCGGCCGTT
>DAIDKZ010000086.1 GCA_027449745.1 Acetobacteraceae bacterium | reverse complement strand
GCATGACCATCGTTGCCTGCGAGGCCGCGACCGAGCACGGTCCCTATGCGATCTGCCCCCAGGCGGCGCCGGCCTTCGAGCGCCTCGCCGGGCTCACCATCCGCGGCGGCTTCCTCAAGGCGGCGATGGAGCGGGTCGGCGGCGTGGCCGGCTGCACGCATCTGCGCGAGCTGCTGCAGCAGATGGCGACGACGGCGCTGCAGACCATGTTCCCGCGCCGCGCCCGGCGCGAGATGGCGAGCCAGCGGCCGCCAGCCCTGCTCAACACCTGCCTCGCCTGGAGCTCCGACAGCCCGGTCATCCGCCGCCGCTGGCCGCACCTCTATACCGGGCCCGAGCCGCTGGAGGAGACCAGGGTTGAGTCCGAACCGGCGTGACCGGCGGCTGCGCGCAGACCGAGGCCCGGCCCCACTGCAGCGCGGAGACGGTTAGGCGCAATCGGCCGCGAGCGTCTCCGCGGTGGCGAAGTGGGCGCCGTGGCCGACCCGGGAATGGCCCGCGTCGGTTGCCGCGGTTCGGAAATAGTCCAGCACATAGACCCGCACCGCGCTCGTCCGCCCGCCGACCTCGGCGGATTGCTCGATGCGGCGCACCAAGTCCCGCATGCGGACGCCCTCGCGCTGGCAGATCTCGTGCAGCGCGTCCCAGAATTCCGGCTCCAGCCGCATGCTCGTGCGGCCCCGCTCGGCGACGACGTTACGATTGACCAGCCTGCTCGATCTCAAGTTCGCCTCCATGATCTCGCGTCATGAAAGCGCGGCGGACTTAAAATACCGTTGCGTGCCGACGTGCCGGGATCAGGAATCCTCCTCCGGCGCGCGCAGCGTCAGCGCCAGCGCGTGCAGCCCGTCGCCAAACTCGGCGGCGAGTGCCGCGTGAACGGCGCGGGCGCGGGCGACCCGCGGCTGGCCGCGGAAATCCGCCGAGACGAGGGTGACCGCGTAGTGCGTCTGACCGCCCGGCGCGGCCCCGGCGTGGCCGGCATGGCGGGCGCTGTCGTCGACGATCTCGAGGCGCACGGGGGAAAAGTGCGCACCGAGAACGGCGCGCAGGCGATCGGCGCGGGATGGGATTGTCTGGTTCATCCCCCGCATATCGGACATCGCGCGCCGCACGCCAAGCGGAGGTTGCCATTTTCGGGCCGCAGGGCACATTAGGGCCATGTTGTCCCGACCTGCATCGCGCCGGCGGGCCTTCGCCCCCGACCCGGACGCTCCGGGACGAGGCTGCGACATGGCCGGCTGCCACGCCCAAGGCGAATTCAAGGCGCCGAAATCGCCGACGCGGCTGCGCGACTACTGGTGGTTCTGCCTCGACCATGTCCGCGCCTACAATGCGTCCTGGGACTACTACAAGGGCATGTCGCCCGGCGAGATCGAGGCCCAGCTCCGCGCCGACACCGGCTGGCAGCGCCCGACCTGGCCGCTCGGGCAGCAGGGGCTCGGCGGCTTTCGCCGCACGGCGGAGACGCTTCGGGATCCGCTGGATCTGCTCGGCCGCGCCGCGCCGGAGGGTCGCGCCGACGCCGCCCCGACCGAGCTCACCGAGCCGCTCAGCACCTTCGGCCTCGTCTGGCCGGTGACGCTGGCCGAGGTGAAGCAACGCTACAAGGAGCTCGCCAAGCGGCATCATCCGGACGCCAATGGCGGCGATCGGGCGGCCGAGGAGCGGCTGAAAACCATCAATCTCGCCTATGCGACGCTGCGGTCGCACCTGCGACTGCAACCGACCCTGCCGACCCAAGCCGGCGCTTCCGCCGCCTGATCGGAGGCGCGGGACCGTGGCGGTCCTTGCCCGGGCCGCGCGGGAGAGTAGAGTCACCGACGGACAGCTCAGGACGATGATGCCGATGACCAGGATTGCCGCGCTCGCCGAGGCCCGTGTGACCCCGATCTCCGCGATCGATCTGCCCGACACGAAGATCAGCGCGCGCGAGGTCTTCGGCATCGACGCCGACATGGAAGTGCCGGCCTTCTCAGTGCGCACGGAGCACGTGCCGGAGCTCGACCCCGCCTATGTCTTCGACAAGGAGACGACGCTCGCCATCATCGCCGGCTTCGCCTTCAACCGGCGGGTGATGATCCAGGGCTATCACGGCACGGGCAAATCCACCCACATCGAGCAGGTTGCGGCGCGGATCAACTGGCCCTGCATCCGCGTCAATCTCGACAGCCATATCAGCCGCATCGACCTCATCGGCAAGGATGCGATCGTGCTGAAGGAAGGCAAGCAGATCACCGAGTTCCGCGAGGGCATCCTGCCCTGGGCGCTGCAGCATCCCTGCGCGCTGGTATTCGACGAGTACGATGCCGGCCGCCCGGACGTGATGTTCGTCATCCAGCGCGTGCTCGAGGTCGAAGGGCGGCTCACCCTGCTCGATCAGAACCGCGTCATCCGTCCCCACCCGGCTTTCCGCCTGTTCTCGACGGCCAACACGGTCGGGCTTGGGGACACGACCGGCCTCTACCACGGCACCCAGCAGATCAACCAGGGCCAGATGGATCGCTGGAACATCGTCGCCACGCTGAACTACCTGCCGCACGCGCAGGAAAGTGCCATCGTCCGCGCCAAGCTCGGCCTCGACCCGGCGGACGCGGCGATGAAGAAGCGCATCGACGCCATGGTCGCGCTCGCCGACCTCACCCGCGCCGGCTTCATCAATGGCGACATCTCCACCGTGATGTCGCCGCGCACGGTCATCACCTGGGCGGAAAACACCCGTATTTTCGGCGATGTCGGCCTCGCCTTCCGCATGACGTTCCTCAACAAGTGCGACGAAGCCGAGCGCGCCACCGTCGCCGAGTATTACCAGCGCTGCTTCAACGAGGACCTCCCGACCGGGGCGCTGGCGCGCAAGGGGTTCTGAGCCGAGAATGAGCGGAAAGCTCGAGCAGGAGCGCGGCGAGGCCTTCAAGCGCGCGACCGCCGGCGCGCTCCGCGCGCTCGCCCACGACGCCGAAGCGCAGGTCGCCTTCCAGCCGGGCCCGCCCGGTCTGGCCGGTAAGCGCGCGCGCCTGCCGCTGCCCAGCCGGACCTTGCCGGCCGCCGACATCGCCCGGGTGCGGGGTGCGGCGGACAGCGTCGCGCTTCGCCTGCGCTACCATGACGACGCCGTGCATACCGCACGCAGCCCGGCGGGGCGCGAGGCACGCGATGTCTATGACGCGATCGAGCAGGCCCGCGTCGAGGTCATCGGCGGGCGCCAGATGGAGGGTGTCCGCGCCAATCTCGATGCCCGGCTGGCCGAGACCTGCACCGCCGAGGGCTATGATCGGATGACCAGCCGCGAGCAGATGCCCGCCGCGGCGGCGCTGGCGCTGCTGGCGCGCGAGCGGCTTTCGGGCCACCCGGCACCCGAGGCCGCGCGGCGCGTGCTCGGCCTGTGGCGCGAGGCGCTGGGGCCGAGTGCGGATGCGGCGCTCGATGAAATGGCCCGCTCGCAGGACGAACAATCGGCCTTCGCCCGCGCCAGCCGCAAACTGCTCGCCGCCCTCGACCTCGCCGAGGCCGAGGCGGACACCGAGGCGGAGGAGTCGGGCGAGGAGGGCGAGCAGGGCAGCGAGCAATCGACCCAGCAGGACACCAGCGAGGGCGAAGGCACGACGCAGACCGATGCGGATTCGCTGCTCGGCGCCCAGCCCGAGGCGATGGAGGGGGACGCCGCCGAGGACGAGGCGGCCGAGAGTGCCGAGGCGGAAGGCGAGGCCGAGGGCGAGGACCGGCCGAGCGGGCCGCAGCCCCGCCGCGACCGCCCGGGCGCGGACCGCGAGGGTGCCTATCGCGTCTTCACCCGCGCCTTCGACGAGGAAATCGCGGCCGAGGAATTGTGCGACGGCGACGAACTGTCCCGCCTGCGCCAGCAGCTCGACCAGCAATTGCAGCATCTGCAGGGCGTGGTCGCCAAGCTGGCCAACCGGCTGCAGCGCCGGCTGCTGGCGCAGCAGACCAGGGCCTGGGATTTCGACCTCGAGGAGGGGCTGCTCGATGTCGGCCGGCTCGCCCGCGTCGTCGTCAACCCGCTCCAGGCGCTGTCCTACAAGCGCGAGCGCGATACCGAGTTCCGCGACACCGTGGTCACCCTGCTGATCGACAATTCGGGCTCGATGCGCGGGCGGCCGATCACCGTTGCGGCCATGTGCGGCGACATCCTCGCCCGCACGCTGGAGCGCTGCGCGGTGAAGGTGGAAGTGCTGGGCTTCACCACGCGGGCCTGGAAAGGCGGGCAGAGCCGCGAGCGCTGGGTGGCGGATGGCAAGCCGCGCAACCCTGGCCGGCTCAACGATCTGCGTCACATCATCTACAAGTCGGCGGACGCGCCGTGGCGGCGGGCGCGCAAGAATCTCGGGCTGATGCTGCGCGAGGGGCTGCTCAAGGAGAATATCGACGGCGAGGCCCTGCTCTGGGCCTACCGCCGGCTGCTGGCGCGGACCGAGCACCGCCGCATCCTGATGGTCATCAGCGACGGTGCGCCGGTCGATGACAGCACGCTTTCGGTCAACCCAGGGAATACGCTGGAAAAGCATCTCCGCGAGGTGATCCGCGACATCGAGAGCCAAGGCGCCGTGGAGCTGAGCGCCATCGGCATCGGCCACGACGTCACCCGATATTACCGCCGCGCCGTCACCATCGTCGATGCCGAGGAACTAGGCGGGACGATGATGAAGAACCTGGCTGAGCTGTTCGACGAGGACGACGGCACCGCCTGGGCCCGCGCGAGCATGGAGCGGGCGCCGCTGGTCGCATAGAGCACGGCCGTGCCGATGCGAGTACGGCCGCGCCGATGCGCGACCCGCTCGCTCCGGCGGCGCGCCCTCTACAGGCCGCGGAAACGCGGTTCGCGCTTCTCGTGGAACGCCGCCACGCCTTCGCGGAAATCCTCCGACGAGCGCAGTCGCGAGTAGCAGTGCCCCTCCAGTTCGATGGCGGTGGCCAGCGATGCATCCTCGGTGTCGTTCAGCAGTTTCTTCGCCGTGCGCTGTGCCAGGGGCGAGAACGCGACCAGCTCGGCGACCAGCCGGTCCGTCGCCTGCTCCAGCTCGTCGTCGGGCACGATGTCCGTGGTGATGCCCCAGTCATGGGCCTGACGCGCGGAAATTCTGCGGGAGCGCATGACGATGTCCTTGGTGCGCGTGATGCCGATGATCTTCTGCAGGCGCGCAGAGCCGCCGGAGCCGGGAATCTGCCCCAGCTTCTGCTCCGGCAGCGCGTATTCGCAGGTTTCCGACGCCAGCCGGAAGTCGCATGCCAGGCTGAGCTCGAAGCCGACGCCGAAGCAGTAGCCGCGGTTGGCAGCGATCACCGGCTTGGCGGCGCGCGCCGGGGCGGCGATGTTCCAGGCCAGCTTCGAGACCTCTTCCGGCGACGCCTCCATGAATCCCTTGATGTAGCCGCCGCTGCTGAAGTGCTTGCCGATCGAGCGCACCACGATCACC
>DAIDKZ010000085.1 GCA_027449745.1 Acetobacteraceae bacterium | reverse complement strand
GCCGCCGCCGCGCGCGCGGCGGTGCTCGGCATCTGCGAGCGCGTCGGCGCGCGCACCGTGACCAAGGGCAAGTCGATGATCGCCGAGGAGATCGGCATCAACGACCATCTCGAACAGCACGGCATCACCCCGGTCGAGACGGATCTCGGCGAATACATCATCCAGCTCCGCCGCGAGCCGCCGAGCCACATCATCGCGCCCGCCTACCATCTCAACCGCGAGGACTGGGAAACCAGCTTCCGCAAGGCGCACACCGACCTGCCGGCCGAGCGCGTGTTCCACGAGCGGCGCGACATCCTCACCGAGGCGCGCGGGCGGCTGCGCGAGCGCTTCCTCGCCGCCGATGTCGGCATCACCGGGGCGAATTTCCTCATCGCCGAGA
The DNA here is from genome assembly GCA_027449745.1 of Acetobacteraceae bacterium. Lineage (GTDB taxonomy): Bacteria > Pseudomonadota > Alphaproteobacteria > Acetobacterales > Acetobacteraceae > JAJZVV01. The sequence goes on along the minus strand of DAIDKZ010000085.1, from coordinate 16,406 downwards.
CCGGCTCCTCCGTCATCGTCACCAACGAGGGCAACGGCGACCTGACGCAGACGCTGCCGCGCGTGCACATCGTGCTCGCCAGTATCGAGAAGATGGTGCCGACGCTGGAGGATTGCTGTGCCCTGCTGCGTCTGCTGGCGCGCTCGGCGACGGGGCAGGATTTCTCCGTCTACACCACCTTCTCCACCGGCGCGCGCCGGGCGGACGAGCTCGACGGGCCGGACGAATACCATGTTGTGCTGCTCGACAATGGCCGCTCGGCGATGCTCGGCACCGAGTTCCAGGACATGCTGCGCTGCATCCGCTGCGCCGCCTGCCTCAACCATTGCCCGGTCTATGGCGCGGTCGGCGGGCACGCCTATGGCTGGGTCTATCCCGGCCCGATGGGCTCGGTGCTGACGCCGACGCTGGTCGGCGTGGACAAGGCCGGGCACCTGCCCAACGCCAGCACCTTCTGCGGAAGGTGCGAGAGCGTGTGCCCGATGAAGATCCCGCTGCCCAACATGATGCGCCACTGGCGCGAGCGCGAGTTCGAGCGCCATCTGAGCCCCTCCGCGGTGCGCACCAACCTGGCGCTGTGGGGCTTCTTCGCCCGCCGCCCGGCGCTCTACCGGCTGGCAACGCGGGCGGCGATGGCCGCGCTCGGCTGGTTCGGGCGCAAGCGGGGCCGGTTCACCCATCTGCCGCTGGCCGGCGGCTGGACCGCGGGCAGGGATCTTCCGGCGCCGGAGGGTGCCACGTTCTTTGCCCGCTACGCCGCGGCCCAGCGGACGGGAGGCGGGCGATGAGCCGGGAGGCGATGCTCGCCGCCATCCGCCGTTCGCTCAGGCGCGGCGCCCTGCCGGAGGACCAGGCGGCGATGCTGCGCGGGCGGCTGGCAGCGCATCCGCGCCAGATCATCCCCGCCCGCTCGCGCCTCGACCATGCCGGGCAGGTGGCGCTGTTCACCGCCAATGTGGAGAAGGAGTTCGGCACCGTGGCGCGGGTGGGCTCGCTCGCCGCGGTGCCCGGCGCGGTGGCCGAATATCTCGCGGCGCAGAACCTGCCGCCGGAGATCCGCCTCGCGCCGCACCCGGTGCTGCGCGATATTCCCTGGCACGAGCGGCCGCTGCTGCACCTGGCCGAGGGCCGCGCCGAGGGCTCGGACGCGGTCGGACTGCAGCACGCCTTCGCCGCCGTGGCCGAGACCGGCACGCTGATGCTGCCTTCGGGCCCGACACGGCCGACGACGATCAACCTGCTGCCGGAGACCGAGATCGTGCTGCTGCCGCTCTCGCGCCTCGTCGGCGCCTATGAGGAGGCGTGGGACCTGCTGCGCGCCGAGCACGCCGACGTGCGGACCGGCGGGTTCATGCCGCGCAACGTGATGCTGGTGACCGGTCCGTCGCGCTCGGCGGACATCGAGCAGACGCTGGAGCTCGGCGCGCACGGACCGCGCCGGCTGCACGTGCTGCTGTGGGAGGACACGGCGGCCGCATGAGACGGCGTCCGAGCGCGGAGGACCAGGAGGCCTGGGCGGCCTATCTCGGCACCGTCCGCCCGCTCGCCGGACGCGCCGCCCCGCCCCAGCCGCCACCGCCGCCCCAGGCCGCCGCGCCCGCGCCGCGCCCCGCCATCCCCCGGGTTCGTCGTCCCGGCACCCCGCTCGCCCCGCTCGCCATCGGCACCGCGCCGGGCGGGCTCGATGGCGGCACCTGGGGCCGGCTGCGCGCCGGGCGGATCGCGCCCGAACGCACGCTCGACCTGCATTTCCACACCCTGGCCCGCGCGCGCCAGGCGCTGGAAACGACGCTGCACGAGGCGCAGGCCGGCGGGCTGCGCTGCCTGGACGTCATCACCGGCCGCGGCTCCGGCGAGGGCGGCGGGGCGATCCGGCGGGAATTGCCGCTGTGGCTGAACCTGCCGTCGCTGCGCCCGCTGGTCCTCGCCGCCACCCATCCGGGCGGCAATGTCGGCGTCACGCGGCTGCTTTTGCGCCGGCCGCGCTGAACCGCTATTCGTCGGCCCCTATTCGTCAGCGACGAAGGCGAGCAGCTCCTGGCCCTCGGCGACCATCTCGCCGACGGCGACATGGACCGATTCCACCGTGCCGTCGGCCGGGGCGGTCAGGGTGAGTTCCATTTTCATCGCCTCCAGCACCACCAGCGCCGCGCCGTGGCCGACGCGGGCGCCGGGCTCGGCGAGCAGGCGGGTGACGGTGCCGGGGATCGGCGCGATGACGCGCCCGCCCACCGCCTCCTCCCCGCCTGGCGGGCGGTAGGGATCGACTAGGTGGAACGCGTGCGCGGCGCCGGCGAGAAACACGTGCAGCGCCTCGCCCGCGCGGGCATAGGCCCCGGGGTGGATGGCGCCGTCCAGCTCGAGGTGAAGCTGCCCCTCGGCCGCGGTGCCGGCGAGACGGTGTTCGGCGCCGTCGATCGCCAGCCGCCAGGCGCCGGGCCCCGCCGCGGTCGCGACCAGGGCGTGGCTGGCCTCCCCGGCGCGCAGGGTGAAGCTCAGCGGCAGCGCCAGCACGGGCGAGAACCCGTCGCAGGCGGACCAGGGCGAGTGCGGATCGTCCGCCGCCGCCGACCGCGCCGCCGCTTCGGTTTCGCGCAGCACGGCCAGCGCCGCGGCGGCGATGGCCGCTGCGGGCGGAGCGGCGGCGGGGGCGAGCAGGTCGGGATGACGGTCGATGAAGCCGGTATCCGGCGCGCCGGCAGCGAACTCCGCGTGCCCGGCGATGGCGCGCAGCAGGGCGAGATTGGTCGCGACCCCGGCCACCTCGAAGGCGCCGAGCGCGGCGGCGAGACGGCGGATCGCCTCGGCGCGATCCTCGCCGTGGACGATGAGCTTGGCGATCATCGGGTCGTATTCCACGCGGATCAGATCGCCGGCGCGGACGCCGGAATCGACGCGCACCTCTCCGCTCGCCGCCGGTTCGCGCAGATGCTCGATGCGCCCGATCGAGGGCAGGAACCCGCGCGCGGGATCCTCGGCGTAGATGCGCGCCTCGATGGCGTGGCCGCGGCACGGCGGCACCGGCGGCAGCCGCTCACCGGCGGCGACGCGCAACTGCCATTCGACCAGATCGAGCCCGGTGACCATTTCCGTCACCGGGTGCTCCACCTGCAGCCGGGTGTTCATTTCCATGAAGTAGAAGCGCCCGTCAGCATGGATGAATTCCACCGTGCCGGCGCCGACGTACCCGACCGCGCGCGCCGCGGCGATGGCGGCGGCGGCGATGGCGGCACGCTCCTCGGCGGTCATTCCGGGCGCCGGCGCTTCCTCGATGATCTTCTGATGCCGGCGCTGGATCGAGCAGTCGCGCTCGTAGAGCGCGAGCGTCGTGCCGTGCTGGTCGGCGAACACCTGACTTTCGATATGCCGAGGCCGGATCAGGTATTTTTCCACCAGCACGGTGCCGTCGCCGAAGCTCGCCAGCGCCTCGCGCTGGGCGCCTTCCAGCGCCGGGACGAAATCCTCGGCGCGTTCGACGATGCGCATGCCCTTGCCGCCGCCGCCCGCGGAGGCCTTGATCAGCACCGGGTAGCCGATCGCGTCGGCGGCGCGCGCGAGCGTCGCCGCGTCCTGATCGGCGCCGTGATAGCCGGGCACGAGCGGCACGCCGGCCCGCTCCATCAGCGCCTTCGCCGCCGATTTCGAGCCCATGGCGCGGATCGAGGCCGCGCCGGGGCCGATGAAGACGATCCCCGCCGCACCACAGGCCTCGGCGAACGCGGCATTCTCCGAGAGGAACCCGTAGCCGGGATGGATCGCTTCCGCGCCGGCCGCGCGCGCGGCGTGCAGAATGGCGCCGATATCGAGATAGCTCTCGCGCGCCGGTGGCGGGCCGATGCGGAAGGCGGCATCGGCCTCGGCGACGTGGCGCGCGGCGCGATCGGCATCCGAATAGACGGCGGCAGCGAAAATGCCCATCCGCCGCGCGGTGCGGATGATGCGGCAGGCGATCTCGCCGCGATTGGCGATGAGGATGCGTCGGAACATGCGCTACATCCGGAACAGGCCGAAGCGCGTCGGCGGGATCGGCGCGTTCAGCGCCGCCGAGATGCCGAGCGCGAGGACGCGGCGCGTGTCGGCGGGGTCGATCACGCCGTCGTCCCATAGCCGCGCGCTGGCGAAGATCGGATTGCCCTGGCGCTCGTACTGCGCCCGCACCGGCGCGCGGAAGGCCTCCTCCTCCGCTTCGCTCCAGACCCCGCCTCGGGATTCGATGTTGTCGCGCCGCACCTGCGCGAGCACGGAGGCCGCCTGCTCGCCGCCCATGACGCTGATGCGCGCATTCGGCCACATCCAGAGGAAGCGCGGCGAATAGGCGCGCCCGCACATGCCGTAATTGCCGGCGCCGAAACTGCCGCCGATGATGACGGTGAATTTCGGCACCTGCGCCGTCGCCACCGCGGTCACCATCTTGGCGCCGTCCTTGGCGATGCCGCCGGCTTCGTATTTGCGCCCGACCATGAAGCCGGTGACGTTCTGCAAAAACACCAGCGGAATGCCGCGCTGGGCGCAGAGCTCGATGAAATGGGCACCCTTCTGCGCGCTTTCGGAGAACAGAATGCCGTTGTTGGCGACGATGCCGACCGGATAGCCCCAGATGCGCGCGAACCCGGTGACGAGCGTGGTGCCGTAGAGGCGCTTGAACTCGTCGAACCGGCTGTCATCGACGATGCGGGCGATGATCTCGCGCACCTCGAAGGGTGTGCGCAGGGTCGGCGGCACGATGCCGGCGATCTCGGCCGGGTCGTAGCGCGGCGGCACAGGGGCCGCGATCTCGATCGCCGGGCGCTTCGGCCGGTTCAGCGTCGCGACCGCGCGGCGGGCCAGCCCGAGCGCGTGCGCGTCGTTCTCGGCATAGTGATCGGAAACGCCGGAGACGCGGGCATGCACATCCGCCCCGCCCAGCTCCTCGGCGGTGACGATTTCGCCCGTCGCCGCCTTCACCAGCGGCGGGCCGGCGAGAAAGATGGTGCCCTGGTTGCGGACGATGATGCTCTCGTCGGACATCGCCGGCACATAGGCGCCGCCCGCGGTGCAGGAGCCCATCACCACCGCGATCTGCGGAATGCAATGCGCGGACATGTTCGCCTGGTTGAAGAATATGCGGCCGAAATGCTCGCGGTCGGGGAACACGTCGTCCTGGTTGGGCAGGTTGGCGCCGCCGGAATCCACCAGATAGACGCAGGGCAGATGGTTCTGCGCCGCGATCTCCTGCGCGCGCAGATGCTTCTTCACGGTGAGCGGGAAATAGGTGCCGCCCTTCACCGTCGCATCGTTCGCCACCACCATGCATTCGCGCCCGGCGACGCGGCCGATGCCGGTGATGATGCCCGCCGCCGGCACCTCCTCGGCATAGACGCCGTGCGCGGCGAGCGGCGAGAGTTCGAGAAAGGGCGAGCCGGGATCGAGCAGCATCCGCACGCGCTCGCGCGGCAGCAGCTTGCCGCGGGCGAGATGGCGTTCGCGCGCCGCCGCGCCGCCGCCCTCGGCGATGCGCGCGTAGAGCGCGTGCAGTTCCGCCCGCAGCACAGCCATCGCCGCCGCGTTGGCGCGGAACGAGTCGCCGCGCGGATCGATGTCGGAGTGGAGGATCATGCCCTACTGCGTCTCGTTGAACAGTTCGCGCCCGATCAGCATGCGCCGGATTTCCGAGGTGCCGGCGCCGATCTCGTAGAGCTTGGCATCGCGCAGCAGCCGCCCGGTCGGGTAGTCGTTGATGTAGCCGTTGCCGCCCAGGCACTGGATCGCCTCCAGCGCCATCCAGGTGGCGCGCTCGGCGGCGTAGAGGATGGCCCCGGCGGCGTCCTTGCGCGTCGTCCGCCCGGCATCGCAGGCGCGCGCGACGGCGTAGACATAGGCGCGCGCGGCGTTCAGCGTCGTGTACATGTCCGCGAGCTTGGCCTGCATGAGCTGGAACTCGCCGATCGCCTGGCCGAACTGCCGCCGCTCATGCACGTAGGGCAGCACGACGTCGAGGCAGGCCTGCATGATGCCGAGCGGGCCGGCGGCGAGCACCGCGCGCTCGTAGTCGAGCCCGCTCATCAGCACGCGCACGCCTTCGCCGATGCGGCCGAGCACGTTCTCCTCCGGCACCTCGCACTCGGTGAAGACCAGCTCGCCGGTGTTCGAGCCGCGCATGCCGAGCTTGTCGAGCTTCTGCGCGCAGGCGAAGCCGGGGAAGGATCTCTCCACCAGGAACGCGGTGATGCCGCGCGGACCGGCGGCGGGATCGGTCTTGGCGTAGACGACGACCACGTCCGCGTCCGGCCCGTTGGTGATCCACATCTTGGTGCCGTTGAGCACGAAACGGTCGCCGCGCTTCTCCGCGCGCAGGCGCATCGAGACCACGTCCGAGCCCGCGCCCGGCTCGCTCATCGCCAGCGCGCCGACCGCGGTGCCCGCGACCAGCCCGGGCAGGTAGCGCCGCTTCTGCGCCTCGCTGCCGTTGCGGCGGATCTGGTTGACGCAGAGATTGGAGTGCGCACCATAGGAAAGCCCGACCGCGGCGGAGGCGCGGGAGATTTCCTCCATCGCCACGCAATGTTCGAGATAGCCGAGCCCGGCGCCGCCATACTCCTCCTCGACGGTGATGCCGAGCGCGCCGAGATCGCCGAGCTTGGGCCAGAGATCGGCGGGGAAATCGTTGACGCGGTCGATCTCGGCGGCGCGCGGGGCGATCTCGTCGGCGGCGAAGCGCGCGACGGTCTCGCGCAGCGCGTCGGCCGCCTCGCCGAGATCGAAATCGAGGCTGGTGAAACGGTTGCTCAGCGCCATGCGGCGTCCTCCATCAGGGCTGCGCTTCCTCGGTCATCTTCTGCTTGATCGACGGCGCGATGGTGAAACGCGGCGCCGTGCTCATCAGATTGTATGGCGGGAACTTCGCCCAGTCGATGCGCTTGAAGAGAGCGCGGTCGAAGTCGAACGACACCACTTCCTCGCTTGTCTCCCCGCCCTTGCCGTCCGGATATGTCAGCACCCCGCTGAAATGCGCCCGCTCCGGCACCGTCTTCGCCCCGCCGGGCGGGGCGAAGGTCTCGTTGATGGCGATCGGCATGTAGTCCACCAGGAGCGAGAACCCGGTCGAGTAGATGTGGCTCAGCACGTAGTCGTCCGGGAGCTTGGGGTTGATCATGTGCAACTGGCGCAACTGGCCGAGATGGCCGAGATACTCGCTCTGCGAGAGTTTCACGGTGACGACCGCCGGCTTGGCCTTGGTATCGCGCGTGACGCTGTAGCCGAGCCCGGCGACCTCGCGGGCAAGGCCGCGGCTCATCTCGGCCGAGCTCGGCTCCTTGGGCGGCGGATTGGCCGCAAGGACCGGCGCAGCCGCAAGCAGCAGCGGCATGACGGCAAATCGGATGACAATCCTCAACACGAACTCTCCCGCAAAAATAGCATGGGGTCCGGGGCCTCCCGGCCCCGGCGGGTCCAGGGCAGCGCCCTGGCCTTGAATGATCCCGTGCGCCGCCTCACTCGCGCGACAGTTCGGGAAAATCCTCGACGCGGAATTCCGCCTCCGGCCGCTCGCCGGCGCGGGCCTCCTCGGCGCGGCGCAGTTCGACGCGGCGGATCTTGCCGGAGATGGTTTTTGGCAGCTCGGCGAATTCCAGCCGCCGCACCCGCTTGAACGGTGCCAGCCGCGCCCGCAGGTGTTGGAAGATGGAGAGCGCCGTCGCGCGCGTCGGCTCGGCGCCATAGACCAGGGTGACGAAGGCCTTGGGCACGGCGAGGCGGAGCGGATCCGGCGCCGGCACCACGGCGGCCTCGGCGACCGCCTCGTGCTCGATCAGCACGCTCTCCAGCTCGAACGGGCTGATGCGGTAGTCCGAGGCTTTGAAGATGTCGTCGGAGCGGCCGACATAGGTGAGATAGCCTTCGGCGTCGCGGGCGGCGACGTCGCCGGTGTGGTAGTAGGCGCCGATCACCGGGTCGATGCCGCCGGACGCGCTCTGGTAGCCGCGCATCAGCCCGGTCGGCCGCCCCGGCGGGTGCGCCGCCGGGCGCTGGCCGAGATCGATGCAGACCTCGCCCTCGTCCGCCTCGGCGCCCTCGGTATCGAGCAGGGCGATGCGGTAGCCGGGCAGCGGCTTGCCCATCGAGCCGGGCTTGAGCGGCAGCCCCGGCGGGTTGCCGATCTGCGCCGTGGTCTCGGTCTGGCCGTAGCCGTCGCGGATGGTCATGCCCCAGGCGGCGCGCACCTGCTCGATCACTTCCGGGTTCAGCGGCTCGCCGGCGGCGCAGACCTCGCGCAGGCTGGTGCGCCAGGCGGGGAGGTTCTCCTGGATCAGCATGCGCCAGACGGTGGGCGGGGCGCAGAGGGTGGTGACGCCGTGATCGCGGATGGCGTCCAGCAGCGCCGGCGCGGCGAAGCGGCCGAGATTGGCGATGAACACCGCCGCCCCGGCGTTCCACGGCGCGAAGAAGCAGCTCCACGCATGCTTCGCCCAGCCCGGCGAGGAGACGTTGAGATGGACGTCGCCCGGCTGCAGCCCGAGCCAGTACATGGTGGAGAGATGCCCGACCGGATAGCTGGTGTGGCTGTGCAGCACCAGCTTCGGCCGCGCCGTGGTGCCGGAGGTGAAGTAGAGCAGCAGCGGGTCGTCCGCGTGCGTCGCGCCCTCCGGAACGAATTCGGCCGGCGTGAAGTCCGCCGGGGCGTCGAGCAGGTCCTCGTAGCGGGTCCAGCCCGGCGGCACCGCGCCCAGGCCGATGCGGCGGACGGATGGGTCCAGCCCCACGAATTTCGCCGCCTCCGTCCCCGCCGTGACCAGGAAGCGGACGCGGCCGCGGGCGAAGCGGTCGGCGAGATCGGCCGGGGTGAGCAGGGTCGTCGCCGGCACGACGACGGCGCCGAGCTTCATCGCCGCCAGCATGGTCTCCCACAGCGGAACGACGTTGCCGAGCATCAGCAGGATGCGGTCGCCGCGTTTCAGCCCCTCGGCGCGCAGCGCGTTGGCGAGGCGGTTGGAGCGCGCGGAGAGCTCGGCGAAGCTGAGGCGCGCGGCCCCCTCGCCGGCGATGATCAGCGCCGGGCGCTGGCCCTGCTCGCCCTGGGCCAGCTCGGCGTCGAACCAGTCCAGCGCCCAGTTGAACCGTTCCAGCACCGGCCAGTGGAACGCCCGGTACGCCGCTTCATGGTCGGTGCGGTGCGCCAGCAGCAGGTCGCGCGCCGCGCGGAACGCCTCGCGCGCCATCGCTCAGCCCTCCACCAGCTCGGCGCGCGTGCGCGCGGCGAGGAAGGGGAAGGCGATGGAGAAATCCTTGCCCGCCAGGCCGGCATCGACGATGCGCTGGTAGAGCGCGGTGGCGTGGGCGCCGAGCGGGGTGGGCGCGCCGGTGGCAGCGGCGGCGTCCTGGCCGAGCTTGAGGTCCTTCAGCATCAGCGCGGCGGCGAAGCCGGCGGCGTAGTCGCGGTTGGAGGGCGCGGCGGGCACCGGGCCGGGCACCGGACAATAGGAGGTGAGCGACCAGCACTGGCCGGTGGAGGCGGCGACGATCTCGAACATCTTTTCCCGCGCCAGGCCGAGCTTGTCGGCCAGAACGAAACCCTCCGAGACGGCCAGCATGGAGACGGCGAGGATCATGTTGTTGCAGAGTTTCGCGCTCTGCCCGGCGCCGGGCCCCCCGGCATGGACGATGGAGCGGCCCATGGCGGCGAGCACCTTCTGGGCGCGCTCCAGCCCGGCTTCCGAGCCGCCGACCATGAAGGTGAGCGTGCCCGCGGTGGCGCCGCCGACGCCGCCGGAGACCGGCGCGTCCAGCATGTCGAGCCCGGCCTGGGCGGCCTCGGCGGCGAGCGCGCGGGCGGTTTCGACATCGATGGTGGAGCTGTCGATCAGCAGCGCGCCGGTGCCGGCGAGAGCCGCGATCAGCCCGTCCGGCCCGGCGAGGACGGCGCGGACATGGGCGCCGGCGGGCAGCATGGTGATGACGATCTCCGCCCCGGACGCGGCCTCGCGCGGGCTGGCGGCGAGGCTGCCGCCGGCGGCGCGGTGGGCCTCCAGCGCGGCGGGCACGAGATCGTAGCCGGTGACGTCATGGCCGGCCTTGAGCAGGTTGGCGGCCATCGGCAGGCCCATGTTGCCGAGGCCGATGAAGGCGATGCGGGTCATGCGTTTCCCCCGGTTCTTCTCAGTTCGCGTCCAGCAGGCGGCGGGCGATGATCACGCGCATGATCTCGTTGGTGCCTTCGAGGATGCGGTGGACCCGCAGATCGCGCAGATAGCGCTCGATCGGGTAGTCCTTGGTGTAGCCGTAGCCGCCATGCAGCTGCAGCGCCTCGTCGCAGATGCGGAACCCGGCATCGGTGGCGAAGCGCTTGGCCATGGCGCAGCGCTGGGTGGCGTCCGGCTCGGCGGCATCGAGCGCGGCGGCGGCGCGGTGGACCATGAGGCGGGCGGCTTCCAGCTCGGTCGCCATGTCGGCGAGGCGGAACTGCAGCGCCTGGAAATCGGCGATCGGGCGGCCGAACTGGTGGCGCTGCTTCATGTGCGCGCGCGCCGCTTCCAGGCACGCCCGGGCGCCGCCGAGGGAGCAGGCGGCGATGTTGATGCGCCCGCCATCCAGCCCCATCATGGCGATGCGGAACCCCTCGCCCTCGGCGCCGACGCGGTTGGCCACCGGCACGCGGCAAGTCTCGAACAGCACCTGCGCGGTGGGCTGGGAGTTCCAGCCGAGCTTGCGCTCCGGCTTGCCGAAGGCGAGGCCGGGCGTGCCCTTCTCGACCAGGATGCAGGAGATGCCGCCCGGCCCCTCGCCGCCGGTCCGCGCCATCACGGCGTAGAGGTCCGAGGCGCCGGCGCCGGAGATGAAGGCCTTGGCGCCGTCCAGCACGTAATGCTCGCCATCGCGCACGGCGCGGGTGCGCAGGCTGGCGGCGTCCGAGCCGGCACCGGGCTCGGTGAGGCAGTAGCTGGCCAGGAGCTCGCCGCGCATCAGCGCCGGCAGGCGCGCCGCGCGCTGTGTGGGGCTCCCGAAGCGGTCGATCATCCACGAGACCATGTTGTGGATGGAGAGGAAGGCGGCGGTGGAGGGGTCGGCGGCGGCGAGCTCCTCGAAAATCAGCGCCGCGTCGAGCCTGCCGAGGCCGGAGCCGCCATGGGCCTCGCCGACATAGATGCCGGCGAAGCCGAGCCCGGCCGCCTCGCGCAGCTCCGCCACCGGGAAATGCTTGTCCTCGTCCCAGGCGGCGGCGTTGGGCGCCAGCGCGGACTGGGCGAAGTCCCGCGCCGCGTCCTGCACGGCGCGCTGGGTCTCGGAGAGCTGGAAATCCATCGCGGGCGCCGTCTCCCTGGCCGGCCGGCCGCAGGCTAGCGCGGTTGGGTCGCGGCGGGAACTCCACCCGCTTGGCGCCCACCCGCTTGGCGAGAGCGGCCGGACGCGCGAGACTGCACGGATTGGCCAAGGGAGGAAAAGGCGATGAGCGAAATCCAGACGGAATTCCTGTTCGAGATGCGCCTCGCGGTGACGGGGCCGTTCGATTGCGGCTCGGCCGGCAGCGGCGACCGGCGCTTCGCCGTGGTCACCGGCGGGCAGTTCGAGGGGCCGCGGCTCAAGGGCGAGGTGCTGAACGGCGGCAGCGACGCGCTGCTGGTGCAGCCGGGCGGGCGCACCCTGCTCGACGTGCGCGCCGTGCTGCAGACCGACGACGGGGCGCGGATCTACGTCACCTATCGCGGCGTGCGCAACGGCCCGGCGCCGGTGATGGCACGGCTGGCCGCGGGCGAGGCGGTGGACCCGGCGGAGTATTATTTCCGCACCGCGCTGCTCTTCGAGACCGGGGACGCGCGCTACGCCTGGCTCAACGACATCGTCGGCGTCGGCACCGGGCGGCGGGAAAAGACGGGGCCGATCTATCGCGTGTTCGCGGTGCGGTAGGTCCTGGTTTCGCGCGTCGCCGCACGGTTGCACCGCCGCGCCGGCGCTGGCACGGTGCGCCGGCATCGAGACGGAGCAGAGTGATGAACCCGGTGGTGGCAATCGAGCTGGAGCGCGACGAGGACGGCGTGATCGTCGATCTGCGCCTGGTGTATGCGGACGGCACCTCGGCGCTGGTCAGCGCCGACGCGGCGAGCTTCGCCGCGATGGAGGAAGTGCTGGAGGAGCTGGCCGATTTCTACGACCAGGCGACCGATCCGGAGGAGGAGCCGGAAGACGACTGAACCGGCCGGGCCGGCGTCAGGCGCCGAGCATCGCCGCCAGGGCCGGCAGGTCGGCGGCGACGATGTCCCACTCGCCCTCGGCGGTGATATCGCGCGCCTGCTCGGGGCCGTATTCGGTCGGGCGTGGGATGAAGCCGGTGCGCAGGCCGCAGCGCCGCGCGGCGGCGAGGTCGGAGTTATGCGCCGCCACCAGCATCACGCGCGCCGGCGGCAGATCGAGCAGGGCGCAGGCGCCGAGATAAGTCTCCGGGTCCGGCTTGTAGTGACGGAAGACATCGGCGCCGAACACCATGTCCCAGGGCAGATGTGCGGCCCGCGCCAGATCCACCAGCAGCGAGACATTGCCGTTGGAGAGCGGGGCGATGATGAAGCGGGATTTCAGCCGCGTCAGCCCCTCCACCGTGTCCGGCCAGGGGCGCAGCCGGTGCCAGAGAAGGTTGATGTGCGCGCGGTCGGCCTCGTCCAGCCCGGCGATGGCGAAGCGCTCGATCAGCGTGTCCAGCGTGGCGCGGTGCAGATCGTCGAGCTTGGTCCAGGGCAGGGCGCCGTCGCGCACGCGCTGCATCGAGGGCTGGTAGGCGGCGCGCCAGCCATCGACCAGGGCGGCCCAGTCGGCGCTGACGCCGCGCGCGTCGCCGAAGGCGCCGAGATCGGCGATGAGGCTGGAGCGCCAATCGACCAGCGTACCGAACACGTCGAAGATCAGCGCCTTGATCGATTCCATGGCGAACAGTCTGCCTTCGAACCGTTGGCGCGGCAAGCGCCGATCACGCCGCCTGCAGCGCGCCGAGGAAGCCCTGCACCGCGTGCTCCAGCGACTGGCCTTCGCCGTCGATGGCGGTGCTGACGGCGGCGAGTTCCGCCACCGCGGTCTCGGTCTGCCCGGCACTGGCCGAGACCTCGCCGATGCGGTTGGCGACCGCGCCGGTGGACCCGGCGACGCGCTGGACGGCGGCGGCGATCTCGCGCGTCGCCTCGCCCTGCTGGGCGACGGAGGCGGCGGTGGCGGCGCCGATGCGCGCCATTTCGCTCACGGTGCGGCCGATGCGCGCGATCGCCTCCGCCGCCGCGTCGGTGGTGCGCTGGATGGCCTCGATCTGGGCGGCGATCTCCTCGGTCGCCTTGGTGGTCTGGTTGGCGAGGCTCTTCACCTCGCCGGCGACGACGGCGAAGCCCTTGCCGGCCTCACCGGCGCGCGCCGCCTCGATGGTGGCGTTGAGGGCGAGCAGGTTGGTCTGCCCGGCGATGTCGTTGATCAGCCGCACCACGTCGCCGATGCGCTTGGCGCCTTCGAGCAGCGCCTGCACGGTGGCGTCCGTCGCCTCGGCATCGCGCGCCGCGGCAGCGGTGATCTCGGAGCCGGCGGCGATCTGGCGGTCGATCTCGGTGACGGAGGCGGAGAGCTCCTCGGCCGCGGCGGCGACGCTCTGCACGCTGGCGGACGCCTCGCCGGTGGCCGAGGCGACCTCGCCGGCGCCCCGCGCGGTGGCGCCGGCGATGGTGGAGAGGCGCGAACTGGTGGCGGCGAGCCGGCCTGCGGCCTGGCGCACGCCGCCGACGACGCCGCCCACCGCCTGCTCGAAGCGCCGCGCCAACTCCGCGCGCTGCTCGCGCGCCGTCGCCTCCGCGCGGATCTCGGCGGCGTGCTTCTCCGCCTCCAGCGCCTGAGCGCGTTTCAGCCCGTCGCGCAGCACGCCGAGGGCGCAGGCCATCTTGCCGACCTCGTCGCTGCGTTCGCTGCTGCCGACGTCGACGGTGAGATCACCGCCGGCCATGCGCTTCATCGCCTCCTCCAGCGCGCGCAGCGGGCGCAGCGAGCGGGAGAGGAAGCCGTAGCCGATCAGCCCGACGATGAGCACCGTGCCGGCCGCGGTGTAGAATCCCTGCCGCCGCAGCGCGGCATCGAGCCGGTCGAGCTCGGCGGTGGCGACACCGACGAACAGGATGCCGGCGACCTGGCCGGACTCGTCGAGCACCGGCTCGTAGACGGTGAAATAGCGCTGGCCGAGAATGTCGGCGGTGCCGCGATAGGTCTGGGCGTTGCCCATCACCGCGTCGTAGATCGGCCCGCGCGCCAGCTTGGTGCCGAGGGCGCGGCTGCCGTCCGGCTTCTTCACCGAGGTGGCGACGCGCGTATCGCCGGCGAAGATCGTCGCCACAGCGGCGGAATCGGTCGCGGTCAGCCGGTCCGGAATGTCGTTGCGCCCATCCAGCGGATGGGTGCCGAGCAGCAGCGTGCCTTTGCTGTCGCGCGACCAGACCGTGCCGAGCGGATCCAGATAGGCTTCGAGCAGGGCAAGATTGGCGCCGAGATTGACCTGCATGCGCTCGGCCAGCGCCGCCTTGCTGGTGCGCAGCGCGGCGATCTGCACCACGCTGAGCCCGACGGCCAGGCAGCCGAGCACGATCGCCGTGAGCCGCACCGCCAGGCCGAACCGCCCGAACCGCTCCATGAAACTCCGCATCGACACACTGCCCCCTTGGTTCGGTGCGGAGCGTGCCAGAGCGCGGTGAATTGCGGCTTAACGGGCCGGCACGGATGCCCGCGCCCGCTTCACGATTCTCGCCCGCTCCCGTGACCTCACGACACGACACGGCACGAAGCCAGCGTAGCAACCGTTAGAATCGTTCCGGTCTGTTCGCGCCGCCCCGTATGATGGTGCCATCGTGCTCGGCCGCCCTCTCGGCCTCTGCCGTGGTGCCGAAAGTTGGCGGGGTGCAAGATCACCCCAGCCTACGCCGGCTGAGTTGGCTTGGTTATACCATCTTTGAGATGAACGCTTGCTGTCAGGTCACCAACGGTTGGAACCAAAGCCCCTCAGGAAGGGGATCGGCGACCTCGAGCTCCAAGCATTTCGGATCGGGCACTAGTTTTCGGGCCGCAATCATCTTCTCACGTCCCCGGGCCTCGTGTTGAGCGATTTTGAGGCGCTGCCCGGCGGAGATCAGGTCGTCATCAGATCCGAGTTCCGAAGAGAGGCGCCGCATCGCCAGCTCCGGATCGAGGAGAGCGGCCGCAAGCTTGCTGCGCATCACTGCCAGCTCGTTCGCTGTCTCTGCCATCAGCCGTCGAGCGGACTCCCGGGCGTCGAGCGAAAGCCAGATCGCGGACGAAACGCGTGCCGCCTCGGCAGCCGCCGTTGACAAATCGGCCAGTTCTACCGGCAGGAGAAGCGCGACGGGGAGGCCGTTCTCTTCCACCCGCACCAAGTGTTTTGCTTGCGCGAGCAGGTCGCGAGCTGCGTGTTCTGCGTTCTGGCCAGCAATGGTCAGTGCCGTGCGGTCCCCGGACGGAAGGGCGACGACCGCGGCGGTCTTCGCGGAAGCGAGCCGACTAGCCGGGGCGCTGCGGCTGGCTTCCAGCAGCAGCGTCTGCCCTGTCTGAAGGCGAGTGAGGCGAGTCTCGATACCATCGAGC
This sequence comes from Acetobacteraceae bacterium, assembly GCA_027449745.1. Classification (GTDB taxonomy): domain Bacteria; phylum Pseudomonadota; class Alphaproteobacteria; order Acetobacterales; family Acetobacteraceae; genus JAJZVV01. Next base: position 827 of record DAIDKZ010000085.1, on the reverse strand, counting down.
CGCTGCCCGATGCGCGCCAGAGAGGCTTCGATCCTGCGCAGGCTCGCCGCCACGGCCGCGTTCTGGGCGACGGTGACCATCTGCAAGAGTTGCGTCGCGTTGAGCACCGCGTGTAGCCGCTCCAGCGGGGGCAAACCGACGACATCCGCCGCATCGGCCGGCAGCTCCTCTAAGCCGCGCAGGATATGCCGAAACTTCTTGCCGTCGGCGTCGCGGATGAGGATCCCATGCACCTCCAGTTCGCCGGTTGCGAGGCGATGAAGGATGTCCAGCCCCGCCTCGGCGGTAAAAGAGATGGCGTTCATTGTGTCAGTCCTCAAATGCCGCGCCGGCGCGGCGTTCGCGGAGTTCCTGCCGCGTCAGCGCGACAATTATTACGACAGGGCCAAGAACACGATAGCCCGGTCCGGCAAGATCGTATGCGGTCCAAAGAACCGATGGGACGATTAATATTGGAGATACTGCTGCTGCTGCTCGAGATACTATTGCTTCTGCTGCGGCGGCCCGCACTCCGGTCGTCAGAAGTGACAAGATCGCTTTGGCGCCCCAACGAAGGGCGCCGCCCAGTACCGCCGCAGACACTCCCCAGGCAGGGCTGGAGCTTCCGCTGGCCTCTTTCAGTTTTTCTTCGCGATCCGCCGGAGAAAGTTTCTCCCAGTCTGCCAAAGCCTTTTTCAAAATTTCCTGCTCGATACGCCAGACCGGAAGAGTATCTGATCTTTTTTCTTTTTCAATGCCTGCATTTTTTGCCACGTCGCGCACAATCTCACCATAATTTGGGAGAACTCCGAATTGCCGGTGGACCTCATTGCTGCCCCACCAGATCA
>DAIDKZ010000084.1 GCA_027449745.1 Acetobacteraceae bacterium | reverse complement strand
TTCGAGCTGGCGCGCACCCGGCCGCGCAAGCACGTGACCTCGGCGACCAAGTCCAACGGCATCACCTACACCATGCCGTTCTGGGACGAGCGCTTCGCCGCCATCGGCGCGGCCTATCCGGATGTGCGCACGGATCAGTACCACATCGACATTCTCTGCGCCCATTTCGTCCAGCACCCGGACTGGTTCGACGTCGTCGTCGGCTCCAACCTGTTCGGCGACATATTGAGCGATCTCGGCCCGGCGGTGGCCGGTTCGATCGGCATCGCGGCCAGCGCCAACATCAATCCCGAGCATGCGCACCCCTCGATGTTCGAGCCGGTGCACGGCTCGGCGCCGGACATCGCCGGGCGGCACATCTGCAACCCGATCGGCCAGATCTGGTCGGGGGCGATGATGCTCGAGCATCTCGGCGAAACCGCAGCCGCCGCCGCCATCGTCCGTGCCATCGAGACGCTGCTCGGCGATGGCGGGCCGCGCACGCGCGACATGGGCGGGCAGGCGGGCACCGCCGAGGTCGGCGCCGCGCTCGCCGCCCTCGTCGCTGCCGCCTGATCCCCCTTATTGGGCGACGAAATCCCCGACCAGCCGGTTGAACTTGTCCGGGTTCTCCATGAACATGAAGTGCGAGCCGCCTTCGGCCTCGTCGAAAATCTCGACCTTCGCGCCCTTGATCTGGCTGGCGACCCACAGCTGCGACTTCCACGGCACCAGACTCGCCTTGCCGCCGATCACCAGGGTGGGAACGTCGATCAGCGGAATGACGTGCCGCCAGTCCTGGGTGGAGTGATTGTAGAGCAGCCAGGCGGCATATTTGCGCGGCATCTTGAGGTTCTGGTCGATCACCCAGTGCAGCATGTCGCGCGAATACTGCTTGGTGAACATGCCGGCGACGAAGCCGTCGGTGACTTTGAGCCCGTCGGGCCCGGCCAGGCCGTTATAGGCGTCATACAGTCCCTTGGCGTCGAAAATGCTGCCGGCATCCTGCAATTCCTGCGCGGTCCAGGTCGGGTTCGAGGTGATCATCGGCATCTGGTCGACCAGCACGAGCTTGCCGATGCGGTCCTTGCCGAACAGCTCCCAGTAGCTCCAGATCACCGAGCAGCCCATCGAATGGCCGAGCAGGGCGACATCGGCGAGGTTCTTCGCCACCAGGAACTCGTGCACGTCCTCGGCCAGCCGCTCGATGTGGTAGCCGTGGTCCGGCTTGTCGGAATCGCCGTGACCGCGCATGTCGATCGCGTAGACATGGAAGTGGCTGCCGAGGGCCGCGGTCTGGAACTTGAACTCCTCGGCGGTCTGCGACCAGCCGGGGATCAGCACCAGCGGCTTGCCGGTTCCGGCCTCGACATAGTGCAGCCGGACGCCGTCGTTGGTGGTGAACGAGCCGTTCTCCTCGGCCGACGCCGCGAGCGGCGCGCCGGCGAGCGCGAGCCCGGCAGCGAGGACCAGGATCTTGTGCAGGAGCGACATTGTCGATGTTCCTCCGGGGTTTCTTGATTGATCGTCTTGTTTCGTCTTCGCGAGCCGCAACACCCGGCCGCGCTGCTGCGCACCGGGCCCGCCCGGTCCGCGCACCGTGTCGCGATCGCGGTGCCAAGGCCGACGGTGGTGAGCCCGCGCCAACTCTACATGGCTTCTTGGGGCGCGGAAATCCTGCATCTGCGCCGGACGTGCTTGCGCGGCTCGGGCGGAAACGCTAAGCAGAGCCATGTTCTGTGGCGCGCACATGCTCTGCTCGCTGGCCCGGGCCTGCGCCCGCGGCTTCGCGCGCCTGTTCGCGATCGGCCTGCTCCTTCGACTTAGCCGCCCCTGAGCGTTCCGCCGGGCAGGCTGCGCCGGCATCGCTCAGGGGGACCCCTGAGGCCCAGGTCGCACACACTCCCATCCGGCAGGACCGTATCATGACCATCCAGCACCCGAGTTTCGGCGCGATCGACGAGAACCGCGTCATTATCTTCGACACCACGCTGCGCGACGGCGAGCAGTCGCCCGGCTTCTCGATGAACCTGGCGGAGAAGCTGCGCATGGCCGCAGCGCTCGCCGAACTCGGCGTCGATGTCATCGAGGCCGGGTTCCCCATCGCCAGCCCGGGTGACTTCGAGGCGGTGCAGGCGATTTCCCAGTCCGTACAGGGGCCGGTGATTTGCGGCCTTGCCCGCTCCGGGCGCGAGGACGTGCTGCGCGCCGCCGAAGCGGTGCGCCCGGCCGCGCGCAAGCGTATCCACACCTTCATCAGTACCTCCCCGCTGCACATGCGCGTGAAGCTGCGCATGACGCCCGAGCAGGTGCTGGAAGCCGTCACCGCCTCCGTCTCCCTCGCCCGCCAGCATACCGACGATGTCGAATGGTCCGCCGAGGATGGCAGCCGCACCGAGGATGATTTCCTCTGCCGCTGTGTCGAGGCCGCGATCAAGGCCGGGGCGACGACGATCAACATCCCCGATACCGTCGGCTACGCGCTGCCGGAGGACATGGCGCGCATCTTCGCCATGGTGCGCGCGCGCGTGCCGGGGGCGGAGCGGGTGATCCTGTCGGCGCACAACCATAACGATCTCGGCCTCGCCGTTGCCAACACAGTTGCCGCCATCCGCGCCGGCGTGCGCCAGGTGGAGTGCACCATCAACGGCATCGGCGAGCGCGCCGGCAACGCGGCGCTGGAGGAGATCGTCATGGCGCTGCGCACGCGCCGCGACGCGCTGCCCTACCACACCGGCATCGTCACGCAGAACATCCTCAAGACATCGAAGCTGCTCTCCACCGTCACCAGCTTCGACGTGCAGCCGAACAAGGCCATCGTCGGGCGCAACGCCTTCGCCCATGAGAGCGGCATCCATCAGGACGGCGTGCTGAAGGACGCCGCGACCTACGAGATCATGACGCCCGAGAGCGTGGGCTGGAGCAATTCCAGCCTCGTCATGGGCAAGCATTCCGGCCGTGCCGCCTTCCGCGACAAGCTGAAGGCCCTCGGCTATGGCGAGATCGGCGAGAACCAGCTCAACGACGCCTTCCGCCGCTTCAAGGACGTCGCCGACCGCAAGAAGGTCGTCTATGACGAGGACATCGTCGCCCTCGTCGATGACGAAGTGATGCGCGGCAACGACCGCATCCGCTTCGTCTCGCTGGAAGTGCTGGCCGGCTCCAAAGCCCGGCCGCGCGCGACGCTGGAACTGGAGATCGACGGCGTCACCAAGGCCGCGACCGCCACCGGGGACGGGCCGGTGGACGCCACCTTCAAGGCGATCCGCGAACTCTTCGCCCACGAGGCGGCACTGCGCCTCTACTCCGTCGGCGCCGTCACCGAGGGGACGGACGCGCAGGCCCGCGTCACCGTGCGGCTGGAAGAAAACGGCAAGATGGTCGACGGCCAGGGCGCCGATACCGACACCATCGTCGCCTCCGCCCGGGCCTATGTCCACGCGCTGAACAAGCTGCTGGTCAAGCGCGCGCGCACGGCGCCGGCGGCGCTTTCCGCCTGACGGGGGCGGGGCGGGGACCGCAGCAGGGAAGCTCCGGGCTCTGCCCGGGCCCGCCAAGGGCCGGGAGGCCCTTGGAACCCTATTCGTTGGGGCTTTCCAGGGCCTCCAAGAGCGTGCGGAAATCCTCGGGCGGGTCGGCGTGGAACCGCAATGGCTCGCCGCTGATCGGGTGGCTGAAGCCTAGCTCGACGGCGTGCAGCGCCTGGCGGGGGAAGTCCAGCAGGCGCTGGCGCAGCGGCGCGGCCAGGGCGCGCGCGGCGGCGGGGGTGCGGCGCAGATAGACCGGATCGCCGACCACCGGGTGCCCGGCATGGGCGAGATGGACGCGGATCTGGTGCGTGCGCCCGGTCTCCAGCCGGCACTCCACCAGCGCCACGGCGCCCTGGAAGCCGCGCAGCGTGACGAACCGCGTCCGCGCCGGCTTGCCGCCGCGCGCCACCACCGCCATGCGCTTGCGCTCGCGCGGATCCCGCCCGATCGCGCCCTCCAGCTCGCCGCTGCCCGGCACGCCCCAGCATAGCGCCAGATAGGCGCGGGTCAGGTCGTGCGCGGCGAACATCTCCGTCAGCCTGACATGGGCCGGCGCTGTCTTCGCCACCACCATCACCCCGGACGTGTCCTTGTCCAGCCGATGCACGATCCCCGGCCGCCGCTCGCCGCCGATGCCGGCGAAATCCGCGCCGCAATAGGCCAGCAGTGCGTTCACCAGGGTGCCGTCCTGGTTGCCCGGCGCTGGATGCACGACGAGGCCGGCCGGCTTGTCGAGTACGATGAGGTGTGCGTCCTCATAGAGTACCGGGAAGGGAATTCGCTGTGCCTCGGGCCGCGCTGGCGCCGGCGCGGGTAGCCGAAGCCGGTAGCGAGCCCCGTTGCGCACCTTATCGGCCGGTTCGGCGACGCGCGCGCCGTCCCGCGTCAGGCAGCCCGCCTCGATCAGCGCCTGGATGCGCGCGCGCGAGAGCGATGGCACCGTTTCGGCGAGAAAGCGGTCAGCCCGCTTCCCGGCGTCCGCCGGATCAGCGATGACTGTGATCTCCGTCCCCTCCTGCGGCGGCGGGGCTTCGGCGGGCCCCCTCATGGGTGGTCCATGGCGCGGGCGGGGCAGGAACGGGAGAGAGCGGCATGCGGGCGCTGATCGCTTTGGTCGTGGTGATGGGGCTGGCGATCCTGATCGGGTCGACGACGCTCGTCGTGCTGCTGGTCCAGCGCGCCCACGCGCCATCGGCGGCGAGTCTGCCCCCGCCCCTGTCCGGGGCCGCCGCGCTCGCCCTGGGTGAGCCGGACGGGACGCATATCGCTGCCACCGCGGCTTCGGGTGATCGGCTGGTGGTGCAGCTCAGCGGCGGCGGGCCGGACCGGCTGGTGGTGCTGGACCTGCGCGCCAACACCATCCTTGCGCGCATCGCGCTGGGTCACTGACCGGCCGCAGACCCGCCATCTCCGGCCCGGCGGGCGCGCCAGGGCGGCAGCGCGCCGCCGAGCGCCTCGGTGATGGCATCGGCGCGGCGGCGCACCAGGTCGCCGAGCAGGGGGATGCGCTCGTCCGGAATCCGCGCCATCGGGCCGGACACCGAAACGGCGGCGACCGGCTCGGCGGATTCGTTGAAGATCACGGCGGCCACGCAGCGCAGCCCGACCGCGTGCTCCTCGTCGTCGATGGCGTAGCCGCGCTCGCGGGCGCGGGCGAGATCGGCGCGCAGCGCCGCGGCGGTGGCGACGGTCTTGACGGTAACGCGCGGGAGCCCCTGCCGGTGGAGGATTTTCGCCAGGGCCGCCTCCTCGCTGGCCGAGAGCAGCGCCTTGCCGACGCTGGAGCAGTGCAGGGGCACCCGCGCACCGGGACGGGCGAAGGCGCGCATCATCTGGCGGCACTCGACCTGGGCGAGGTAGATCGCCTCGCTCTGGTCCTCCACCGCGAGGTTCACCGTCTCGCCGCTCTCCTCCATCAGCGCGCGCATCGTCGGCCGCGCGCTGGCGACCAGGCTGCGGGTCTTGAGGAAGGCGCTGCCGGCGACAAAGGCCTGAACGCCGACCGACCATAGCCGGCGCTCGGGATCGAAATGGACGTAACGCTCCTGCTCCAGCGTCGTCAGCAGCCGGTGCGCGGTGGAGGAGGCGAGCCCGACCTGCTGTGCCAGCTCGGTGAGCGGATAGCCCTCGTCGGCGGTGGCGAGGCGGTTGAGCAGGGACAGCGCCCGGACCAGCGACTGCACCTGGTCGCTGCGCTCGGCGGCGACGGCCGTGCGCCGCTCGCGCGAGGCGGTCTTCAGCGCCAGGGCCGGTTTGCGGGGGGTGCGCATCTGCGTCTGGGTAGCAAATGGGACCGAGTACCGCAATGTGGAAACGACAGGCATGGCGCCAGATCGCTGCTGTGCCGTGGAAATTCCCACCGGCCCCGGGAAATGGCCGCCCATGGCGGCCATGCCGGACCCAGAACGCGCCGACGTGGTGGCCATTATGAAGCTGTTTTCGCGCGGTGATTTGGTAAATATTCCGCATTGCGGGAAGGTTCTCGAAAAGACTCGCGCGGCACCGCGGAACGCGCGATGGTGCCGCCATCGAACAGCGCGAGGGGGAAGCGATGGCCAGGATGAAGGCAGTGGACGCGGCGGTGCGCGTGCTGGAGCGCGAAGGCATCAGCGTCGCGTTCGGGGTACCCGGGGCGGCGATCAATCCGTTCTACGCGGCGCTGAAGCGGCGCGGCTCGATCCGCCACATCCTCGCCCGCCATGTCGAGGGCGCCTCGCACATGGCCGACGGCTACACCCGTGCCAGCCCCGGCAATATCGGCGTCTGCATCGGCACCTCGGGCCCGGCCGGCACCGACATGATCACTGGCCTCTACACTGCGCTCGCCGATTCCGTGCCCATCCTCTGCATCACCGGCCAGGCGCCGCGCGCCAAGCTCTACAAGGAGGATTTCCAGGCCGTCGACATCGAGACCATCGCGCGCGGCGTGACCAAATGGTCGGTCTGCGTGCGCGAGCCGGCGCTGGTGCCGATGGTCTTCCAGCAGGCTTTCCACGTCATGCGCTCCGGCCGTCCTGGCCCGGTGCTCATCGATCTGCCGATCGACGTGCAGATGGCGGAGATCGAGTTCGACGAGGACACCTACGAGCCGTTGCCGGTCTACAAGCCCGCGGCGAGCCGCCGGCAGGCGGAGAAAGCGCTGGCGATGCTGAACGAGGCTGAACGGCCGCTGATCGTCGCCGGCGGCGGCATCATCAACGCCGACGCCGCCGACCTGCTGGTCGAATTCGCGGAACTCACGGGCATTCCCGTGATCCCGACGCTGATGGGCTGGGGCACCATCGCTGACGATCATCCGCTGATGGCCGGCATGGTCGGGCTGCAGACCAGCCACCGCTACGGCAACGCCACGTTCCTCGAATCCGATTTCGTGCTCGGGATCGGCAATCGCTGGGCCAACCGCCATACCGGCTCGGTCGAGGTCTACACCAAGGGACGGAAATTCGTCCATGTCGACATCGAGCCGACGCAGATCGGCCGCGTCTTCGCGCCGGATTTCGGCATCGTTTCGGACGCACGTGCCGCGCTGGTGCAGTTCATCGAGGTCGCCCGCGCCATGCGCGCGGCCGGCACGCTGAAGGACCGCACCGCCTGGGCGGCTTCGTGCCTGCATCGCAAGCGCAACATGCTCCGCCGCAGCCATTTCGATCAGGTGCCGCTGAAGCCGCAGCGGGTCTATCAGGAAATGAACGAGGTGTTCGACCGCGACACCTGCTACGTCACCACCATCGGCCTGTCGCAGATCGCCGGCGCACAGTTCCTGCACGTCTACCGGCCGCGCAACTGGATCAATTGCGGGCAGGCCGGCCCGCTCGGCTGGACCCTGCCGGCCGCGCTCGGCGTGCGCGCGGCGGATCCGCACCGCAAGATCGTCGCCCTCTCCGGCGACTACGATTTCCAGTTCATGATCGAGGAGCTCGCCGTCGGCGCGCAGCACAAGCTGCCCTATCTCCATATCGTCGTGAACAATTCCTATCTCGGCCTGATCCGCCAGGCGCAGCGCGGCTTCCAGATGGATTTCGAGGTGAGCCTCGCCTTCGAGAACATCAACGCGCACGCCGAAGGCGACGCCGTGCCCGGCTATGGCGTGGACCATGTCGCCGTGGCCGAAGGCCTGGGCTGCAAGGCGATCCGGGTGAAAACCCCGAACGAGTTCAAGGAATCCTTCGCCCGCGCCAAGGAGCTGATGGAGGAGCATCAGGTTCCGGTCGTGCTCGAATTCATCCTCGAGCGGGTGACCAATATTTCCATGGGAACCGAGATCAACGCCGTGAACGAATTCGAGGAAATCCTCTGTCTCGATCCGTCGCTGTCCATACGCAAGAGCGAGGATTTGCGCTCCGTCGAGGCGCCGGCCAAAAAGGAGGCCGTGGACGCCTTCGCCGACAAGCGCTGAAACCTTTCATCTTTCGCCATTCCCGTCCTTCGGCGCGCGCCGGAGGACCAAGGAGGAAACATGCCGCATTTCGCCGCCAATCTGACCATGCTGTTCACGGAGCTGCCCTTTCTG
>DAIDKZ010000083.1 GCA_027449745.1 Acetobacteraceae bacterium | reverse complement strand
GAAGGCGGCGACGAACTGGCAGATCAGCCCGGTGATGTGGAACAGCGGCGCGATGCCGAGGATGGGCATGCCGTCCTCGATATCCACCCACCGGCTCAGCGCCTGGCCGTTGAAGCTCATGTTGCCGTGCGTGCACATCGCTCCTTTGGGCACGCCGGTGGTGCCGGAGGTGTAGACGAGGAAGGCGATGTCGCGCGGGGCGAAGCGCGCCACCCGCTCCGGCGCCCGGCCGCGCGCCTCGGCGAGCGCGGTGGCGAGATCGATGGTCTCGGGGAAGCGGCGCGCGCGCACGCCCTGGAACAGGCGCGGATCGTTCCGCGTCTGGAAATCCGCCGCCGTGGTGGTGTAGATCAGCGCCGGCATCGGCGCTTCCCCGGCGGCGCGCACGGTGGCGATCACGTCCTCGTAGGCCGAGCCGTGGCAGATCAGCGCCTTCGGCGTCGCGTCGGTGAGGAGCTGGGTGATTTCGCGCGAGCGGTTCATCGGGTTGATGGCAACCGCGATGCCGCCGGCCTTCCACGCCGCCAGCGCGCCGATGATGAATTGCGGCACATTTTGAAGATAGAGCCCGATGCGGTCCCCGGCGCCGAAGCCGCGCGCGGCGAGGTCGGCGGCGAGCGCGTCGGAGAGCACGTCCAGTTCGGAATAGGTGATGGTGGCATCGAAATAGAGCAGCGCCGCCCGCTCCGGCGCGCGCGCCACGGCGGCGCGGAACATGGCGAGCACGTCGTCATGCTCCGGCGTGATCTCGGCCGGCATGCCGGCATCGAACAGCGCCAGCCACGGCTTCGCCGCATAGGGATCCGCGTCTGTCGTCGGGGTGGGTTCGGCCATGCGTGTTTCCTCCGGCGCCTCGGGCAGCGGTGAGAGATGGGCCCGGGGCGGGGCGGTTGGCAAGGGTTTCGGGCCGCGCCCGCGGCGCCGGGCTACCGGCGGGCCCGGCGCTGTGATTTAGTCCTCGCCGGCGACCCGCGCGGCGGGCAAGGAGGCGAGGGATGAAACGGGGCTACAAGCAGCTGCTGGCCGAGGCCGAGGCCGAGATCCAATCGCTCTCCGTGGACCAGGCGCTCGCCCTGCACGGCGCGGCGGATGTTCTCTTCGTCGATCTGCGGGACCCGCGCGAGATCCAGCGCGAGGGCCGCATCCCGGGCGCCTTCGCCTGCCCGCGCGGCATGCTCGAATTCTGGGTGGACCCGGAAAGCCCCTACGCCAAGCCGCAATTCGCCGAGCCGAAGCGCTTCCTGTTCTACTGCGCCGGCGGCTGGCGCTCGGCGCTGGCGGCGAAGACGGTGCAGGACATGGGGCTGGAGAACGTCGCCCACATCACCGGCGGCTTCTCGGCGTGGAAGCAGGCGGGCGGGCCGGTGGAGAGCGTGGAGGCGGGGCACAAGGGGTGAACGGCACGCCGGCGCCGCGCGGTCGGCGCGCGCGGGCTTTCGGGCGAATTCATGCGGAGGGTTGAGCCATGATGCGGCGCTGGGCACCGCTCCTTCTCGTGCTGGCGGCCTATGGTGGGATGGGCGGAACGCCCGCGGCCGGCGCGGGTTCCGACGCCGGCCCGATCGCGTTCTACGCCGACCTCGGCAACCAAGTCGGCGGCCAGACCCCGCTCACCCAGCCTCCCTCAACGCTGCTGCTGGCGGAGGACGGTTCCGTCGCCCTGGTTCATCTGCGCTGGAGCGGCTGGGGCACGAACCTCGCGCGCGCCACCGGGGAATGGAGCGCGAGCAGTTGCGACCCGAACTGTGCCGCCGGCAAGCGCACGACGGCGCCGGCGACCCTGACGCTGTCGAACCCGGGTCTCGTGGGCGGCCACCGTGTCTATCGCTGCTTTCAGGTCTCCCCGCCACATCCGCAGCGGGACATGGCCGATCAGGGATGTCTCGGTCCGCAGGGCGACGCCGCCTTCTACTCGCCGGGTCCCGCCCGATAGGGGAGGGGCGATGCGCGGGGCGGCGCCCCGAAGGATGGGCATGCGTGAGCGGAGGCGTGCGTCGAGAGGGGGATCCGCGGGTGGGAGCGGCGGGCCCGGACGGCGCTCTGGCCGCGGCCGGCGCGGATGAGCCGACCAAATCCGTCTACCGCGAAATCCCAGAAGCCAGGCTGGCCGACCATGCTCGCTCCGGTGCCACATCACGCAGATGGTTGTGTAACCCGTTCGGTGGCATCCCGGGCCAACCGACCAACGATGACACCCTCAGAATGGGGAGGCGTCTAGGTCGGTTCACCGCGATGCTTTTGGGGCTGCTGTACTGATCTGTAAATCTTCTGGTGGATCAAGCAAAGGCGCGAGCACAAGCAGAAGTTCGTTTAGGTCAGACAATGATTTTCCTTGCCGTAGCTGCCTCAAAGTGTAAGTAAGATAGATCATCGCGTTTGATAATGCGTGGACATAGTCGGCAGCCCCACGTATATGCCCAACAGAGCTTTTGAACGATGTCGTTTCCATATGATTTTTCGTTAATTTGCGCAGAGAAGTTCCTTTTATGTTGGCAATGTTAATACTATGAACTACAATATTCCTATTAAGTCTGCAAATATTGTAATACTTTAGGTAATTATACAATCGATCTGTAATATTAGTTGGTAGCTCCTGCAATTGTGCCGCGTTTTTGATTTTCTCAATAAGCCTGACGTCGCCTTGGTCGTGAAATAGAGTCCATGCCAATTTCTCGTCGATGCCGCATGCGGCGCCGGCCAAGTCGATCAGGGCCTTCTCTGCATTGCTCCACATCAGCACTAAAACCCCGACCGCATGAACCTTTTGGATCGACACGGCCCATGCGTGTCGGCGAATCCAGGGGTCAGCGGGATCCAAACGAGGATTCCTTGGTTTTCCGCCGAGGGTGGTGGGCGGCAGCCCGACGTTGCGCCTCATCAAATTTCTCCGGTCATTCACACCATTAGGGGTGATTTGCTCTCGTTGCCCTACGCGGCGGAATTCTCCCGCAATCCGTGTTCACCGGCAATTCGTTTACCCATGGGAGAAAGCCGTCGCCACACCGCAGTCAACGGGGTCTCCAGATTATTCGCCAGTTCATTAGAGATGTATTCCATATTTCGTGTCCACACGTCAGTTTTATCTTAAAACATCTTGAGCCTGCTAAATCATTCGTAATTCCATGTCTGCGGCATCGACTCGCAGGAGCACAGGATGTGAACGACGGAGAGCCGCGGACGCTACGATCGGAAAAAATTGCGCGATCCGAGCGATCTGGCAAACACGGGACGGGCGCCGGTCGCGCCGCTGATCCCGCCAGCCGAGCGCAGCGGCAACAAGCACACCCTCGATCCACGCGACATCATCAACGGCCTCACGCAAACCCTCCGGCAGATCACCCCGCCCCCTGCTCGCGCGGCTGGTAGATCGCGACATGCTGGCAATGGGCCACCGGTGTGCGGCCATTGGCGACGAGCAGCGCGTCGAGTTCGACGAACCGGTGGCCCTTCCGTTCGTAATTCCCGGTCACCTTGGCGCGGGCCGCGAGTGTGTCGCCGGTCGCGGCGGGTGCGAGAAGCTGCATCCGGCTGCCGACATGGATCCAGGGCCCGAGCACGACGTTGTCCATCAGCACTTTGTTCATCACCCGCTGCACCAGGCCGGGATGGCCGAGCCCTTCGCGGGCGTAGATCGGGTCGGTCTCGCGCACGTCTGCCAGATACTCTCTGGCCGCATCGCCGGCCCAGGCCCGCGGCACCGTGCCGAGCCAGGCGCCGAGGGCGAAGGAGTCGGCGCTGACGGGCCTGCGCTCGGCCACCGCGGCGGTTTCGCGGAACTCCGCCATGGGCACCGCCGGCGCCGCTTCGGGCAGGGCGGCGCTGCCGCTGGCGCAGAGCTCTCCCCGGCTGCTCGCCTCGATCGTCAGCCCGCCATCCTGTTCGCGCGCGGTGATTTCGACGCTCTCGCCATCATAGACCGGCTTGACGAACCGCGCCTCCATCCAGCCGCGTTCGAGAAACGCACGGCCCCAGCGCGACACCGGCAGGTGCATCATGTAGGCCATGACATCGACCCCCGGCACCAGCCCGCCACTGAACCCGAACCGCCGCGCCACGGCATCGTCGTGCATCCGGTTTTCCGAGAGCTTGGCCGTGTTGTAGGCCTGGACGCGATAAACTTCGAGCCGGCCGGTCATGCTCGTTCCCCCTGATTACCTGGTCCGGTCCGATAAGATTTATGCGCGTCCCGGCTCTGGGTGCTTCGACCCAAACATACGGCCCCGGCGGGTCGCGTAAACCCGGCTCCGTCACCGGCGCGGGCGGCGCCGACGATGAGAGCGCCGATGTCCCCACCTTGCCCGCCGGCCGCACTATTCGAAGAAGTCCTCGTCGACCTTCTTGATGTGGAGCACTTCCTCGACTCGGCAAGCCACGTCGTAGCGGATCATCAGTCTGGCCAATTGCTGCCCGTCGATGAGCACAATCCGCTTGCTCAGGAATTCCGCTGTTTCACGCGCCGAAGGTGAGAAGGCGGATGTCGTCACAAACAGTCCCTTGGTGGCTTTGTGCCGGTCGAGGCTTCCGAAAAAATCCCGGATCGCGGCGGATCCTATGTTGTTGCCCGCGGCGTAGCGCTTGGCCTGGATGTAGACGCGATCGAGACCGAGCGCATCCTGGTCGATCACCCCGTCAACGCCGTCGTCGCCGCTGCGGCCGAGCGCACGCCCGGCGTCAGTCGCGGATCCGCCATAGCCCATTCGCAGCAGGAGGCTGACGATCAGCCGTTCGAAGAACGCCGGAGGCGCAGCGTGGATGCGATCGAGCAGATCCTGCGCGAGGGCCGCCTCGATCCGTCTGTGCGCAGCTCGCATGACTTCGTCTGGTGTCTCGTGCGATTTCTCCAAGGCCTTCTGCATCTGGCCTTGTTCGTCGTCAGAACCCTCCGCCGACTTTTGCTTGAACTCGCGAAACTCGGCAAACTGGTTGAGAAAGCCGTTGTCGATGCGTGGCGGCGGAGACCGCAGCACCTGCTGGCCGCGGCTGGTGATGCGGAAATAGCCCCGCCGTGTGCTTTCGATCAGGCCGGCTTTGCCGAGATAGGTCTTTGCCCAATGCACCCGGTTGGCAAACACGGTTTGTTTGCCGGAGGGGAGGAGTTCAGCACGTTCGTCCGATGTCAGCCCGATTTGACCGGCCAGCCTCTCGACGACGTCCCCGATCCGTACCTCCCCATCGGCGGATGCCGACAGCACGTGGATCATAAGAGCCTGATAATCGGGAATTGCCATGGCAGCCGAAAGACATACCCTCAGGGCAGGCTGCCGACCAGACCATCCCCTGGCGCAAGGCTTGCCCCCCGCCCAAGCTCCCGGCAGAATCGCCGATCGAACGAAGGGGGAGGGGCGGGATGAAGGCGATCGTGTGCGAGACCTGGGGTGGGCCGGAGCTGCTGCAGCTCAAGGACCTGCCGTCGCCGCAGCCGGGGCCCGGCGAGGTGCGGCTGCGGGTGCGCGCCGCCGGGGTGAATTTCCCGGACATCCTCATCATCCAGAAGAAATACCAGCTCCAGCCGCAGCTCCCCTTCACCCCCGGCGCCGAGGTCAGCGGCGAGGTCGATGCAGTCGGGCCGGAGGTCACCGGCATCGCGCCTGGGCAGCGGGTGCTGGCACTGTGCTCGGTCGGCGGCTTCGCCGAGGAGGTGGTGGTGCCGGCGAAAAGCTGCGTGAGCCTGCCGGAAGGCGTCGGGTTCGATGTCGCCGCCGGGTTCATGCTCGTCTACGCCACCGGCTGGCACGCGCTGATCGACCGCGCCGAGCTGCGCGCCGGCGAGACCGTGCTGGTGCTGGGCGCGGCCGGCGGCGTCGGGCTCGCGGCGGTGGAGATCGCCAAGGCCGCCGGCGCGCGCGTCATCGCGGCCGCCTCGTCGGACGAGAAACTCGCCATCTGCCGCGCCCACGGCGCCGACGAGACGATCAACTACACCACCGAGGAGCTCCGCGCCGGCATCGCGCGCACCGCCGGCAAGCGCGGGCCGGACGTGATCTACGACCCCGTCGGCGGCAAGTTCGCCGAGCCGGCGTTCCGCTCCATCGCCTGGCGCGGGCGCTATCTGGTGATCGGGTTCGCCGAGGGGACGATCCCGGCCCTGCCGCTCAATCTGCCGCTGCTCAAGGGCGCCTCGCTGGTCGGCGTGTTCTGGGGCAATTTCGCCCGCTTCGAGCCGGAGCGCCACGCCGAGGGCATGCGCCAGCTCTTCGCCTGGCTGGCGGAGAGCAAGCTGAAGCCGCTCGTCTCCGGCCATTACACACTCGCCGAGACGGCGCAGGCGCTGCAGGACATCGCCGCGCGCAAGGTCACCGGCAAAATCGTCATCGAGCCATAGGAAGCAGCGCCATGCAGGAGTTTTCCGGACGCGTCGCCGTCATCACCGGAGCGGCCAGCGGCTTCGGGCGCGAATTCGCCCGCCGCGCCGCCGGGCTCGGCATGAAGCTGGTGCTCGCCGATGTCGAGCCCGGCCCGCTCGGCCTCGTCGGCGACGAGCTCACCGCCCGGGGCACCGAGGTCGCGCTCGAAACCGTCGATGTCAGCGACGCGGGGGCGATGGAGCGCGTCGCCGAGCGCAGCCTCGCCCGCTTCGGCGGCGTGCACCTGCTGTTCAACAATGCCGGGGTGAGCGCCGGCGGCGGGCTGATCTGGGAGACCTCGCCGGCGGACTGGCAATGGGTGCTGGGGGTGAACGTGCTCGGCGTCGTCAACGGCATCCGCGCCTTCGTGCCGCGCATGCTGGCCGGCGGGGCGCCGGGGCACGTCGTCAACACCGCCTCCGTCGCCGGGCTGATCTCGCCGCAGCTCATGGGCGTCTACAACGCCTCCAAGCACGCGGTGGTGACGATCTCGGAGACGCTGCACCAGGATCTGCGCCAGGTCGGCGCGCCCATCGGCGTCAGCGTGCTGTGCCCGGCCTTCGTCGATACCGGCATCAAGGACGCCGAGCGCAACCGCCCGGAGGCGCTGCGCAACGCCGGCCCGCGCACCGAGAGCCAGCGCGCCGCCGCCGAGGGCTCGCGCAAGGCGATCCAGTCCGGCCGCCTCACCGCCGCGGACGTCGCCGAGCGCACGTTTGCCGCCATCCAGTCCGGCCTGTTCTACTGCATCACCCATCCGCGCATCCTGCCGGCGGTGGAACGGCGGATGCAGGACATTCTCGAAGGCCGCACCCCGCGCGACCCGTTCGCCGACAAGCCGGAGGTCGCGTTCAGGCCGGCGTAAGTTCAACCCGCTACCGTTGCCGTTCCCGTCCCAACAAGGAGTTCGCACCATGCGCCCGCCCATCCGATGCAGCCTCGCTCTCGCCGCGGGATTCGCGGCGCTCCTCGCCACCCTGGCCCCCGCCCACGCCGACGGCTGGCGCGGCGGCGATCGCGGCGGCTGGGGCGGTGAACATGGCGGCTGGGGCGGCGAACATGGCGGCTGGGGCGGTGACCATGGCGGCTGGGGCGGCGAATGGGGCGGCGGCGAAGGCGAGCGCCCCTGGGGCGGCTGGGGTGAAGGCGGCTGGGGCGGACCAGGCTATGCCGGCCCGCCCCCCGGCTATTACGGCGGCCCCGGCTACTACGGCGCTCCCGGCTATTACGCCGGCGGCGAGGACGACGACGACTGATCAGCCGCGCGGCACGACGTAGCCGTAGGCGAGGTTGCTGCGCCCCGGCCCGTCCTGCAGATAGGCCTGCTTCATGCGCGCGATGCCGTCGCCGCCCAGCGGTTCGATCTCGGTGTGGCGCTGCAGCTTGTAGAAGCGCGCCGCGTTGCCGCCGAGGATGGCCGCCTTCACCGCCCCGTTCGCCGCGCCGAGCGGGGCGAACCCGTGCTTGCGCTGCATGTCCTCCGGCACTTCCAGCCGGCGGAACGCCTCGATCTGCCATTGCGGCGAGCCGTACCACACCGAGTCCGTGCCCCAGAACACGTGCTCGTGGCCGAGCCCCTTGATCAGGATCGCCATCATCGCGGCGCAGAAGTGCGGCGCCGTCACCGCCGAGACGGCGAAGGAGGTGCCGACATCGGCATAGACGTTCTTCACCCCGTATTTCGCCGGGATCGCGGCGAGGTCGGAGACCCAGCGCATGTATCCGGTGCTCTCGAACTCGGCGAGGTCCTTCTCCGGGTTTTCGAGGAACGGGCGCAGCGCGGCGTGGTAGATGACGAAGTTCATCTGCGGCCAGTCCTTCGCCGCCTTCGGCAGATCATCCACGGTGGCGAATTTCCACGCCCCGCCGGGGATCGAGGTTTCGTAGTCCGCCGGCAGCAGCCCTTTGTGGATGCAGAGCGTGGTGATGCCCGCCTTCACCGCCTTTTCATAGAACGGATACATCAGGCTTTCGTCGTCCAGCCGCCAGGGGAACTTCGTCGTCGCCGGCGAGAGCGGATCGCCGATCGTGTAGCCCTTCCAGCTGTTCGGCTTCACGGTCGCGATGCAGCGCTCGACCTCGTCCATCCAGCCCGCCTGGCGCGGCGTGATCACCGAATGGTAGTAGAGCCGGCGC
>DAIDKZ010000082.1 GCA_027449745.1 Acetobacteraceae bacterium | reverse complement strand
CCGCCCGCCGCGCGGCCTGCTCGGCGGCATGAACGAGCTGCCGGGCCCGGAATGGCGCGCCGCCCCCTATGCCGAGGCCGAGGCGCTCGCCGCCGCGCCGGCGAAGGCCGCCTGGCGCCGCGCCGGCGAGGTGCGCCACGTCTTCACCCATTTCGAGCTCAGCGTGACGGTCTACGCCGCCCGGGTCGAGCGGATCGCGGCGGAGGGGAGCCTCTGCGCCCGCACCGGCCTGGCGGGCGCGGCGCTGCCGTCGCTGATGCGCAAATGTGCCGCGCTGGCCGCCGGACCGCCGGTGGCCGGATGAGCGCGCCGCGCCACGCCGCGATCGGCTTCGCGCTGTTCACGCTGGCGATCGACGCGCTCGGCATCGGGCTGATCATTCCCATCGTGCCGGCCCTGGTGCGCGAGCTTTCCGGCGGCGATGCGGCGGACGCGTCGGGCTGGATGGGCGTGCTGGTGGCGAGCTTCGCCGCGACCCAGTTCCTCGCCGCGCCGGTGCTCGGCGCGCTCTCCGACCGATTCGGCCGCCGCCCGGTGATCCTGCTCTCGGTCGCCGGGCTCGGCGCCAATTATGTCGTGCTGGCGCTGGCGCCCTCGATCGGCTGGCTGTTCCTCGGCCGGCTCATGGCCGGCGCGACGTCGGCCAATATTTCCGCCACCACCGCCTACATCGCCGACCTGACACCGCCGGAGAAGCGCGCCGCCCGCTTCGGGCTGGTGGGCGCGACCTTCGGCCTCGGCTTCGTGCTCGGCCCCGCGCTCGGCGGGCTGCTCGGCGCCTACGGGCTGCGCATGCCCTTCGAGGTCGCCGCCGGGCTGGCCGGGGCGAACGCGCTGTTCGGCCTCGCGATGCTGCCCGAATCGCTGCCGCCGGAGCGGCGGCGGCCGTTCGCCTGGCTGCGCGCCAACCCGGTCGGTTCGCTCGGCACGCTGGTGGCCGACCCGGTGACGGCGCGGCTCGCGGCGGCCTGGTGCTTCACCTGGTTCGGCCTCGGCGCGCTGCAGAGTGTGTTCGTGCTCTATACCGGCCTCGTCCTCGGCTGGGGCACGGCCGAGAACGGCACCGCGCTCGCCGTCTCCGGGCTCGGCTCGGCGTTGGTCCAGGGGGTGCTGATCCGCCGCGTCATCGTCTGGCTCGGCGAGCGGCGCACCTTTCTCGCCGGCTGTCTGTTCAGCGCCGCCGGCTATGCCACCTTCGCCGCCGCCGGCCATGGCTGGATGGTCTATGCCGGCATGGGGCTGCTCGCCTTCGGCGCGCTGAACACGCCGAGCCTGCGGGCGATGATTTCGCGCCGCGCCGGCCCCGAGCGCCAGGGCGAGATGCAGGGCGCGCTGGCGGCGCTGCAGAGCCTGATCTCGGTCGGCGCGCCGGTGCTCGGCGCCAGCCTGTTCGGCGCCTTTGCCCGGCCCGGCGCGGCGGTGCACTTCCCCGGCGCGCCGATGCTGCTCGCCGCGCTCGCCTACCTCGCCGCCGCCGCCGTCGCCGCCACGCTGACGCCGGCGGCGCTGGAGACGGAGCTCAGCCCGGCTTCGGCGCCGCCGGCCGCGCCCACTGCGCCAGATGCGGCCCCAGCTCATGGTCCGGCACCTTGACGAGGTCCTTGCCGAGCGTGCCGATCACCTTGGCCGCCGCGCCGCGATCCAGCGCGTCGCGCAGCTCGGCGATCTCGCCAGCCGGGGCGGCCAGGACCAGCTCGTCGAACGCGCCCTCGGCATCGGCCTGGTTGATCTGCGCGGCGACGGACTGAAGGAAGCGCTGCTTGGCCATCTCGTGCGGGTCGTGCTTCGGCGCGATGGCGTGGCGGGTGCTGCCGGAACTCTCGAAAGCACGGCCCGGGGCGTCGGAGCCGAGTTCGGTGCTGCGCTTGTGGGCGGTTGCGGAATCCTCCGCCCGCTCGGTGTGGAACGCGCCGGCGGCGGGGCCGGGAACGACGATGCGGGCATGCTCGCCGTCGGTGATCACGATCCAGAGGCGCTTGCGCTGCGGCATGACGGGCTCTCCTGTTCCGTTTCGACGCAGCAATACATCGTTCCGCGGCCGCGCGCCTTGCGCTCGATCAATCCCCTCCGGCTTCGGCCGTTCCCGGCGCGATCTCGGCCCTCAGCGCGTCCAGCGGCACCAGCGCGCCGTCGCGCTCCACGTGCCAGAACATCCAGCCATTGCACGAGGGCGCGTGCTGCACCGCGGCGCCGACCTGATGGATCGAGCCCTGCGCCGTGCCGACGGTGATGGAGCCGTCGGCGCCGACGATGGCGGTGACGCGGCGCAGCCGGTCGACCAGCAGGCTGCCAGGCGCCACCAGCCCGCGCTCGACCAGGCTGCCGAAGGGGATGCGCGGGCGCTCGCGCCGCGAGGGCGTGGTGGCGAGCCCTCCGGCGGGCATGCGTGCCACCTGCCGCACCCGCGCCAACGCCGCCTCGACATAGGCGGGATGGCGCTCGATGCCGATGAAATGGCGCTCCAGCCGCCGCGCCACGGCCGCCGTGGTGCCGCTGCCGAGGAACGGGTCGAGCACGACGTCGCCCTGCACCGTGCTGGCCAGCAGCACCCGGTGCAGCAGCGCCTCCGGCTTCTGCGTCGGGTGCAGCTTGAGGCCATGCGCGTTGCGCAGCCGCTCGGCGCCGGTGCAGAGCGGCAGGAACCAGTCGCTGCGCATCTGCACGTCGTCGTTCAGCGCCTTCATCGCCTGGTAGTTGAAGCGGTGGCGCGAATCCCGCCCGCGCGCCGCCCAGATCAGCGTCTCATGCGCGTTGGTGAAGCGCCGGCCACGGAAATTGGGCATCGGGTTGGCCTTGCGCCAGACCACGTCGTTGAGGATCCAGAAGCCGAGATCCTGCAGGATGGCGCCGATGCGGAAGATGTTGTGATAGGCGCCGATCACCCACAGCGTGCCGTCCTTGCGCAAGAGCCGCCGGCACTCGCCGAGCCACTCGCGGGAGAAGGCGTCGTAGGCGGCGAAATCATCGAACCGGTCCCAGTCCTCGTCGACTCCGTCGACCAGGCTGTCATCCGGCCGGCGCAGTTCGCCGCGCAACTGCAGATTGTAGGGTGGGTCCGCGAAGACGCAGTCGATCGACCCGGACGGGAGCATGCGCATCATGCGCACGGCGTCACCCAGGAGGATCTGATCGAGCGGCAGTTCGCGGGCGATTTCCACTGCGGCGGCCGACCTCCAGGGCTGGCGGATATGGTGGCGTCGGAGGCCGGCAGCGTCAATCCGCCGCGCCGGCCGCGTCATCGGGCACGGACCCGAACCCGGCGCGGTGATGGTGGCAGGCGCCGTGACGGGCGAGAGCGGCGCGATGGGATTCCGTACCGTAGCCGGCGTTGCGCTCCCAGCCATAGTGCGGGAACCGCACCGAAAGCCGCGCCATCAGCCGGTCGCGCACCACTTTGGCGACGATCGAGGCGGCGGCGATGGAAAGCGAGGTCGCATCGCCGCCCGGCACGCAGCGCAGCTTGCAGGCGAGCGGCGGCGGCTGATTGCCGTCGATCAGCGCCAGGTCCGGCGGCACGGCCAGCCGCGCGACCGCCCGGTGCATCGCAAGCAGCGTCGCTTGAAGGATGTTTATGCGTGCAATCTCACCCACGGAGGCGGCGCCGAGGGTGATTTCGGCCGCCTCGTGCTCGGTGAGTGCGTCGTAGGCCGCCTGGCGTCGGGCGGCGGAGAGGGCCTTCGAATCGTCGATCAGCCGCGCCAGCGCGGCCGGCGGCGGACGGCGGAAAATGACCGCTGCGGCTACCACCGGCCCGGCGAGCGCGCCGCGGCCGACCTCGTCCACGCCGGCGACACGCCCGCCCGCCCGGCGCTCGATGAGGAAATCCGGCATCGCGCCCCTCCCCGCTGTGGATCGTTCTGAGCGAAGCGGGGCGCGATGGGAAGCGGTTCAGCCCTTGAGCGCAGTCAGCAGCGGCGCCGCGGCCGGGTTCGTGGCTTTGCCGGCGATGATGTCCGAAGCCATCACCGGCGCGCCGTAATAGGACCGGTCCTGGCCGGGCCGCTGGGCGATGTCGCTGCCGGAGACGGCGAGGCCGCCGAAGGCGCCGGAGGATTTCGACCACACCACGACATCCGCCCCGGCGAGCTGTTCCTGGGTCGCCGTATTGAGATCGGCCAGCGCGACGCCGGCCTGCGCCTTCAGGCTGAAGCTGCTGGTCTGCAGCAGCCCGTCGAACGCCCTCTGGGATAGGATGAACATGACGATCGCACTCTCCTCGACCCCGAGCTGCAGCCCGACCGAGACCGAGGTCGATTCGTAGAAGGCGGGCTCGCTCCAGCCGGCGGTGCCGCGCGCCAGCAGCACCCCCTGCCCGCGCGAGGCGCCGATGCCGATGCCGCCCTTCACCATGTCCGGGAAGATCAGCACCGCTTTGGCGCGCTGCAGCAGCGCGGCGGTGCGGGTGCCGGTGCTGGCCCGCATCACGCCGACGGTGTGCGTCGCCTGATCGACGGTGGATTGCGCGTCGGCAACCCGCTCCTGCTTCGATTCCATGCCCATGCCGGAGCAGCCGGCCAGGGCGGTTCCACCGATCAGAGTGATCGCGGCACGGCGCGATTGTTTCACCATGAGCTTGCTCTCCCTTGAATATGACCTATACCCGGCGTCTCATATCGATTAGGCGCAGCAATTTTGATGAACGACGTTCTCACGAATTCCTCGCCCCCGCCAGGAATGTGATACAGGATTGCGATAACAGAGCGGCGCGATGACTGCAATATCGTCGTCGGGACTCCGCGGATTGCGCTGGTTTTATTATTAATGATTCCGAACGATGCCGGCAGGCGGACGGGCGCCCTGCGCCGGCGTGGCGCCGGATGACAAGCCGGCGCGCCGCCCCTATGCTCGCGGCGGCCAGCGGCGGGGGCGGATCGTGGCCGGGGGGGCGCGCATGATCGAGGTCCATCATCTCAATAATTCGCGCTCGCAGCGCGTGCTCTGGCTGCTCGAGGAGCTCGGGCTCGATTACGGGATCGTCGCCTACGCCCGGGATCCGGCGACCATGCTGGCGCCGGCGGCGCTCAAGGCGGTGCATCCGCTCGGCAAGTCCCCGGTGATCCGCGATGGCGGCCTGACGCTCGCCGAATCCGGTGCCATCATCGAATATCTGGTCGAGCGCGAGGGCGGCAGGCTGCGCCCGGAGGCCGGCACGCCGGAGCGGCTGCGCTATCTCTACTGGCTGCACTTCGCCGAAGGGTCGGCGATGACGCCATTGCTTCTGAAGCTCTATCTCAGCCGCGTAGGGCCGCCGGCCGAGCCCGTGATGGCGCGCGTCGAGGCTCAGATCGCAAGCATTCTGGCCTATCTCGAAGCGGAACTGGCGCCCGGCGGGCATTTCGCCGGCGAGACCTTCTCCGCCGCCGACATCCAGATGACCTTCCCGCTCGAAGCCGCCGCCGCGCGCGGCGGGCTGGATGGCAGCTACCCGCGTCTGTCGGACTATCTGGCGCGGATGCAGTCGCGCCCCGGCTACCGCCGCGCCATCGAGCGCGGCGGGCCCTACGCGTTGCTGCGCTGATGCGCCGGCACGAATTCGGCCGCCTCGGCACGGTCTCCGCGCTCAGCCTCGGCGGCGGCGGGCTCGGCATGCTGTGGGGGCAGACCACGACCGAGGAATGCGTCGCCACCGTGCACGCCGCAATCGCCGCCGGCATCACCCTGCTCGACATGGCGCCGCGCTATGGTGACGGGCTGGCCGAGCGGATCATTGGCGAGGCTTTCGCCGGCCACCTGCCGGCGGGCGTGCGCGTCTCCAGCAAGTGCAATCTCGGCGACGCGCCGCCCCATGCCGTGGAAGGAATGCTGCGCGCCTCGATCGAGGCGAGCCTGGCGCGCATGCGGATCGGCCGGCTCGACCTGTTCTTCCTCCATTCCAACATCGTGCCGGACCGCGATTTCATCGCCCGCCGCCCCGCCGTGGCCGAGCGGCTGACGCCCTACGCGACCTTCGTCGACGCCGTGCGCCCGGCGCTGGAGCGGCTCACGGCTGAGGGGCTGATCGGCGCCTGGGGCCTGACCGGGATCGGCGAGCCCGCCACGCTGATCCGCGTGCTCGGCGAGCGCCCGGCGCCGGCGGCGGTGCAGTGCATCGCCAATCTGCTCGATTCCGCCGGCAGCCTCACCTTCTTCGACGGGCCGGCGCGCCCGCGCGAAATCATCGCCGCGGGCCGTGCGAGCGGCGTGGCGGTGATGGGCATCCGCGCCGTCCAGGCCGGCGCGCTGACGGCGGCGCTGGACCGGCCGCTGCCGGAGGACCACCCGGAGACGCGCGACTATGCCCGCGCCGCCGGCTTCCGCCGCCTCGCCGCCGAACTCGGCGCCGATCCGGCGGTGCTGGCGCATCGCTACGCGCTTGGGCTCGATATCGATACGCTGGTGCTGGGGGTGAAGAACCGCGCCGAACTCGCCGCCTGCGTCGCCGGCGCCGAGGCCGGGCCGCTTGACCCAGCGCTGATGGCGCGGATCGAAACGCGTGTGGCTGCAGGAATGGAATAATGGTCCGACATATCGCGCAAACGATTCTATTTCCAAACATTCTGACAAAATCAAACCAGTTGACCCGTCGAGCGATGGACATAGCGTCATTATTGTTTGCGAGAACCATAATCATTGTTGCGATTTCCGCTGCGGCGCTGGAACCCGTTGAATCGCGGGCGCAGACGAATGACTTAGTTCAATTTCAGAAATTTGTTGCGTCCAGCTTTTACAATGATCTGGTCAACCGGGCCATTGCAGCACTCCCTAAAGCCGTTTTCCAGAGATGCCCGAGCCTCGTCTCCAATGGCTCAAAGGTGGCGGTTTTGAAGCCTATCTCTTTTGGAAAAGATGGGTTTCCGAATAATGGGGAATGGAAGCAGAGTTTTCCTATAAGTGGTTGTGGCAACGATACCACCCTGAATTTTTATTTCTCTGCAAATGCAAAAGAAAAAATCGATACGATTGTCGGTCTTCCGGGTACAACTCATACGGATACAATCCTGGGACGGGACGCTGTATCTTACGCGAATTTGGGCGCCAATCTCGTGGTGAAAGATTGCAGGGCGTTTGATGTCAAAAACACCAGATTCGAAGCCTATGGCACTGCGAAACCCCCAATGCCGGACCCAGGCCCCGGTCATCCTCATCGTCCGTGGTGGGAAACCTGGACGCTGACGGGATGCGGCCGCACGGTGGACGTGCCCATCGATTTCGTGCCGGACGAGACGGGCACGCGCATCATTCAGCCCGGCGGCGCCACCGAGCGGTAGCCAGTGACAGCGCCCGGCCTTGCGGCCGTTGCCTCGCGCGCCTAAGAGTTGCGAATCGGAAATTTCGTCCAGGGACGCTCGTCCAGCGCTCGCGCCAAACGCCGAAGCTGGCGCATCAACACAGCCAGAGAGTGCCATGTTCAAGGGATCGCTCGTTGCCCTCCTCACTCCGTTCCGCAAGGGCGGCGCGGTCGACGAGGAGGCTTTCGCCCGCTTCGTCGACTGGCAGATCACGGAGGGCACGGATGGGCTGGTGCCCACCGGCACCACTGGCGAATCGCCGACGCTGAGCCATGACGAGCACAAGCGCGTGGTGGAGATCACGGTCTCCGTCGCCCGCGGTCGCGTGCCGGTGATCGCCGGCACCGGCTCGAACTCGACCGACGAGGCGATCGACCTCACCCGCCACGCCAAGGCGGCCGGCGCGGCGGCGGCGCTGATCGTCACGCCCTATTACAACAAGCCGACCCAGGAGGGGATGTATCTCCACTTCAAGGCCATCGCCGATGCCGTTGATCTGCCGATCATCATCTACAACATCCCACCGCGGTCCGTGATCGACATGAGCGTCGAGACCATGGCGCGGCTGGCCAAGCACCCCAACATCATCGGGGTGAAGGACGCCACCGCCAATCTCGCCCGCCCGCTGCAGACGCGCCGCGCCTGCGGGGCGGAATTCTGCCAGCTTTCCGGCGAGGACCACACCGCGCTCGCCTTCCTCGCCGCCGGCGGCGTCGGCTGCATCAGCGTCACCGCGAACGTCGCCCCACGCCTCTGCCAGCAGATGCAGGCGGCGTGGCGGCGCGGCGAGATCGGCGAGGCGATGGCAATCCAGAACCGGCTGCTGCCGCTGCACGACGCGCTGTTCGCCGAGACCAGTCCGGCGCCGGTGAAATATGCCGCGAGCCTGCTCGGCCTCGCCGAGGAATCCTGCCGCCTGCCGCTGGCCCCGATCGGCGAGGCGACGCGGACGCGGGTGCGCGCCGCACTGACCGAGGTCGGGCTGCTGAACTAGTTCGCTGACACAATGGGCTGCTTCCGCATGGGTCATCGCACTAGCTTGATTTTGTGGGCCGATTCAGCCAACGCCCAGAAGCGGGCGTTGGCATCGGGCCACTAGCATGGCCGAGGCAAAGAAGGGCGGGCGCAAATCCGGGCTGATCGCGCACGGCATCGCGGCACAGAACCGCAAGGCGCGGTTCGACTACACCATCAAGAGCACGGTGGAGGCCGGGCTCGTGCTCAAGGGCCCGGAGGTGAAATCGCTGCGCCACGGGCGGGCGACCCTGTCGGAGGCCTGGGCCGGCGAGCGCGAGGGGGAAATGTTCCTCTTCAACGCCTATATCCCGGAATATCAGGGCGGTGTGCTGTCGCGCTTCGAGCCGCGCGCGCCGCGCAAATTGCTGCTGCATCGCAAGCAGGTGCGCGAATTGCTCGGCGCCGTGACGCGGCAGGGGGCGACGCTGGTGCCGCTGCAGATCCATTTCAACGAGCGCGGCCGGGCGAAGGTGCTGCTCGGGCTCGCCGAGGGCCGCAAGCAGGCGGACAAGCGCGCCGCCATCGCCGCGCGGGACTGGCAGCGTGACAAGGCGCGGCTGATGCGCGCCAAAGGGTGAACCAATATGGCGACCGAGGATGATCCCGGGCTGATCGGACGGCTCCGGGAGAAGCTGATCGAGACCAAGACCGGCTGGGCGCGGGAAGGCCGGCTGCTCACCGGCACCCATGCCGAGCCGACCCAGCGCCTGCCGCCCGGCCAGCGCCTGGTGCGCGACTGGCCGGTGCTCGATCTCGGCATCCAGCCGGCGGTGAGCCCGCAGACCTTCCGCCTGGACCTCGTCGGCGCGGTCGCACGCCCGGTGAGCCTCACCTATGACGAGTTCATGGCGCTGCCGCAGCAGGAGAACGTCTGCGACATCCACTGCGTCACCCAATGGTCACGCTACGACAATCGCTGGAAGGGCGTCGCGGCGCACACGCTGATCGAGCTGGCCGCGCCGAAGCCGGAGGCGCGCCACGTCATCTTCCACGCCCATGACGGCTACACGACCAATGTCCGCCTCGACCAGTTCGACCAGCCGGACGTGTTCCTGGTGCATGAATGGGAGGGCAAACCGATCGAGCGCCAGCATGGCGGGCCGATCCGGGTGCTGATCCCGCGGCTCTATCTCTGGAAATCGGCGAAATGGGTGCGGCGGATCGAGCTCTCCGCCACCGACCGGCCGGGCTTCTGGGAGGTTCGCGGCTACCACAACAACGCCGATCCCTGGACCGAGGAACGGTACGGCTGATACCAACCGGGCAGACCCGCGTAGAACGCAAGCCACCCCAGCGTAAATCGGCGCGATACTCCCGACGCGAGAAGACAATCGCGTGAGGGAGACGTCGCCATGGCTCTGCGCTTTGCCGACCTGCGCAGCCCCGCGATCCGCAATCCGATCGAGTGGGGGCTGGACCAGCTTCGCTTCGCCGCGCTCGCGGTGGGGCGCGAGGATGAGGCACCGGTCACCGGCCCGGTCATCGTCCGCCGCATCGGGTTGGCCGATCTGCGCGCCGCGCTCGCCGCCGGGATGGAGGATTTCTCCGCCAACCGCAGCGATGTGCTGTTCCTCTCGGTGATCTACCCGCTGCTCGGCCTGCTGCTGGTCCGCCTGGCCTTCGGCTACGAGCTGCTGCCGCTGCTCTTTCCCCTCGCCGCCGGCTTCGCCCTGCTCGGGCCGTTTGCCGCGGTCGGGTTGAACGAAATGAGCCGCCGGCGCGAACTGGGCGGCGATGTGCGCTGGTCGGACGCGTTCGGCGTGCTGGCCTCCCCCGCCCTGGGCCCGATCCTGCTGCTCGGGTTGATCCTGGCGTCCTTGTTCGGGCTGTGGCTGATCGCCGCCGCGATCATTTTCGACCACACGCTCGGCCCCGACGCCCCGGCCTCGCTCGCCGCCTTCGCGCGCGACGTGCTGGCCACCCGCGCCGGGTGGGCGATGATCGGCACCGGCATCGGCGTCGGCTTCGTCTTCGCCCTCGTAGTGCTGATGATCAGCGCCGTCGCCTTCCCCCTCCTGCTCGACCGTCACGCCGGGCTGGAGACGGCGGTCTGGACCTCGGTGCGCGTCACCGTGACCAATCCCGGGCCGATGGCCTGCTGGGGCCTGATCGTCGCGTTCGCCCTGGCGATCGGCTCGGTGCCGGCGCTGCTCGGCCTCGCGGTCGTGATGCCGGTGCTCGGCCACGCCACCTGGCATCTCTATCGCCGCGTCGTCGCCCCGGCCGGACCCGGCCGCGCATGACAGCCAGAGCCGGGCATGACAGCCAGACGGCCCCCGACTGGCGCCGGCGGACAGAGCGTGGTACGGTAAGTTTTCCGGATAACTGCCGCGCACGCGCCAGGCCCCGGGGAGAGGAACGCCAACGGTGGATGCTACGGATATCGCCGACCCCGACTACTTCCATAAAGTGGTCGACTGCCAGTATGCCTGTCCGGCGCACACGCCGGTTCCCGAATATATCCGCCTGATCGCCGCCGGCCGCCACGCCGACGCCTATCTGGTCAACTGGCACTCCAACGTCCTGCCCGGCATCCTCGGCCGCACCTGCGACCGGCCCTGCGAGCCGGCCTGCCGCCGCGGGCGGGTGGAGGAAGCGCCGGTGGCGATCTGCCGGCTCAAGCGCGTCGCCGCCGACTACAAGGGCGATATCACCGCCCGGCTGCCGGCGGCGCCGGAGCGCGGCAACGGCAAGCGCGTGGCGTTCGTCGGCGCCGGTCCGGCCTCGCTGGCCGCGGCGCGGGACCTCGCGCTCGGCGGCTATGACTGCACGATCTTCGAGGCCGACACCCGCGCCGGCGGCATGATCCGAACCCAGATCCCCCGCTTCCGCCTGCCCGAGACGGTGATCGACGAGGAAGTCGGCTACATCCTCGATCTCGGCATCACGCTGCGCGCCGGGGCGCGGATCGA
The DNA here is from genome assembly GCA_027449745.1 of Acetobacteraceae bacterium. Taxonomy (GTDB): domain Bacteria; phylum Pseudomonadota; class Alphaproteobacteria; order Acetobacterales; family Acetobacteraceae; genus JAJZVV01. The sequence goes on along the minus strand of DAIDKZ010000082.1, from coordinate 4,920 downwards.
CAGTCTGCGCGCGCTGCTCGCCGAACCGTTCGATGCCATCTTCGTCGGCTGCGGCGCCCCGCGCGGGCGCGATCTCGACATTCCCGGCCGCGCCGAGGCGGCGGCGAACATCCATATTGGCATCGACTGGCTCTCCTCGGTCTCGTTCGGCCATGTCGAGCGCATCGGCCGGCGCGTCGTCGTGCTCGGCGGCGGCAACACGGCGATGGATTGCTGCCGCTCGGCCCGCCGTCTCGGCGGTGAGGACGTGCGCGTCGTCGTGCGCAGCGGCTACGCCGAGATGAAGGCCTCGCCGTGGGAAAAGGAAGACGCGCTGCGCGAGGACATCCCGATCCTCAACTTCATGGTGCCGATCGAATTCACCCATGAATCGGGCCGCCTCACCGGAGTGCTGTTCGAGAAGGTCGAGGCCCGCCACGACGCGGAGGGCCGGCGCGAACTGGTGCCGACGGGCGAGCCGCCGGTGCACATCCCGTGCGACGACGTGCTCGTCGCCGTCGGGCAGGAAAACGCGTTCCCCTGGATCGAGCGCGATATCGGCCTCGCCTTCGACCGCCGCGGCATGCCGGTGGTGGATCCGCTGACGCTGCAATCCACCCATCCGCGCGTGTTCTTCGGCGGCGATGCGGCGTTCGGTCCGAAGAATATCATCTGGGCCGTGGCCCATGGCCACGAGGCGGCGGTTTCGATCGACCGTGTCTGCCGCGGGCTGGATCCGCGCGAGCGCCCCGCGCCGCATGTGAGCCTCGCCAGCCAGAAGATGGGCATCCACGAGTGGAGCTACGATAACGCCGTCTCCACCGACCAGCGCTTCGCCGTGCCGCACCGCGCCAAGCCGGAAGCGCTCGCCGACATCCGCGCCGAGGTCGAACTCGGCTACGACGACCGGCTCGCCTTCGCGGAAGCGCAGCGCTGCCTGAACTGCGATGTGCAGACGGTGTTCAGCGCGCGGCTCTGCATCGAGTGCGACGCCTGCGTCGATATCTGCCCGATGGACTGCATCACCTTCGCCGCCGACGGGCCGGAGGCGGAGTTGCGCGCGCGGCTCAACGCGCCGGCACTCAATCCGGACCAGGCGATCTATGTCGCCAGCGGCCTCAAGACCGGCCGCATCATGGCCAAGGACGAGGATGTCTGCCTGCATTGCGGTCTGTGCGCCGAGCGCTGCCCGACCGGCGCGTGGGACATGCAGCGCTTCCTTCTCACGACCGCCCAGGTGGAGCACGCATGCCGCAGCCTCTCGCCAGCGTAAACGACTTCGTCGTCAAATTCGCCAACGTCAACGGATCCGGCTCGGCCAGCGCCAACCGGCTGTTCGCCCGCGCGATCCAGCGCATGGGCATTCCGGCGACGCCGCGCAACATCTTCCCCTCGAACATCCAGGGGTTGCCGACCTGGTACGAGGTCCGCGTCTCCGAGGCCGGCCATCTCGGCGCACGCGGCGGCGTCGATCTCATGGTGGCGATGAACCCGCAGACCTGGGACCAGGACGTCGCCGCCATCGATGCCGGCGGCTATCTCTTCTACGATTCGACGCGCCCGATCCCGCGCGCGCGCCTGCGCGAGGACATCACCCTGCTCGGCCTGCCGCTGACCGAGATCTGCAACCGCGAATACGCCGACCCGCGCGAGCGGCAATTGTTCAAGAACATCCTCTATGTCGGCGCGCTGGCGGCGCTGCTCGATCTCGAAATTCCGGTCGTCGAGGCCCTGCTCGCCGAGCAGTTCAAGGGCAAGGAAAAACTGATCGCCGCCAACCTGCACGCGCTGCATCTCGGCCGCGACCAGGCGCGCGCGCATCTCCCCTGCCCCATCGGCCTGCGGCTGCGCCGCTCCGACGGTGTCGGCGACCGCATCTTCATCGATGGCAACTCCGCCGCTGCGCTCGGCGCCGTCTATGGCGGGGCGACGGTCGCGGCCTGGTACCCGATCACGCCCTCGACCTCCGTCGCCGAGGCGTTCGAGCGCTATTGCCGCCGCACCCGCATCGATCCCGCCACGGGCAAGAACCGCTTCGCCATCGTGCAGGCCGAGGACGAGCTGGCCGCCATCGGCATGGTCATCGGCGCCGCCTGGAACGGTGCCCGCGCGTTCACCGCGACGTCCGGGCCCGGCATCTCGCTGATGCAGGAATTCCTCGGCCTCGCCTATTTCGCCGAGATTCCAGCGGTGATCTTCGATGTCCAGCGCGGCGGCCCGTCGACGGGGATGCCGACGCGCACACAGCAGGCGGATGTCCTGCTCTGCGCCTATGCCTCGCACGGCGACACCAAGCACGTGCTGCTGTTCCCGCAAGATCCGGCCGAGAGCTTCGCCTTCGGCGCCACCGCCTTCGATCTCGCCGAGCGCCTGCAGACGCCGGTTTTCGTCATGCTCGATCTCGATATCGGCATGAACGAACGCCTGTGCACGCCGTTCGCGTGGGATCCGGCGCGCCGCTACGATCGCGGCAAGGTCATGGGCTTCGACGAGCTCGAATCCGGCCGCGATTTCGGCCGCTACCTGGATCTCGACGAGGACGGCATTCCCTGGCGCACCTACCCCGGCGCGCACCCGACGCGCGGCGCCTTCTTCACCCGCGGCAGCAGCAAGGACCGCTACGCCCGCTACACCGAGGCGGGCGCCGCCTACGCCGACAACATGCAGCGGCTGACCTTGAAGTTCGAAACCGCGCGCGGACTCGTGCCGCACCCGGTGCGCCACGACGCGCCGGAGGGCAGCCGGATCGGCGTGCTCTATTACGGCTCGACCAGCCCGGCGATGGACGAGGCGGCAGAGCTGCTCGCCGCGCGTGGCACCGCCGTCGACTGCCTGCGCATCCGCGCCTTCCCGTTCCACGATGATGTCGCGGCCTTCATCCGCGAGCACGAGACGGTGTTCGTCGTCGAACAGAATCGCGACGCGCAGCTGCGCAGCCTGCTGCTGATCGAGGCCGAGATCGATCCCGCCCGCCTCAAGCGCGTGCTGCACTATGACGGCACGCCGATCACCGCGCGCTTCATCGCCGAGGCCATCGCCGAAAACCTCGCTCTCTCCCGTATCGCCCCGCTGCGCAAGGCCACGCCATGACCTTCCTGCCCAAGCCCAAGCTGCACCACCCGGAACTGCCGACCAACGCGATCGGTCTGACGCGGCGCGACTACGAAGGCGCGATCTCGACGCTCTGCGCCGGCTGCGGCCATGATTCCATCAGCGCCGCGATCATCCGCGCCTGCTTCGAGCTGGCGCTGCCGCCGCACCGCATCGCCAAGCTCTCCGGCATCGGCTGCTCCTCCAAGACGCCGACCTACTTTCTCGGCCAGGCGCACGGGTTCAACTCGGTGCACGGGCGCATGCCCTCGGTGCTGACCGGCGCCAATCTCGCCAATCGCGATCTGATCTATCTCGGCGTCTCCGGCGACGGCGACAGCGCCTCCATCGGGCTCGGGCAGTTCGCGCATGCGCTGCGACGCGGCGTGAACATGGTCTATGTCGTCGAGAATAACGGCGTCTACGGCCTCACCAAGGGCCAGTTCTCCGCCACGTCCGATCGCGGCTCGAAGAGCAAGAAGGGCGCCGTCAACGCCGACACGGCGATCGATCTCGCCGGCCTCGCCCTCGAACTCGGCGCCAGTTTCGTCGCCCGCAGCTTCTCCGGCGACCGCGAGCAGCTGGTTTCGCTGCTGAAGGCGGCGCTGCTGCATCCCGGCGCGGCCATCATCGACTGCATCTCGCCCTGCGTCGCCTTCAACAACCACGCCGGCTCGACCAAGAGCTACGACTATGTGCGCCACCACAACGAGGCGGTGAACCGCATCGAGATCATCACCGGCCGCGAGCCGATCGCGGTCGATTACGCGCCCGGCACCACGGTTGCGGTGACGCAGCATGACGGCACCGTGCTGCGCCTGCGCAAGCTCGCCGCCGACTACGACATCGAGGACCGCGCCGCGGCCATCGGCTTCCTCGAAGGGCGCCGGCGCGAGGGCGAGATCGCCACCGGCCTGCTCTATGTCGATCCCGACGCGCAGGACCTGCACGCCCATCTCGGCACCATCGAGACGCCGCTCAATGCGCTCGACGAGACGGCGCTGTGCCCGGGCGCGGACGCGCTGGCCGCCATCAACGCCGCGCTGCGCTGAGGATGATCGACGACCCGCGTCTCGATGCCGAGATGCGCGCGGTCCAGGCGGCGACGGAAGCGGCGGCGGCGCAGTATCCGCCGATCCGCCTGGAACTGCCGCTCGATCCGCACCGCGTCGTCAACGATGCGCTCGCCATGATGCTGGCGGAGGGCGGGCCGCAGATGGCGGCGAGCGAGGAGCGCTGGCTCTTCGCCCACGGGCGGCGCGTGCTGTGCCGGGTGCACCGCCCGCGCCTCGGCGCGGCGCTGCCGGCCTTGGTCTACATCCATGGCGGCGGCTGGGTCTGGTCCTCGATCGACACGCACGACCGGCTGGCGCGCGAATACGCCGCCGCCTCCGGCGCCGCGGTGGTCAGCGTCGATTATTCCCTCTCGCCCGAGGCCCGCTTCCCGACGGCGTTGATGGAGTGCGCCGGCGTCGTGCGTGCCCTGGCGGAGCTCGGCGAAGGCTGGGGGCTGGACGCGACGCGCCTGGCGCTCGGCGGCGATTCGGCCGGCGGCAATCTCGCCCTCGCCACCGCGCTGCTGCTGCGCGATGCGAACGGCCCGCGCCCGCGCGGCATCCTCGCCGCCTACCCGGTCTGCGACAGCGACACGGGCAGCGCCAGCTACCGCGAATTCGCCGAGGGCTACGTGCTGACGCGGGCGAAAATGCGGTTCTACTGGGATTGCTACCTCGCCCACGCCGCCGACCGGCTCAACCCCCTCGCCGCGCCCCTGCGCGCGGAGCTGGCCGGGCTGCCGCCGGTGCTGATCCAGCTCGCCGAGCTCGACGTGCTCCGCAGCGAAGGCGAGGC
>DAIDKZ010000081.1 GCA_027449745.1 Acetobacteraceae bacterium | reverse complement strand
GAAATGCGCTCCCATTGCGCGTCGTTCAGCACCAGACGGTCCACGATACCCACGCTCGCCTCCCTCCAGAAGGCAACCGTGAATCACATCCAGGACCCAAAGGGAATCCCTAGAGTCCACAGGACCTAGAGTCTGTCAGCGCTTCAATGAAGCGCTGACAGACTCTAGCTCCTTCTTTACGCGTCTATTTGTCCGCCTCCGGCGATCCCGCCTGCAGCGGACAGACTCTAGCCGAGCAGCTCGGGCACGCGGTCCGCGGGCGGGGTATTGCGGCTCCGCCCGCAGCGCACGATGCCGTCGACGATCACCATGCCGATGCCCGGCAGGTCGCCCTTGCCGATGGACTCGAGCAGGTCGGTGCCGGCGGAGTGCTGGGCGCGGTCCATGAGCAGGAAATCGGCCGCCTTGCCGACCTCGATCAGACCGCAATCGAGCCCACGCTGGCGGGCGGTGTTGCCGGTGGCGCAGCAGATTACCTGCTCCGCCGGCACCGCGCCGAACGAGGCGAGGAAGGCGATCAGCCGCAGGATCCCGAGCGGCTGCACGCCGGAGCCGGCAGGACTGTCGGTCCCGAGAACCACCCGCTCGAGCTGACCGAGTTCGCGGGCGAAGCGCAACGCGGAAAGCCCGGCCAGCTCGTTGCCGTTATGGACGATTTCGATCGCCCGGCCGCAGCCCTCGCAGAGGCAGCGGATCTGGGTCAGTGGCAGCGCCGTATGGCCGCCATTGATGTGGCCGATCACGTCCGCGTCCGCGGCCAGCACCGTGTCGGCGTCGATATAGCCGGATCCCGGCACGCTCGGCCCGCCGGTATGGATGGTACTGCGCAGCCCGTATTTGCGCGCCCAGCCGACCATGCGCGCGGCCTCGTCACCGACCTTCACCGTCCCGAGCCCGACCTCGCCGAGGAGCGTCACGCCGGCAGCGGCCAGATCGGCAAAATCGGCCTCCACCATGCCTTGTTCGATCACGGGCGCGCCGGCATGGATTTTCACCCCGGCCGGACGGAACCCGCTGAAGGCCCGCTGGGCGGTGACCGCCAGCGCCTTGAGCCCGACAATGTCGCGGGGTCGCCCGGGCAGGTGGACCTCACCGGCCGAGATCATGGTAGTGACGCCGCCATGCAGGCAGCTCTCCACCCAACCCAACTGGTTCTGCCGCGGCGTCCAGTCGCCGAACACGGGATGGACGTGGCTGTCGATCAGCCCCGGCGCCAGGGCGGTGCCGTGCGCGTCGACGACGACGCGCGCCTCGTCCGTGTCGCAGTCCTTCTCGCGCCCGAGCGCGGTGATGCGGCCGTTCTCGGCGACCACCGTGTCGGCATCGAGGATCGGGCGTTCCAGCGCGCCGGAGAGCATCAGCCCGATATGGCGGATGACCAGTTTGCCCTGCTGCTTCTCGGCCCCCGCGGCGAGCGCCATGGCGATCGGCTCCATTTCGATGGGTGGGGCAGCCTCGCGTCTCCCGCCCCCCGCCGTCAAGCGCGCACCTTGGCGCGGCTGGACAGGGCCTCTGGGGCGGGCATTCTGCGCCGATGTTGAACCTGCTTTCCGACATTCCCGGCCTGACCGTCGGGCACGCGACCGATCTCGCCCTCGGGTCCGGTGTCACCGCGATCCTGTTCGACGAGCCGGCGGTCGCCTCGGTGGCGATCACCGGAGGTGCGCCCGGGGAGCGGGATACCGCAGCGCTCGCTCCGGGCGCCACGATCGAGCGGATCGACGCGATCGTCCTCTCCGGTGGCTCCTCGTTCGGTCTGGATGCCGCGAGCGGGGTGCAGGCGGTGCTGCGCGCGGCCGGGCGGGGCTTCGCGCTCGGCGCGGCCCGCGTGCCGATCGTCGCCCAGGCGATCCTGTTCGATCTGCTCAACGGCGGCGACAAGGCATGGGGCCGCTACCCGCCCTATCGCGAGCTCGGCGAGCGAGCGGCGCAGCTGGCCGCACCCGGTGCATTCGATCTCGGCAGCGTCGGCGCCGGCGCCGGGGCGACGACGGCGACCCTCAAGGGAGGGCTCGGCTCGGCCAGCGGGGTCACCCGCAGCGGCCACCGGGTCGGCGCGATCGTCGCCGTCAACGCGCTCGGCAGCGCGACCATCGGCGACGGACCGCATTTCTGGTCCGCGCCCTTCGAGCGCGATGGTGAATTCGGCGGCCGCGGCTGGCCGGCGCGGTTCACCGCCGCCGAGTGGGCGCCACGCACGAAGTTCGCCCCGGGCGGGGCGACCACGATCGGCTTGGTCGTTACCGATGCGGCGCTGACCAAGCCGCAGGCGTACCAGCTCGCGATCATGGCCCATGACGGGCTCGCGCGTGCGATCCTGCCGGCGCATGCCCCGCTTGACGGCGATACCATGTTCGCGGCCGCTACGGGCCACCGCCCGCTCGCCGAGCCGATGCGTGAGCTCACCGAGCTGGGCCACGCGGCGACCCTGGCCGTGGCGCGCGCCATCGCCCGCGGCGTGTTCGAGGCGACGGCCCTGCCGGTGCCGGGGGCGCAGCCCACCTGGCGGGACCGGTTCGCTGACCGGCAGCCGGGGCGAGACTGAGGCTATGCGGTCGCCGGCGGCTTCGCCGGCCGGGCTGCCACCGCGTCCTTGCGCAGGCGATGTTCGCCGAGGAAGAGCAGGATCGGTGCGGCGATGAAGATCGAGGACGAGGTGCCGACGACGATGCCGAACAGCATCGTCCAGGCGAAGCCCGACAATGTCTCGCCACCGAACAGCGCCAGCGGCAGGCTGGCGAGGAAGACCGTCATCGACGTGCCGAGCGTTCGGTTCAGTGTCTCGTTGATCGACAGGTCGATCAGTTGCCGCAGAGGCATGGATTTGTATTTGCGCAGATTCTCGCGCATACGGTCATAGACGACGACTTTGTCATTGGTGGAGTAGCCGAGGACGGTCAGAATCGCGGCGACCATGACGAAATCGAACTGCAGCCGCGTCACCACCAGAAAGCCGACGGTTTTGGTGATGTCGAGCAGCAGCGTCACCACCGCCCCGACGGCGAACTCCCATTCGAAGCGGAACCAGATATACATCAGGATCATCAGGAAGCTGATGGCGAGCGCGAGCATGCCCTCGTGCAGCAGATCGGCCGAGACGGAGGCGCCGACGGCGTCGACGCGCAGCACCTTGGTGCCCGGAACCGCCTGGTCGAGCGCATGACGCACGCGATCCGCCGCGGCCTGGGTCGCGGCCTCGTTGGGCTGGCTCTCGAGGCGGATCAGCACGTCGTCCTCGGCGCCGAAGCGCTGCACGCCCGTCGTGTCCAGGTGTTCGTGCGTGAGGCTGGCGCGGATCTTGGCGAAATCCGCCGGGCCCGGCGTTCGCGCCTCGATGACGATCCCGCCCTTGAAGTCGATGCCGAGATTGAGCCCCGGATAGACAAACAGGCCCAGCGACAGCAGCGACAACACGGCCGAGACGGCGAGCCCCAGGAAGCGGCCGCGCATGAAGGCGATGCGCGTACCATCGGGAACGAGGCGGAAGCGGGGACGGATCAGCATGATGACCTATACCGGAAGTGCGGCGGGGCGCAGGCGCCCATACCAGCGCACCATGATCAGCCGGGCCAGCATGGTGGCGGTGAAGAGAGACGTGATGATGCCAACGGTGATGGTGACGGCAAAGCCGCGTACCGGGCCGGTGCCGAACACGAACAGCATCACATGCGCCAGGAGGGCGGTGGCGTTGCTGTCCAGGATGGTGCTGAAGGCGCGCTGGAATCCGGCCTCCATCGCCGCCACCGGCCCGCGACCGGCCCGGGATTCCTCACGGATGCGCTCGTTGATCAGGATATTGGCATCGACGGCCATGCCCAGCGTGAGCAGGATGCCGGCCATGCCCGGCAGCGTCAGCGTCGCCTGCAGAAGGGACAGGATGCCGAGCATCAGAACCAGGTTCACGACCAGGGCCAGGTTCGCGATCCAGCCGAACAGGCCGTAGAAGACGCCCATGAAGACGATCACCAGCCCGAAGCCGACGCCGAGCGCGAGCGCGCCGGCGCGGATCGAGTCGGCGCCAAGTTCGGGCCCGATGCTGCGTTCCTCGACCACGGTCAGCGGCGCGGGCAGGGCGCCGGCGCGCAGCAGCAGGGCGAGATCGGTGGCCGAGCGAGCGTCGAACCGGCCGCTGATCTGGCCTCGCCCGCCGATGATCGGCTCGCGGATCACCGGCGCACTGATTACCTTGTTGTCGAGAACGATGGCGAAGGGCTTGCCGGTATTGGCCCGGGTGATGTCGGCGAAGCGCCGCGCGCCGGCGGCGTTGAAGGCGAAATCCACGACCCATTCATTGGTCTGCGGGTTCTCCGCCGCCCGCGCGTCGGTGAGATCCCCGCCATCGACCTCGACGCGCTTGCGGATCGACAGCTTCTGCGCCGGATTATCCTGCATCGGCAGGAACTCGACCCCGGGCGGCGGATTGGCCGCCGTCGTGTTCGCCGCCGAGTCGAGGAGATGAAACGTCATCTTCGCGGTCTTGCCGAGCAACTGCTTGATGCGCTCCGGGTCGCTCACGCCCGGCAGCTGCACAACAATGCGATCGACGCCCTGGCGGGCGATCTGCGGGTCCACCACGCCGGTCTCGTCGATGCGTCGGCGCACGATCTCGATCGATTGCTGCACGGCCGCGCTCGCACGCTCCTGCAAGGCGGGCGGGGAGAGGGTGATCGAGAGGGTACCGTCGGCGGTCGCCTGCACCTGCAGTTCCGGGGTCGCGCCCGCCGCGCTGGTACCGAGCGCGTCGCGCAGCGCCTTGAGCGCCGCCGCCTGCTGGGAGGTGTCACGGAGCCGGAACACGACCCGGTCCTGCGCCGGCTGGGCCGCCAGGCTCTGATAACCGACATTCCCCGCGATCAGCGCGCGGCGCGTGGTATCCACCAGGCCCTCCAGCCGCTCGCGCAGCACCGCGTCCATGTCCACCTGCAGCAGCAGGTAGCTGCCGCCTTTGAGATCCAGCCCGAGATGAAGCTGCCGCCAGGGCAGCCAGCCGGCCGGGGCGCGCATGACGTTCGGCAGCGAGAACAGCACGCCGAGCGCGCAGGCGAGCAGGATCAGCGCGGTCTTGAGGCGGCTGAAATAAAGCATGGGCGAGCGCTGGCTCCTCTGGCGTGGCGGCGGCGGAGAATGACGATGCCCCGCCGCCGATGCAAGCCGGCAGCGGGGCCCGCGCCGCGCGGGCAGCTTCCGGCCTGCGCTACGGGCTGCTACCTGTTCGCCAACAAGGGGATCGGGGCATGACGGCGGCGGCGCTGCGCATCGGGCTGATCGGGGCCGGCCATTTCGGCCGCTTCCACGCGCTCAAGGTCAAGGCAGCGCCACGCGCGGTGCTGGCCGGGCTCCACGACCCCGAGCCCATGCGGGCGGCGGCGCTGGCGCGCGAGGTCGCGGCGCCGGCAATGGCGCTCGAGCCCCTGCTCGCCGCCTGCGACGCCGTGATCATCGCCGCCCCGGCGGAGGCCCATTTCGACCTCGCCGAGGCCGCGCTCAACGCCGGGCGGCACGTGCTGGTGGAGAAGCCGATCGCGGCTACCCTGCCGCAAGCGGACGTGCTGGCCGCGGTCGCTGCCGCGCGCGGACTGGTGCTGCAGGTTGGCCACCTGGTGCGCTATTCGGCCGAATATCGCGCCGTCGCCGAACGCATGGGCCGCCCGCTCTATATCGAGGCCACCCGCATCGCCCCCTTCAAGCCGCGCGGCACCGATGTCTCGGTCATACTCGACCTCATGATCCACGATCTGGACCTCGTTCTGGCGCTGGTCGACAGTCCGATCGTCAGTGTCGATGCCGTCGGCGCGCCCATCGCCTCGGTCCACGAGGACATCGCCAACGCCCGCGTGCGCTTCGCGAATGGCTGCGTCGCCACCATCACCGCCAGCCGCATCTCGCTGAAGACCGAGCGCAAGATGCGGCTCTTTGCCCGCGAGGGCTACATGTCGGTGAACTTCGTCGACCGCAAGCTGATGCGCATCAGCCGCGACCGCGGCCTGCCGATCCCCGGCGGGCAGGGCTACCGTATCGAGGAAACGAGCTGGCGCGAGCACGACGCGCTGGAGGCCGAGCACGCCGCCTTCGTCGCCGCCATTCTGGACGGGGCAGCCGTGCTGGTGGACGCCGCGGCCGGCCGCCGCGCCCTCGCCGCCGCGCTGGCTGTGAGCGAGAGCATGGCTCAGTCCCGCCAAGTGGCCGAAGCATCCGGGCTGCTCGAACCATCGGCCTGAGCGCCGCTCGCGCCGGCCGGCACGATGGCTCAGACGCGGCTGCCCACGAGCTCGAGCACCGCGGCCGCCGCCGCGTCCGAGGGCAGCGCGCCGAGCGGGCGCAGACTGGCCATCACGGCGTGGAACGCCTCGCGCTGGGCGGCCTGTGCCCGGGTATCGGTGAGCAGCGCGCCCAGCGCGGTTGCCAGCCGCTCGGGGGTGCACGCGCCCTGCAGCAGCTCCGGCACCACCGCGCGCCCCGCCAGCAGGTTCACCATGGCGACGTGGGGAATGGTGATCAAGCGCCGCGCGATCGCGCCCGAGACCGGGTTGACGCGATAGGTCACGGCCATCGGTACCCCGGCCAGCGCCAGTTCGAGCGTCGAGGTGCCCGACTTGGTCAGCGCCGCCGCCGCGGCGGCGTAGGCATCGTGCTTCTCGGCCAGGTCGGTGACGATCAGTGGCGGTACCGGCCAGGACGCGACCGAAGCGCGCACCGTTCCGGCCACGGTCGCGGCGACCGGCAGCACCGGCACCAACGCAGGCTCGCTGGCGGCGAGGCGAGCCAGCGTCGCGCCATAGACCGGCAGCAGCCGGGAGACCTCGCTGCGCCGGCTCCCGGGCATCAGCACCACGACCGGCGCCGACGCGGCGAGCCCGTGGCGCGCGCGGAATCGCGCCGCATCGCCGGCATCGGCGCCCGATTCCAGCACCGGATGGCCGACGAACCGCGCGGCGAGCCCGTGGCGGGCGAAATAGTCGGGCTCGAACGGCAGCAGGCAGAGCAGGCTCTCCCACAGCCCCGGGAAGCGTTGCACCCGCTCCTCGTGCCAGGCCCAGACCTGGGGCGCGACATAATGCGCGCGCGGAATGCCGAGGGAGCGGATCGCCTTGAGCAGGCGGAGGGTGAATCCGGGACTGTCGATGGTCACCACCACGTCGGGCCGCCGCGCGGCGATGTCGGCGACGGTCTGTGCGAGGCGCCGGCGCAACTGGAGCACGCGTGGCAGCACTTCGAGCAGGCCCATCACCGCGAGGTCCTGGATCGGGAACAGCGATTCGAGCCCCTGCTCGGTCATGCGCGCCCCGCCGACGCCGGCAAAGCGGACCGCGGGGTCCGCCCGGCGCAGCGCCGCCATCAGCCGCCCGCCGAGCGTGTCCCCGCTCTGCTCGCCGGCGAGCAGATAGATCAGCGTCATTCCGGCGTCCGCAGCGCCACGTCCGGCGGGGCCGGCGGCCAGTCGGCGGCATTGCGCACGGCGCCCTCGCGCCGCACCGCCTCCAGCCGCGCCGGATCGAGGTCGGCTATGACCAGCGCCTCCTCGTCAAGCGCCCCCCGCGCGATCACCCCGTCTTCCGGAAAGCCGCGATCGACGGGTCCGAACACGGCCGCGTAGCCGTGGTTCTCGTCCAGTGTCGCCAGCCACGGCGCGGCGCCGATGGTGGGTGAGACGGCGACGAAGCACTGGTTCTCCAGCGCGCGGGCACGCGCGGCGAGACGGACGCGGTTGAAGCCGTGCATCGTGTCGGTACAGGCCGGGGTCAGGATCAGCCAGGCACCGGCCTCGGTCTGGGCGCGCACGAGGGTGGGGAATTCGACGTCGTAGCAGATCGCGATCCCGATCCGGCCCCACGGCGTGGCGAACACCGCCGGCGGTGCGCCCGGGACCACGCCGAGCGTCTCGCGTTCGAAGCGAGTCATCACGCGCTTGTACTGCATCGCCATGGCGCCATCGGCGGCGATCAGCGGCGCCACATTGTGGATCGCCGCGCCGGCGCTGAGCGGCAGGCTGCCGGGCAGCAGCCAGAGCCGGTGGCGGGCGGCGAGGTCGCGCATCGCCGCGATCAGCGCCGGAGCGTGCACGGTGACCGCGGCGAGTTCGGCGAGCGGATCCCCACCCTCCTCGCCGGCGATCTCCATGGCGGCGTATTCCGGCAGCATCAGCATCTCGGCCCCGGCGCGCGTCGCCTCGCCGGCCAGCCGATCGAGCCTGTCGAGGAATCCCCTAGCCCCTGCGACGCGCTCGATCCGGTACTGGGCGAGGGCGAGGCGCAGCGCCGTCATGGGGTCCCGGTCAGCGGCTTGCGCCAGAAGCCGAGCCGGTGCGGGGAGTCCGCCGCGGCGCCGACCTCCTTCCAGGCCATTTCGCAGACGAGGCCTGGATCGGGCGTGTAGCCGCGCTTGCGCCAGAAGGCATCGAGCGGGATGTAGCCGGCGGGACGGGCGGCATGGTCGGCCGGGCGCTGCACGGCGCAGAAGCAGGCCTCCTCGCATCCCGGCACGCGCCGTGCCTGCGCCTCGCGCGCGGCGAAAAAGGCGACGCCGAAGCCCCGCCCGCGCCACGGCGCGAGCAGCACCGACTCTCCGAAATAGCAGAACCGCGCCGCGTCGAGGCCGCGCGCCCGGAACGGGGCGAGCACCGCCTCGCCGGCGGCGGCGAGCGGCAGACAGGTCGCCGCGCCGATGATCTGCCCGCCCTCGCGCGCCAGCACGATCGCCGCACCGGGGCTCTCGGCGTAGCGCGCGAGATAGCGTTCCTCGTAGTCGGCGTCGCCGTCATAGAGGTAGGGAAACCCGCGGAACACGGCGATGCGCAGCCGGGCGATCTCGCCCAGCAGCGGCCGTAGCGCCGGGCCGGTCACGGTTTCGGTGGCGGGAAGCGTCGCCATGCGGATCAGTTCGCCTGCACCTTGACGTATGATCCGGGCGCATCCTCGATCGGCTTGAGCTTGCCCTTGCCGGGGACGCGCGCCTTGACCTCGGTCGCGTCCAGCCGGGTGATCCAGCGCTGCCAGTCCGGCCACCAGGAGCCGGCAATCTCGGCGGCGCCCTCCAGCCACTGTTCCGGCGTGTCCGCCAGCGTGTCGTTCATCCAGTGGCTATATTTTCCCGAACCCGGCGCGTTGACGACGCCGGCGATGTGGCCGGATGCCGCGAGCACGAAATGCACCGGCCCGCGTAGGAGGCGCGCGCCGTAATAGGTCGTCTGCCAGGGTGCGATATGATCCTCGCGCGTCGACAGGAAGTAGGCCGGCACCGTAACCCGCGACAGATCGATCGGCACCCCGAGCAGCGAGATTCCGCCTGGCTTGGCGAGCAGATTCTCGCGGTACATGTTACGCAGATAGAAGCTGTGCATCTTCGCCGGCATCCGCGTCGAGTCCGAATTCCAGTAGAGCAGGTCGAACGGAAACGGCTCGTTGCCGAGGAGGTAGTTGTTGACGACGAACGACCAGATCAGATCGTTGGCGCGCAGCATGTTGAACGTCGTCGCCATCTCCTCGGCTTCGAGGTAGCCGCGCTTGCTCATTTTTTCCTCGAGCAGGCTGATCTGCTCCTCGTCGATGAAGACGTTGATCTCCCCTGATTCGCGGAAATCGAGCATGCTGACGAAGAAAGTCGCCGAACGGATGCGCTCCTCGCCGCGCGCGGCAAGATAGGCGAGCGAGCAGCCGAGCAGGGTGCCGCCGAGGCAATAGCCGATGGCGTTGATCTCGCGCTCTCCCGTCGCCGCCTCGATGGCGTCGAGACTGTCGAGTACCCCTTCCTGGAGGTAGTCTTCGAAGCCCTTTTCGGCCAGCGTCTCGTCGGGATTGGCCCAGCTGACGACGAAAACGGTGTGGCCCTGCGACACCGCCCAGTTGATGAAACTGTTCCGCGGCCGCAAGTCCAGGATATAGAACTTGTTGATCCAGGGCGGAATGATCAGGAGCGGGCGCTTCAGCGTGGTCTTCGTCGTCGGCGTGTACTGGATGAGCTGGCGCAGGCTGTTCTGATGGATCACCTTGCCCGGCGTGACGGCGATGTTCTCGCCGATGCGGAAGGCCTCCATGTCCGTCATCTTGACCTTGAGCCGGCCACGACCGCGCTCCAGGTCCGCAAGGAGATTGTTGAGACCCCGCAGCAAATTCTCGCCGCCGGTTTCGGCGGTCTTGCGCAGCACCTCCGGGTTGGTCAGCAGGAAATTGCTCGGGCTCATCGCGTCGATGAACTGGCGCGAATAGAAATCGACCTTGCGCGAGGTTTCCGGCGACAACCCCTCGGTTTGCTTGACCACGTCCTGCACGAAACGGGCGGAGAGCAGATAGGATTGCTTGATGAAGTCGAACACCTCGTTGGCGTTCCAATCCTCGTGCTTGAAGCGCCGGTCGCTGGGCGATGGCTCGATGACCGGCTTGGAGTCGATGCCCAGGATGCGGCGCGTGGTGTTCTGCCACAGCGTCATGTAGTCCTGCCAGAAGCCGAGCTGGGCGTGCATCAGCCGCACCGGGTTGGCGATCAGCCGCGCCGTCATTTCGAGGAAGGCGCTGCCGATGTTGAGCGGGTCCGGGTGCGGCGTCTCCTCGCCCTGCCGGCGCAGCCATTCCTGGACGATGCGCTGGGACCGCTGGGCAATGTCGGTCATCGTGCGGCCGAGTTCCTCGGGATCGGCGAGCCGGAAGGCGGTCGTTTCCGGCTTGGGCTGGGTCTGGTCGGCCATCCCGATATCCTTTTCCTGGGGTGCCCCGTTTCCTCGCGTCTCGCCTCGGGCTACATCATCGGCCCAATTCGAGGAAGAGTGACGATAGCATGGGTCGAATTCAGGGTCAGGGGAATTGCCGGCGGGGGCGCGCGGTTGCGGCGCTGCTGACGCTTGCGCTCGGCGGCTGCGGGCTCGATCCGGTCGGCTGGATCCGTGACCTGTCCGGCGGGCCGCCGCCGATCGACCGGCCGCCACCGCCGCAGGCGGACCAGCCCTATGCGAACCTCGGGACGGTGCCGCCCAAGCCGCAGATGCCGGACGCGGCCACGCGCCAGAAGCTGGCCGACTCGCTGCTCGCGGATCGCGCCAACGCCAAATACGACGCCGCGCAGGCGCCGCTCGCGGATCCATCCTCGCCGACCGCATCTCCGGCCCTTTTCGGTGGCTCGGCGCCGCCGCCCCCGCCACCCGGACAGGCAGCGGGCCCGGCACAGGCGACGCTCGCCGCCGCAACCGCGCCGCCGCCGGCCAAGGCCCCCGCGCCGGCGAAGCC
>DAIDKZ010000080.1 GCA_027449745.1 Acetobacteraceae bacterium | reverse complement strand
TCGCCGCCTCGGCGTGGGACGCATCGGCATGGGATGGGGCATGCGCCGGCGCGTCGTCGTCCTTGCCGGCCCCGCCGGTGGCCAGCAGGCCCCAGCCCAGCAGCCCGCCGAGCAGGGCGAGCGCGGCGACGAGCACCAGCGCGGCGAGGCGCGCGCGGCGGCTGCGACGGCGCCCGCTCACGTCCTGGGCATCCTCATGGCCCAAGGCTTTTTCATGGTTTCGCCATCGCCGCGCGCGGGTTGGTCTCCGGGTCGGGCACGGTGGAGGCGGGGCCGAGCAGCGGCGCCTGCAGCGCGTCCTCGAGCGCGCCGGCCGCCTGGTGCTCGGCGGCAAGAGCGTCGAGCCAGCCCTGGCGGACGAGGCCGCGCTCCACCTCCGCGGCGAGCAGCGCCGGCCGATCGGCCGCGCCGGCGGCCACCGCGTGCGCGAGCGCCTCGACGCGCCCATCCTGCTCGCGGAGCAGCGCGCTCGCATCCGCCAAGCCCCGCTCGGCGGCGCGCGTGCCGGCCGTGGCCTGCTCGATCTCGCCGAGGATACGCGCCTGCAGCGCCACCAGCCTGGCGGCGGCGGCGTCGCGCCGGGCCAGCGCCTCGCCGATGCGGCCCTGGTTCTGATTGAGGATCGGCAGCTCGAAGGTCGGCGCCACGGCGAAGGCGCCGACGCCCTGATACCAGTTGTAGCCCGGCCCGAGGGTGAGATTGGGGAAACGGCTGGCCAGCTCGATCCCGAGCGCGGCCTGGGCGGCGTCGAGCTCGGCCAGGCGCGCGCGCAGATCCGCCCGCCCGGTCAGCGCCGCGCGCCGTCCGGTGCCCTCGGCGCGGCCGAGGTCGGGGTCGGTGGGACGGTCGAACGCATCGAGCGCGAGATCCTGCCCCTCCAGCGCCCGCGCCGGCACGCCGATGGCACGCGCCAGCCGTGCCACGGCTTCCGCCTCGGCGCGCGCGGTATCGTTCTCCGCCAGCCTTATCTGGTCCAGCGCCATGCGCTCGCGCGCCACCTCGGGCGCGGCGGCATCGCCGGCGCTGAGCCGGCGCTGCATCTCGGCCACCAGCGCCGCCTGCCGGCTGGCGCGCTCGGCCAGCACGGCGCCGCGCCGGCGGGCGGCCCAGAGATCGAGCAGCGCGGTGCGGACGCCGGCGCGGACCTGCCAGCTCGCCGCGTCCAGATCGGCGCGCGCCGCCTGCGCAAGATGGTCCGCCGCGGCGATGCGCCCGCTGCGCTTGCCGATGGTCTCGATCACGGCGCTCACCACGCCGCCGAACAGCCACGGCGGCGGCACGAACGAGACGCTCGGGTTCGGCCGCTCGGCCGCGGTCACCGTCCCGGCCCGTGCCAGGGCGAGCTGGCTGCGGGCGAGGTCGAGATCGGGATGGAAATAGAGCGCGGCGAGGCTGAGGCTCGCCAGCGTCCAGGGCGGCGGCGCCGGCGTGCGGTCGAGCCGCCGCGCGGCGGCGAGGAACTCGGCCAGGCGTGGATCGTCGAGCCGGCGCTGATCGAGCGTCGACAGGCTGGAGTCCGGCGAGGCTGGCGGCCCCGGCGGGGCCGCGCAGGCGGCGAGGAGGACTCAGGCCAGCACGGCGGCGAGCGGGGGGCGGCGAGCGGCCAGCTCAGCCCTCGCGACGTGAGTAGCCGTTCGCCGCATAGGCCCCGCCCTGGTAGCGCTCGCAGACCGGGTCGCCGCTGAGCTTGCCGGCGAGCTGAGCGGCGTAGACGTCGGCGCTGTCCTCGGGCTGCCAGCCGAGCCGCGCGCGCGCGTCCCGCCCCCAGAAGCTGCGCGCATTGTTCGACGCGCCCCAGATCACCGCGAGGTCCGTGCGTTCCGCCAGGACCGCGCGCTCCATCAGCCGCACCAGGTCGGCGTAGGAGAGCCAGGTGGCGAGCATGCGGGCATCGACCGGCTCGGGGAAGCAGGAGCCGATGCGCACCAGCACGCTCTCGACGCCGTGCTTGTGCCAGTAGAGCCGGCCCATCAGCTCGCCATAGGCCTTGGACAGGCCATAATAGCAATCCGGCTCGAACGCGCAGTCGTCGTCCAGCCGCTCGCTGCGTTCGTGGAAGCCGATACTGTGGTTCGACGAGGCGAAGACCACGCGGGCGCGCTCGCGCCGAGCCGCTTCATAGATGTGATACAGGCCGCGCAGGTTGGGGCCGAACACCTCCTCGAATGGTCGGTCGATCGAAATGCCGCCGAAATGCAGGATCGTGCCGCAGCCTTCGGCGAGCCGCAGGATGGCGACGCCGTCGTTGAGGTCCGCCGCCTCGAAGCGCGCGCCCGCCGGCAGGGGGTCCGGGAACGGCGCGATATCGGTCAGGCGCAGGCTCCAGCCCTTGGCGCCGAGGCCGCGTGCGATCTGCCGCCCGAGGGCGCCGGAGGCACCGGTCAGGAGCACGGGGCGGGCTGGGCTGGTCATGATCGGATCCTCCGCTGCTTTGGACGCAGGGGAGGCATGCGCACGCGCCTTCGTCAAGTCGCGCCGCGGCGGCAAAGCGTGCTTGATCTCCGTGCCGTCCGCGCGGCAGTCTGGCGTATGGAAAGCCAAGGAGGAGCCAAGATGAACGCAAGTCTCGGCGTGGGTTGCGCAGTCATGGGCCAGTAAAGCGATGCGCACCATCCAGACCGCGGCGGCGGCGCTGGCCGCGGGCGAGACCACCGCGCGCGCCCTGGTCGAAACGTGCCTCGAACGAATCGCCGATCCGGGCGGGCAGGGCGCGCTCGCCTTCGTGCGGGTTCATGCCGAGCCGGCCCGCGCCATGGCGACGGCGATCGACGGCCTGCGCCGCGCCGGGCGGGCGCCTTCGCCCTTCGCCGGCATCCCGATCAGTCTCAAGGACCTGTTCGACATCGCTGGCGAGCCGACGCCGGCCGGTGCGCGCGTGCTCGCCGATGCCCCGCCGGCGACGGCGCACGCCCCCGTCGTGGCCCGGCTGCTCGCCGCCGGGCTGATCCCGGTCGGGCGCACCAACATGGCCGAGTTCGCCTATTCCGGGCTCGGCTCCAACCCGCATTTCGGCACGCCGCTCAGCCCTTGGGACCGCGCCGGGCGGCGGGTGCCCGGCGGCAGTTCCTCCGGCGCCGCGGTCTCGGTCGCCGACGGGATGGCGATCGGCGCCATCGGCACCGACACCGGCGGCTCCTGCCGGATTCCGGCGGCGTTCTGCGGCGTCACCGGCTACAAGCCGACGGCGCGGCGCATCCCGCGCGAGGGCGCGCTGCCGCTCTCGACCACGCTCGATTCGATCGGTCCCCTGGCCAACTCGGTCGGCTGCTGCGCCATTCTCGATGCGGTGATGGCGGGCGAGACGCCGGCCGCGCCGCCAGCGCTGCCGCTGGCCGGGCTGCGGCTCGGGCTGCCGGAGACGGTGGCGTGCGAGGCGCTGGACGAAGCCGTGGCGCGCGCCTTCGAGCGCGCCTTGGGACGGCTGGAAGCGGCCGGGGCGCGCATCGTCCGCCGCCGCTTCGCCGCCTTCGAGCTGATCGGCGAGGTCACCGCGCTGGGCGGGTTCTCGGCCGCCGAATCCTTCGCCTGGCACCGGGAATTGCTGGCCCGCGCCGGCGCCGGCTACGACCCGAGGGTGCGGGTGCGCATCGAGCGCGGGCGCGAGCAGAGTGCGGCGGACTATCTCGGCCTCATCGCCGCGCGGGCACGGATGATCGCGCGCATGGACGCGGAGACCGCCGATCTCGATGCCATGGTGATGCCGACCGTGCCGATCGTCCCGCCGCGGCTCGATGAACTGGTCGCGGACGAGGCCTATTACCGCATCAACATGCAGTCCCTGCGCAACACCTCGATCGTCAATCTGCTCGACCGCTGCGCCATCAGCCTGCCCTGCCAGGCGCCGGACGAGCCGCCGGTCGGGTTCATGCTCATGGGCGAGACCATGGGCGATTCACGCCTGTTCCGCCTCGCCGCGGCCGTCGAGGCGGCGATCAGTGTTTAGAGCGTGATGACCGGAGGCGGAATCGCCGCAGGTCTGAATCACGCGATCGAACGAAGAGCGGGAGCGGGATGGCTGAGCGACAGCGATGTCATCCGGCTCCGGCGGGGAGGGGGATCCCGGCGAGCGCCTGCCAGACGCGGATGACGAAGGCGTCGTCCTTGCCGCCCTGGCCGTTGGCCGCGGCGGCGAGGAAAAGCTGGTGGGCGCTGGCGGCGAGCGGCAGGGGAAAGGTGAGGGCGCGGGCCTGGTCGAGCACGATGCCGAGGTCCTTGACGAAGATGTTCACCGCCGAGAGCGGCGTGTCGTCGCCGGCCAGGATGTGCGGCACGCGGTTCTGCCACATCCACGAGCTGCCGGCCGAGGTCGAGATGACGTCGTAGAGCGTCTGCGGGTCCGCGCCGGCGCGGATGCCCAGCGCCATCGCCTCGGCGGCGGCGGCGATGTGGACGCCGGCGAGGAGCTGGTTGACCATCTTCACCGTCGAGCCGACGCCGATCTCCGCGCCGAGCCGCCAGACCTTGGATGCGATCGCCGCCAGCACCGGCTCGGCGGCGGCGAAGGCGGCGTCACTGCCGGAGGCCATCACCGTCATCGTGCCCGCGCGCGCGCCGGCCGCACCGCCGGAGACCGGGGCATCCAGCATGACCAGTCCGGCGGCGGCGAGCTTCTCGCCCGTCGCCCGCGCCGCCGCGGGGGCGACGGTGGCGGAGCAGATCACCACGGTCCCGGCCGCGAGCCGCCCGGCGCAGCCCTCGGCGCCGAACAGCACCGTCTGCACCTGGGCGTCGTTGACGACCAGGACGATGACCGCGGCGAGGTCGGCGGGGAGTTCGGCCGGGCTGGCGAGCGCGGTGCCACCGGCGGCGGCGAGGTCCGCCCGGGCTCGTTCGCTGATGTCGCAGCCGAACACGGTGAAGCCCTTGCGCGCGAGGTTGAGGGCCACGCCCATGCCCATCGAGCCGAGCCCGATCACCCCTACCCGCGTTTGTCCTGCGCTCATGCGTCCCTCCTCGCGCTGCTGCCTGGTTGCCGCTGATCGGTCATTTCGCGGCGCGTGCCAAGGCGTCCAGATCGGTCTTCAGCCCCGGCAGGCCACCCGCGGCCAGCGCCTTGACGTCCGGATCGGCGCTCTGGCTGGCCGCCGTGAACAGCGAGACCAGCCGCTCCTGGTGCGGGCCGATGGCGTCGAGGAACGCGCGATCGAACTCGTCGGGCTTGGCGGCCGTCAGCATCTGCTGGGCCAGAAGATCGTCCTGGCCGAGCTCGGCGGGGGGGACGACATCCTTGACCGAGGCCAGGGCGCGCAGCTTGGCATTGGTGGCGTCGCTCGCCTTTGTGATCTGCTGGGCGAGGTCGCGCAGGCGCGCGGTGCGGGCGTGGGTGCTCGCGACCCGGCTCAGCGCGCCGGTGGCGATCAGCTCGCTGCTCGCATCGGTGATGAAGGCGGTATCGCGCGGCCCGACGGATTGCGGCGGGGCGACCGGCATGGGCGGCGGCGGCGGGGCGGCGGGACCGAATGGCTGCATCGGCCCGCAGCCGGCGAGCACCAGGAAAAGCGTTACGGCAGCAGCGGAAATGGGCGGCAAGGCGGGATGGGGCATGTCACTCTCGCGGCAGTGTGAAGCTCAGAAGGGCGCGGCCTGGCGGAACCGGTCCACGGCCGCGATCAGCGCGCGGCGCGTTCCGGCTTCGAGGGCCGAGTGTCCGGCGTCGGGGATCAGCGACAGCCGGGCGCCGGGCCACGCGGCGGCCAGATCGAAGGCGGTGCGCGGCGGACAGATCATGTCGTAGCGGCCCTGGACGATCTCGGCGCGGATGCCAGTCAGCCGATGCATGTGCCCGAGCAGGCCCTCGGGCGGAAGAAAGAGGTTATGGGCGAAGTAATGCGCCTCGATGCGCGCCAGCCCGAGCGCGCTACGCTCCTGGGCGAAGGCCGCCACCGTATCGGGGCTGGGCAGCAGCGTGCTGCACGCCCCCTCATAGATCGACCAGGCCCGGGCGGCGGGCAGATGCACGGACGGCGAGGGGTCGGTCAGGCGCCGCAGATAGGCCGCGAGCGGGTCGCCGCGCTCGGCCTCGGGCAGGAACCCGAGGAAGGCGGCCTGGGCTTCGGGGAACACGCGCCCCAGCCCGTGCAGGAACCACTCCACCTCCTCCGCGCGGCCGAGAAAAATGCCGCGCAGGACGCAGCCGGCGACCCGCTCCGGATGCTGCTGGGCATAGGCCAAGGCCAGCGTCGAGCCCCAGGAGCCGCCGAAGAGCAGCCAGCGCTCGATGCCGAGATGGCGCCGCAGCGTCTCGATGTCGGCGACCAGGTGCGGCGTGGTGTTGGCGGCGAGGCTGCCGAGCGGGGTGGAGCGGCCGGCGCCGCGCTGGTCGAAAATCACCACGCGCCAGGAGTCGGGGTCGAAGAAGCGCCGATGCACCGCCCCGGCGCCGGCACCGGGGCCGCCGTGCAGGAACAAAGCCGCGGGGGCGCGCGGATTGCCGACCTGCTCCCAATACATCACATGCCCGTCCGAGAGCGGCAGGAAGCCGGTCTCGTAGGGTCCGATCTCGGGGAAGAGGTCACCGCGTGGCATGGTGGCGAAGTCTGGCACGCCGCGCCCGTTTGCGGAACCTGTCCGGGGAGATGCGGGCCGTGGTGGCGGGCAGCGCGGGATGCGGGGGAGCAAGGGATGATGGCGGGTGGTCTGCAGCGGCTCTGGGTGGCGCTGGCCGGCATCGGCGGGGCGAGCGGCGTGGCGCTGGCCGCCTATGGCGCGCATGGCGGGCTGGAGGAACATGCGGCGCGGCTGCTCGCCAGTGCGGTCGAGATGCAGCTCTGGCACGTGCTCGCCCTGCTGGCCGCCGCCTTGTGGAGCCCGCGCGGCGGCGCGCCGGCCCACCTCGCGGCCGCGGGTTTCGCCCTCGGCCTTGTGCTGTTCTGCGCCACGGTCGCCGCTGGCGCGCTCGGCCTGCCGCGGTTCGGCCCGCTCGCCCCGGTCGGCGGCACGATGCTGATGGCGAGCTGGGGCCTGCTCACGGTCTCGGCGCTGCGTCCGGCGAAGCGCCCGGCCTGAGCGTGGCGCCGCCGATGAAATTTCGCCACCCCCCATGGCGGGCATTTCCGCAGCCGGCGGAGGGGCTATAGTGGGCGTCGCGGAGGAGCACTTCACGGCTGCAACCGAAAGGACCGCAGATGGCGACGCGACCGAAAACCCCCGACATCGATCCGATGAAGATGTTCGCCGATATGAAACTGCCGAACGTTCCCGACGTGGAGACGCTGCTCGGCACCTATCGGCGCAATATCGAAGTATTTTCGCAGGCCAACCGCGTCGCCCTGGAGGGCGCGCAGACCGTCGCCCGGCGCCATATGGAGATTCTCCAGCAGATGGTCTCGGAACTCGCCGAGACGGTGAAGGTGATGAGCGAGGCGGACGCGCCGGCGTCGAAGGCGGCGAAGCAGGCCGAACTGCTCAAGCACGCCTACGAGCGCTCGATCGCCAACAGCAAGGAGCTGAGCGATCTCATCCAGCACGCCAATGCCGAGGCGCTCGGGCTGCTGAACCGGCGCTTCATGGAAGCGATGGACGAGGTGAAATCGCTGATGGAGAAGGCCGGAAAGTGACCGGCACGCCGGCGCGGGCTCCGCATCGCGCCGGCGATCACGCGCCCGCCCTCGGGGGCGGCAGGGCGAGGGCCGGCACCGCGCCATGAGCGGCTCGGCGGCGCGGCGCTATGCCGTCAAGGAGATTTTCCTCACGCTCCAGGGCGAGGGCTGCAACGCCGGCCGACCGGCGGTGTTCTGCCGCTTCGCCGGCTGCAATCTCTGGTCCGGCCGCGAGCGCGACCGCGCCCGGGCAGTGTGCCGCTTCTGTGACACGGATTTCCGCGGCACCGATGGCGCGGGCGGCGGGCGCTTCGCCGGTCCGGCGCCGCTCGTTGCCGCGATTGCCGCGCGCTGGCCGGCGGGCGCCGGCGGCCGCTTCGTCGTGCTCACCGGCGGCGAGCCGCTGCTGCAGGTGGACGCGGCGCTGATCGCAGCGCTGCACGCGGCGGGGTTCGAAATCGCGTTGGAGAGCAACGGAACCATCGTCCCCCCGCCGGGGGTCGATTGGCTGTGCATCAGCCCCAAGGCGGGTGCGGCGCTGGCGGTCGAACGGGGCGACGAGCTCAAGCTGGTCTACCCGCAGCCCGGTGCCGAGCCGGAACGCTTCGCCGGGCTCGGCTTCCGCCACTTCCTGCTGCAGCCGATGGATGGGCCGGCGCGGGCGGCGAACACCGAGGCGGCCATCGCCTATTGCCTCGCCCATCCGCCCTGGCGGCTCAGCCTGCAGACGCACAAGCTGCTCGGCATTCCCTGACCGGGCCGCCGGCCTTAAGCTGCGGGAGAAGAATGGGGAGAAGACGGCGATGCTGACGCTCTGGGGACGGGCCAATTCCAGCAATGTGATGAAGGTGATCTGGCTCCTCGAGGAGCTCGGGCTGCCCTATGAGCGCATCGACGCCGGCGGCAATTTCGGCCGCACGACGTCGCCCGAATACCGCGCCATGAACCCGACCGGCCTCGTCCCCACCCTGGTCGACGGCGACTTCACGCTGTGGGAGAGCAACGCGATCCTGCGCTATCTCTGCGACGCCCACGCGCCGGAGAGCCCGTTCTGGCCGCGGGCACCGCGCGCGCGCGCCAATGTCGATCGCTGGCTGGACTTCCTGTTCACCCTCGGTCGGCCGCAGACGGCGGTGTTCTGGGGCCTGGTGCGCACGCCGCCGGAGCGGCGCGACAATGCGGCGATCGAGACCGCGATCTCCGAAGCCGGCCGGCTCTGGGCCATCGTCGATGCGGAACTGGCGCGCCATCCGTTCCTCGCCGGGGACACGCTGACGCTGGCGGACATGGCCTACGGCCCGCATCTGCACCGCTGGCTCTGGTTCCCGATCGAGCGGCCGGAGGCGCCGCACCTGCGCGCCTGGTACGAACGGCTGCTGGCCAGACCGGCCTACGCCCGTCATCTGGCGGTGACGCCGACGTAGCCGCCGGCGCGTTCAGAACAGTTTACGCAGCGAGAGCGAGCTGGTGACGAACAACAGAGGCCCCGTCGGCGCCTTGGCGCCGGGGAGCGTGCTGTTCAGCTCCTCGCCGGCGCCGAGCGTGCCATAGAGGCTGAAGCCCTTGCCGAGCTTGACCTCCCCGCTCGCGCCGGCGGAAAAATCGAACGGCGACTGGGTCTTGGTGAAATCCGTCGCGACGCTTGGCTTCCAGACCACCGAGAGCGGCAGGCCGATGGTCACGTCCGGCAGTTTCCAGGTGTAGAGCGAAATGGCGGCGGAGGCCTGGCCGGCAAAGCTCGTGGACGGCGCAAATCCGGGCTCGCTGGTGTGGGAAAGACCAAGCGCGATGCCGAAGGTCGGCGTCAGCCAGTTGCCGATGAGCCCGTGGCTCGGCGCGAAGGCGATGCCGAGACTGAGCCCGTCCTTGTCGATTGCCGCCCGACCCTCGGGGAACAGCACCTGATAGGACGGTAGGGTGAGCTGGAATTTTTCCGCCCAGCGCGACTCTGCCGCCGGAGGCGGCGCGGTCGTCGCCGCGGTCGTCGCCGCGGTCGTCGCCGCCGGGGCCGTCGTCGGGGCTGGCGCCGATGCCGGGGCTTGCGGCGCGGCCGAGGGCGTCTGGGTCGGAGGGGCGCCCGGCGCGGGCTGGGCGGGCGCGCCGGGGGCCTGCGGGCCGATGGCCCCGAGCCAGCGCTGCAGCGCCTGCTCGGCGAGGATCTGGCTTTGCGCCGCTGCCGCGTTCGCCTCGGACTCGAGCGTCTGCGCCTGAGCCAGCCAGGAAAGGGAGAGCGGCTCGTTGCCGTCCTGCAGAGCGGCGCGTGCCAGATCGAGCATCTGCTGCCGCTCGGCCAGCAGCCGGGTGACCTGCTGGGCCGCATCCTGGCTTTCATTGGCGAGGCTTTGCCCGGAGCCGCCAGCTGGCGTCGTCGCGGCCTGTCCGGCGCCCTCCGCGGCGGCGCTTGGCGCATCGGTGGGGATGCGCCGCAGAACCGGCGCCTCGGCAGCCTGTCGGTCCGTCAGGCTGCGGGCGAGCGCGATCGGCCGGGGCGTGACGAGCGGAGCCGAGCGGGCCGGCAGCAGCGTCGCGTGGGCCGGCACTCGGACATCAGCGCCGGCGAGACCGAGGAAGGATGGGCGCAGGGTCTGCGCGCGGGCCGCGCGGAATCCGGATGTCATGGGCTCCCTCCACCGGTCGGACGGCCGGTCCGAAGCCCCTTCACGGTGGGCGATTTCGGCTCTGGCCGCAATAATCTCCGTACCGGACCGGCGATCAGCCCGCCTCCAGCGTGGTGAGGAAGCCCTGCGCCCAGCGGGCGGCGCTGGTGGTCGTCACTGCGGCGATGAGCGTCTGCCAGCGCGCGCGGCGCTCCTCCGCGCCCATGGCGAGTGCAGCGGCGATAGCCTCGGCGATCTCGTCGGGGTCGTGCGGGTTGACGAGCAGCGCGGCCGCGAGATCCTCGGCGGCGCCGGCGAAGCGGGACAGGACGAGGACGCCCGGATCCTCCGGATCCTGAGCTGCGACATATTCCTTGGCGACCAGGTTCATGCCGTCGCGCAGCGGCGTCACCAAGCCGACGCGGGCGAGGCGCTGAAATCCCGCCAAGGTGGGCCGGGCCAGGCCGCGGGTCAGGTAGCGCAGCGGAATGCCGTCGAACTCGGCGTATTCGGCGTTGATGCGCCCGGCCAGCTCGTCGAGCTCGCGTCGCAGGGCCCGGTATTGAAACACATCGCCGCGGGAGACGGGGGCGATCTGCAGCATCGTCACCCGATGGCGGTGCTCGGGGAAGCGGCGCAGCATCTGCTCGAAGCCGCGCAGACGTTCAGGCAATCCCTTGGAATAGTCGAGCCGGTCGATGCCGAGAATCAGCGCCCGCTGGCCCAGGCTTTCGGCAAGCCGTCGCGCCTCCGGGCCCTGGGCCTGCTGGCGCGCCGTGCGCGCCTGGCGCTCCGCATCAATGCCGGCGGGGAACACGCCGATGCGCGGGCTGATGCCGCGCGCGTCCAGCATTTCGCTGAGGAACCCGGCATCCTGGCGGGTCTGGACGCCGATCAGGTCATAGGCGGCGAAATCCGCGAGCAGTGCGTCGGCCTGCGGCAGAGCGGTGAACAGAGCCGGCGGCGGCAACGGGACATGGAGAAAGAATCCGAGCCGGCCGGTCCATGGCGTCTGGCCGGTACCCGCCAGGCGGCGCAGCGCGGCGCCGAACGGGATGAGGTGATAATCATGGACCCAGACCGTATCGTCGGCGCGCAGGAGGGGCGCGAGCATTCGGGCAAAGCGCTCGTTCACCGCGCTGTAGGTGGCGAACTCGTCGCGGCGGAACTCGGCCAGGCCGAGGCGGAAGTGCAGCAACGGCCAGAGCATGCCGTTGGCGAAGCCGCGATAGAAGCCGCGATACTCGCCCGGCGAGAGGTCGGCGAGGGCGAAGCCTGCGCGCGCGCGCGCGGTGAGGCGTGCCGAGTCGGCCGGGATCTCGGTGATCTCGCCCGACCAGCCGAACCAGAGCAGTTCGCGCCGCAAGCGGGCGTCGCGCAGGGCCACCGCCAGTCCGCCGGCCTGGGATGCGCCGCGGCGGGGGGTGGGAATGCGGTTGGCCACGACGACGAGCCGGCTCATATTCGGCCCACCTCAGCCGTCGGGCCGGCTGGCCGCCGAGTCGTCCGGCGCCTGCGCCTGCGCGGCGAGCCAGGCGCGCACGCCGGCCGGGCCGGCAAACCACTCGCCGACGAGCAGCCCGAGGCCACCGGCCGCGATCGCGGCGGCGATCGCATCGCGGTCGGTCACATCGTCGCCGATATAGACCGGTAAGCGGCCGGCGAAGGGCGGGACGGCGAGCAGGGCGCGCAGCGCGGCCCCCTTGTCGACGCCGACCGGACGGATCTCCCAGGCGAGTTCGGCCGGCATCAGTTCGAAGCGCCGATCGTCCGCGGCGAGCAGCGTCGCCAGGGCGTCGTGCAGGGCCGGCCCGGCTGCCGGCGCGCGGCGGAAATGCAGCACGAAGCCCCGCCGCTTGCGCTCGAGGAGCACGCCGGGATGGGCGCCGGCCAGGCGCTCGGCGGCGTCCAGCCAGGCAGGCGGCGGCTCCGGCAGGTCCGGCCGCAGGATGGGCCCGTCCGGGACGAGGCGGAGCGCGGCGCCGTGCTCGCCGGCCACCGCGGTGGCGATCCCCGGCAGCAGCGCGTCCACCTGCTCCACCGGGCGGCCGGACACGATCGCCAGCGCCCCGCCAAGGCGGCCGCGGAGCCGGAGCAGCGCGTCCGGCAAGCCCGGCGGCACCACGACCGCATCCGGCGTCGGCGCGAAATCGAGCAGCGTGCCGTCGAGATCGAGCATCAATGCCGCGCGCGCGCATGGCGGCAGCGATGGCAGCGTCGCGGCAGCGTCTGCGGTGCGGTCCCCGTCCTGGCGTGCCATCCCGGTTCTTGGTCCGGATCCGGTGCCTTCTGTCAAGCAGGGCAGCCGGATCCGGCACCTTCGTTCACGGCCAGCCGCGGGTGCGGCGGGACTCCTGGACGTCGGTCAGTTTGTTCGGCCCGTCGGCCACGCCGGGGGGCGGGTCCGGCAGCACGGCGGCGCTGGTCCAGCAATCGACCCGGCCGATCGAGCGGGTGCAATAGGGCAACGGCGCCGGGGGCGGGTCGATCGGGCGGCAATAGCTCTGGCCCTGATCGAGCCGGACGATGGAGCAGTCCCGCCCGGTCAGGCTCGACCAGATCAGGTCGAGCACGTCGCGCTGGAAGATCATCACGCTCGCCACCTCGATCGGCGCCGCCACCGCGAAGGGCTCGGGCGGCACCGTGCAGGCGGACTCCAGCAGGAGGGCGGCGAGTAGGATCGATCGGTGGACGGGCCGCATCGGCGCATCCTGCCGGACGGGGATGAAGGGATGGTTGCGACGGCTGCCGCTTGGGCGTTTTCACCGGCGCCGAAAACCCTATATGGTCCGCGCCCGCCGGGCCATCCGTGCTTCGGCGATCGGCGAGGGGTGATACTGCGTGGTCGATATCTTCGACGAAGTTGACGAAGATCTGCGCGCCGAACGGCTGCAGAAGCTGCTGGTCCGCTATGGGTCCTGGCTCGGTGGCGCCGTGCTGCTGGTGATCGCCGGCGCCGGCGCGTGGCAGGCGTGGAAATGGAACCAGTTGCGCCAGGACCGCGCCGTCGCCTCGGTCTATCTCGCCGCGATGCGCGACGCCGGCGAGCAGTCCGAACCGGTGGCCGCGCCCGATCCGAAGGCGGCGATCGCCGGGTTCGCCAAGGTGGCCGCGTCCGGTTCCCGCGGCTACCGGCCGCTGGCGGAGATGCAGGAAGCCGCTCTGCGGGCCGATACCGGGGATCTGCCGGGGGCGCTGGCGCTCTGGGACGCGGTCGCCGCCGATGCCGCGGCCTCCTCCTCCTTGCGCAGCCTCGCCAGCCTGCTCTGGGTGCAGCACCAGATCGACAAGGGCGACCCGTCGCTGCTGGCCGCGCGCCTCGCGCCGCTGATGAGCCCGGACAGTCCTTGGCGGCCGCTCGCGCAGGAGGCGCAGGCGCTGCTGGACCTGCGCCAGGGCAAGGCGAAGGAGGCCGAGGCCCTGTGGCAGGGGATGGCGCAGGACGTCAGCATCCCCACCGGGGTGCGTGAGCGCGCGAGCGCGATGCTGGCCCGGTTGGCGAACTGAGATGCGCGGGCAGGGGGGACGGATGCGGGTGGCCCGCGCTGCCGGGCTCGGGCGTCGCGCGTTGCTGCCGCTCGCGGCCGGCACGCTCGCCGGCTGCAGCCTGTTCGACAACATGTTCTCGTCGAACAAGACGGCGCTGCCGGGCAAGCGCGAGGATGTCGGTCGCGTCGAGCACGGGCTGGAGCCACCCAAGGGCCGGCGGCCCGAGGTCGTTCTGCCGCAGCCGGTCGCCAATGCGGCGTGGCCGCAGCCGGGCGGCAACCCGGCCCACAACATGGGCAATCTGCAGAGCGGCGCGGTGCTGCGGCATGGCTTCAGCGTCAGCCTCGGCGAGGGCGGCGGCTACCGGCGCAAGATCACCGCCATTCCCGTGGTCGCCGGCGGGCGGATCTACACCATGGACAGCGCCGGCCTGATCCACGCTTTCGATGCCCGCTCGGGCGGCGCGCTCTGGCAGTTCGATACCAAGGGGAAGAACGAGCGCGGCACCAATGTCGGTGGCGGTCTCGCCGTGGCCGCGGGGCGGCTGCACGTCACCACCGGCCG
This sequence comes from Acetobacteraceae bacterium, assembly GCA_027449745.1. Lineage (GTDB taxonomy): Bacteria > Pseudomonadota > Alphaproteobacteria > Acetobacterales > Acetobacteraceae > JAJZVV01. Next base: position 52,633 of record DAIDKZ010000080.1, on the reverse strand, counting down.
CGGCGACGTCATCGCGCTGGATGCCGTCAAGGGCAGCGTGGTCTGGCGCCGCACCCTCGATCTGCCGGTGCGCTCGAGCCCGATGATCGCCGACGGGCGGGTCTTCGTCGTCACCATCGGCCAGCGCCTGGTGGCACTCGCCGCCGATGACGGGCGCGAACTCTGGTCGCACCAGGCGCGCGCCGTCGCCACCTCGGTGCTGGCGGCCCCGGCGCCGGCCTATGCCGCCGGGTTCGTCTTCGCCGGGTTCGGCTCCGGCGACGTCGCCGCGCTGCGCGCCGAGACGGGCGACGTGGTGTGGAGCGACAGCATTCCCGCCCTCGGCTCGCGTGACAGTGACATCGCCATCGCCGCCGTCACGGCGATGCCGGTCACCGGCAACGGGCAGGTCTTCTTCTTCGGCCAGGGCGGACTGCTGATCGCCGACGACCTGCATACCGGCCGGCGCCTGTGGGAGAAGGAAGCCGGCGGCGGGCAGACGCCCTGGATCGCCGGAGAGTGGCTGTTCCTCGTCACGCTGGATCAGCGCGCCGCGGCGGTGAATATCCGCACCGCCGAAGTCGCCTGGGTGCGTCAGTTGCCACTTTATACTAATGTGAAGAAGGAGAGCGGCGCCATCGCCTGGTTCGGCCCCGCGCTGCTCGGCGACCGGCTGGTGTTCGCCGGGACCAACGGTCAGGCGATCTCGGTCAGCCCCTATACGGGCGACCTGCTCGGCGCCGAACCCCTCAGTGCGCCGGCCGCGCTGCCGCCCATCGTCGCCGGTGGCGCGCTCTACCTCGTGACGGACGACGGCGCGCTCACCGCGCTGCGCTGACCAATGCGTGCGCCGCCCGCCATCGCCATCGTCGGCCGGCCGAATGTCGGCAAATCGACCCTGTTCAACCGCCTGGTCGGACGGCGGCTGGCGATCGTCGCCGACACGCCCGGTGTGACCCGCGATGCCAAGGAGGCTGAGGCCGAGCTCGCCGGGCGGCGTGTCGTGGTCATCGATACCGGCGGGCTGGAAGAGGCGGCGCCCGGCTCGCTCGCCGCGCGCATGCGCGCCGCCGCCGGCGCGGCGATGCGGCGGGCGGTGCTGGTGCTGTTCGTGGTCGACGCCCGCGCCGGGGTGACGGCGGCGGATACCGAAATCGCAGCGTGGCTGCGCCGCCAGAAGCGCCCGGTGCTGCTGGTTGCCAACAAGGCGGAGGGCCGGGCCGGGCACGCGGCGGCGCTGGAGGCCTACGCTCTCGGGCTCGGCGAGCCGATCGCCGTTTCCGCCGAGCATGGGAACGGGATCGACGAGCTGGCCGACGCGGTCGCGGCGGCGATTCCGGCCGAGGACGCGCCTGCCGATGGGGAGGCCACCGAGGAGGCCGTACCGACGCTGCGGCTGGCGATCGTCGGCCGGCCCAATGCCGGCAAATCCACGCTGCTCAACCGGCTGCTCGGCGAGGAGCGGGTCATCACCGGGCCCGAGCCCGGGCTGACCCGCGACGCCATCGCCGTGCGCATCGGCGATGGTGGCGGCGGGGTGATCGAGCTGGTCGACACGGCGGGCCTGCGCCGGCGCGCGCGCGTCGAGGCCGGGCTGGAGAGCATGTCGACCTCGTCCTCGATCGAGGCGCTGAAGCGCGCGGAGCTGGTGGTGCTGGTGGTCGATGCCGCCGCGGGGGTGCACGACCAGGACCTGCAGATCGCCCGGCTGATCGAGCGCGAAGGGCGCGCCTGCGTCATTGCGCTGAACAAATGGGACGCCGTGGCCGACCGCGCCGCGACCCGGCGGGCGATCAACGAACGGCTGGCGGCGAGCCTGGCGCAGCTGCGTGGGATCGAGGTGGTGACGCTCTCGGCCCTGAGCGGGGGCGGGCTGGAGGCGCTGCTGCCGGCGGTGCGGCGGGCGCATGCGGTGTGGAACCGAAGGGTGCCGACGGCGGAGCTCAATCGCTGGTTCGAGAGCGCGCTGGCGCGGCACGCGCCGCCGATGGTCGAGGGGCGGCGGCTGAAGCTGCGCTACATCACGCAGGCGAAGGCGCGGCCGCCGAGCTTCGTCCTGTTCGGCACGCGGGCGGAGCAGCTGCCCGAGGATTACCAGCGCTACCTGGTCAACGGGCTGCGGGAGACATTCGATCTGCCCGGAACACCGATCCGGCTCCGCCTGCGCGGCACGCGCAACCCCTACGCCCTGGAGCGCTGAGCCCCGGCTTGCCGCGCCGGGCCCCGTGCGCTACACGCCCCGCTTCACGGCCGCGCCTGCGGGCGTGGTGGAAGTGGTAGACACGCCAGATTTAGGTTCTGGTGGCGCAAGCCGTGGGGGTTCAAGTCCCTTCGCCCGCACCAGCGCCGCGCCGGGTCAGCGAGGAGTTCGAACGTTCATGCAGGTCACCGAGACGCTTTCCGACGGGCTTCGTCGCGGCTTTTCCGTGGTGATTCCCGCCGCAGATCTCGCCGGCCGGCATAGCGCCCGCCTGGCCGAACTCGGCCGCACCCTGCGCCTGCCAGGTTTCCGCCCCGGCAAGGTGCCGCCGACGCTGGTGCGCCAGCGCTTCGGCGCCTCGGTCGGCTCCGAGGTGCTGCAGGAGCGGCTGAACGAGGCCGCGCAGCAGGTGATCAGCGAGCGCGGTCTGCGGCCGGCGATGCAGCCCAAGCTGGACCTGCAGGGCGAGGCACCGAAGCTCGCCACCGGCGGGGCCGCCGAGGACGTGGCCTTCACGCTGGAATTCGAGGTGCTGCCCGAGATCTCGCCGCCCGACTTCGCCGCCATCGCCCTGCCGAAAATGAAGGCCGAGGCGAGCGACGAGGCGGTGGACAAGGCGCTTGCCGAGATCGCCCGGCGCCAACGTCAGCTCGTTGCCCCGGCCGAGCCGCGCCCCTCGCGCGCCGGAGACGTGCTGACCATCGATTTCACCGGCACCGTCGACGGTGCGCCCCTGCCCAACGGCTCCGGCAGCGGCGTCACCGCCGAGGTTGGCGGTGCCGGCTTCATCCCGGGCTTCACCGAGCAGCTCGAAGGTCTCTCGGTGGGGGAGAGCCGCAGCATCGAGGCGACCTTCCCTGAGGATTACGGGGCCCGCGAGGTCGCCGGCAAGACGGCGAGCTTCGCCATCACCGTGACCGACCTGCGCGAGGCGCAGGTGCCGCCGGTGGACGAGGCGCTGGCGGAGAAGCTGGGGTTCGATAATCTGGCCGAGCTGCGCGACACGGTGCGCCGGCAGATCCAGCGCGACTACGACCGCGCCACGCGCCAGCGCCTGAAGCGGGCGCTGCTGGACGCGCTGGCCGAGCGCGTCGATTTCACCGTGCCCGAGTCGCTGGTCGAGGCGGAGTTCGGCCAGATCTGGCAGCGCATCGAGGCGGACCGCACCGCCGGCCAGCTCGATGCCGAGGACGCCGGCAAGGACGAAGCGACGCTGAAGGCCGATTACCGCGCCATCGCCGTGCGCCGGGTGCGGCTCGGCCTGCTGCTGGCGGAGATCGGGCGTGCCCACACGCTCTCCGTGAGCAACGAGGAGCTCTCCCGCGCGATGCGCCAGGAGGCGTCCCGCTACCCGGGCCAGGAGGCGCAGCTGATGGAGTTCTTCCGCAAGAACCCCAACGCCATCGAGTCGCTGCGGGGGCCGATCTATGAGGACAAGGTGGTCGATTTCGTCCTCGAACTGGTGAAGCTCGAAGAGCAGACCGTCTCGCCGGAGACACTGCTCGCCGACCCGGAGACGCCGGAGAAGGTCTGAGCCGCGAGCCCGGATTGGCATTCGCGGCTCAGCATCCTATTTACCCTTTCGGTGCTACCATGGCGTGGTCGGGTCCGATGGGTCGGGTCAGGCCCATAGCGGGGAATCGAGTGCGATGAAGGACCGCGATCCGGTCGAGATCTACGGCAACACGCTGGTGCCGATGGTGGTCGAGCAGACCGCGCGCGGCGAGCGGGCCTTCGACATCTATTCCCGTCTGCTCAAGGAACGGATCATCTTCCTGACCGGAACGGTGTTCGACCAGGTGAGCGCGCTGATCTGCGCCCAGCTGCTGTTCCTGGAGAGCGAGAACCCGACGAAGGACATCGCCTTCTATATCAACAGTCCGGGCGGCGTCGTTTCGGCCGGGCTGGCAATCTACGATACGATGCAGTATATTCGCAGCCCGGTCAGCACGGTGTGCATTGGTCAGGCGGCCTCGATGGGCAGCCTGCTGCTGTGCGCCGGCGCCAAGAGCAAGCGCTTTGCGCTGCCGAATGCGCGCATCATGGTGCATCAGCCCTCTGGTGGCGCCCAGGGTCAGGCCACCGACATCGAGATCCAGGCGCGGGAGATTCTCACCCTGCGCCAGCGTCTGAACGAGATCTATGTCCGTCACACCGAGCAGACGCTGGAAGCGATCGAGCGCCGCCTCGAGCGCGATACCTACATGTCGGCCGAGGAGGCGCGTGATTTCGGGCTGGTCGATGAGGTCGTCGCCAACCGCCCGCCCGCACCCGGTGCGGCGCCGACGGCGTCGGTCTGAGACCCCAAGGCGGCGTCCCGGCCCGGCTGACCTGGCTCGGTCCCTTGTTGGGCCGGGGCCAGGGGTATAGTCTTTCGCGGTTGGCCCTGGTGACGGTGGGGCAGGAGTAGCCATGAGCAAGTCCGGAGACTCGAAGAACACCCTCTATTGTTCGTTCTGCGGCAAGTCCCAGCACGAAGTCCGCAAGCTCATCGCCGGGCCGACGGTGTTCATCTGCGACGAATGCGTCGAGCTGTGCATGGACATCATCCGCGAGGAGCACAAGACGCACCTCGTGAAGTCCCGGGACGGGGTGCCGACGCCGCGCGAGATCTGCAAGGTCCTGGACGATTACGTGATCGGCCAGGGGCACGCCAAGAAGGTGCTCTCGGTCGCCGTCCACAACCACTACAAGCGCCTGGCGCACGGGCAGAAGAACAACGACGTCGAGATCGCGAAGTCGAACATCCTGCTCGTCGGGCCGACGGGGTCGGGCAAGACGCTGCTGGCGCAGACGCTGGCGCGGATCATCGACGTGCCCTTCACCATGGCGGATGCGACGACGCTGACCGAGGCCGGCTATGTCGGCGAGGATGTCGAGAACATCATCCTCAAGCTGCTGCAGGCGGCGGACTACAATGTCGAGCGGGCGCAGCGCGGCATCGTCTATATCGACGAGGTCGACAAGATCAGCCGCAAGTCCGACAACCCCTCGATCACGCGCGACGTCTCCGGCGAGGGGGTGCAGCAGGCGCTGCTGAAGATCATGGAGGGCACCGTGGCCTCGGTGCCGCCGCAGGGCGGACGCAAGCACCCGCAGCAGGAGTTCCTCCAGGTCGACACTACGAACATCCTGTTCATCTGCGGCGGGGCCTTCTCTGGGCTGGAGAAGATCATCGGCGCCCGCGGCAAGGGCTCGGGCATCGGCTATGGCGCCGAGGTGCGGTCCTCCGACGAGCGGCGGATGGGCGAGATTTTGCGCGAGGTGGAGCCGGAAGACCTGCTGCGCTTCGGCCTGATCCCCGAGTTCATCGGCCGTCTGCCGGTGGTGGCGACGCTGGAGGACCTCGATGAGGCGGCGCTGGTCGAGATCCTGACCCGGCCGAAGAACGCGCTGGTGAAGCAGTATGCGCGGCTGTTCGAGATGGAAGGGGTGAATGTCTCCTTCACCGACGACGCGCTGAAATCGATCGCCAGCCGGGCCATCGCCCGCAAGACCGGCGCGCGCGGCCTGCGCTCGATCATGGAGTCGATCCTGCTTTCCACCATGTTCGATCTGCCCGGCCTGGACGGGGTCGAGGAGGTGGTGATCAACCGCGAGGTCGCCGAGGGGCGTGCCAACCCATTGTTCCTGTATGGGAAGGAACGGGCGGAGACCAGCGCCTGAGACCGCGTCCGGCTCCTTTGCCCGCCCCTTCGGGGCGGGGCTTGTCGGGCGATGCATCGGTGCCGATATGGGGATGATGAATCGGCGGCGCTTCCCTGGCGTGATGCAAGGCGAATCGATCGTCCGAATCGGCGGGGTCCGTGCCAATGGTCGGTGCCGGTGCACCGGGGCGGGCCGTGCCGCGACTGTCCTGAAAGGAGGTCTTCAATGACGGAATCCGATCGGCCCGGCAAGGGCGATCCGGAGCAGGCGGGGCCGGGCGCAGGCGATCTCCTGCCGGTGCTGCCGTTGCGCGACATCGTGGTTTTCCCGCACATGATCGTGCCGCTCTTCGTCGGGCGCGAGAAGTCCGTGCGCGCGCTCGAGGCGGTGATGAAGGACGACAAGCAGATCCTGCTCGTCGCCCAGAAGAATGCGACCGAGGATGATCCCTCGGCCGACGGTATCTTCCGCGTCGGCACGGTCTCGACGATCCTGCAATTGCTGAAATTGCCGGACGGCACGGTGAAGGTGCTGGTCGAGGGCAGCCGGCGGGCGCGCATCGCCACGTTCAAGGAGACGGACGCGTATTTCGAGGCGTTCGTGGAGCCGGTCGGCGACGAAGGCGCCGAGGCGCGCGAGTTGGAGGCGCTGGCGCGGACGGTGGTTTCGCAGTTCGAGCAATATATCAAGCTCAACAAGAAGATCGCCCCCGAGGTGCTGGTCTCGATCAACCAGATCGAGGACCCGAGCAAACTCGCCGATACGGTCGCGAGCCATCTCAACCTCAAGATCGCCGAGAAGCAGGAGGTTCTGGAGACCGCCAGCATCGGCGAGCGGCTGGAACGCGTATTCGGCCATATGGAGGCCGAGATCGGCGTGCTGCAGGTCGAGAAGCGCATCCGCAGCCGCGTCAAGCGGCAGATGGAGAAGACGCAGCGCGAGTATTATCTGAACGAGCAGCTCAAGGCGATCCAGAAGGAGCTGGGCGAGGGCGAGGAGGGCAAGGACGAGGCCGCCGAGCTGGAGGCGCGCATCAAGAAGACCCGCCTGTCCAAGGAGGCGCGCGAAAAAGCCATGGCGGAGCTGAAGAAGCTGCGCACGATGAGCCCGATGAGCGCCGAAGCGACGGTGGTGCGCAACTATCTCGATTGGCTGCTCGGGATTCCGTGGAAGAAGCGCAGCAAGGTCCGCAACGACGTCCGCGCCGCCGAGAAGGTGCTCAACGACGACCATTATGGTCTGGACAAGGTCAAGGAGCGGATTCTCGAATATCTCGCGGTGCAGTCGCGCAGCGACAAGATGCGGGGCCCGATTCTCTGCCTCGTCGGTCCGCCCGGCGTCGGCAAGACCTCGCTCGGCAAGTCGATCGCGCGGGCCACGGGGCGCAATTTCGTGCGCATGTCGCTCGGCGGCGTGCGCGACGAGGCGGAGATCCGCGGCCACCGGCGGACCTATATCGGCTCGCTGCCGGGCAAGGTCATCCAGGGCATGAAGAAGGCCAAGACCTCTAACCCGTTCTTCCTGCTCGACGAGATCGACAAGCTCGGCGCCGACTGGCGCGGCGATCCGTCCTCGGCGCTGCTCGAAGTTCTCGATCCCGAGCAGAACTCGACGTTCAACGACCATTATCTCGAGGTGGACTATGACCTGTCGGAGGTGATGTTCGTAACCACGGCCAACAGCCTGCGCATGCCGCAGCCGCTGATGGACCGCATGGAGATCATCCGCATCCCCGGCTACACCGAGGACGAGAAGGTGGAGATCGCCAAGCGCCACCTGATTCCGAAACAGGCCGAGGCACACAGCCTCAAGATGTCGGAATGGTCGATCACCGAAGAGGCGCTGCGCGACCTGATCCGCTACTACACGCGCGAGGCCGGCGTGCGTAATCTCGAGCGCGAGATCGCCAACCTGGCGCGCAAGGCGGTGAAGGAAATCGTCACCCGCAAGGTTGCGAAGGTGAGCTTCACGCGCAAGAACGTGGAGAAATACGCCGGCGTCCGTCGCTACCATTTCGGCGAGACGGAGGCGGAGGATATGGTGGGCGTCGTCACGGGGCTCGCCTGGACCGAAGTCGGCGGCGAGATTCTCACCATCGAGAGCGTGCTGCTGCCCGGCAAGGGTAACATCAAGCAGACCGGCAAACTCGGCGACGTGATGCAGGAGAGCGTGCAGGCGGCGCTCAGCTACGTGCGCAGCCGTTCGGTCAGCTTCGGCATCAAGCCGACGCTGTTCGAGAAGCGCGACATCCATGTCCACGTGCCGGAGGGGGCGACGCCGAAGGATGGTCCCTCGGCCGGCACCGCGATGGCGACGAGCATCGTCAGTGTCCTCACGGGGATTCCGGTGCGGCGCGACGTGGCGATGACGGGCGAGATCACGCTGCGCGGCCGCGTGCTGCCGATCGGCGGACTGAAGGAGAAACTGCTCGCCGCGCTCCGCGCCGGCATCACGACGGTCTTCATTCCCAAGGAGAACGAGAAGGATCTCGCCGAGATCCCGGACAACGTTAAGAAGCACCTGCAACTAGTTCCGGTCGCCCATGTCGATGAGGTCATCGCGCGGGCCCTGGTTCGCAAGCCGGAGCCGATCGCCTGGGAGGAGCCGCCCGAGCCGGTTGCTCCCGCGGCGGCGGAACTGCCCAGCGCGTCCCTGCCACACTGACGCGCGAATCCTACATGGGGACCGGGGCGCGAGAGCGTCCCGGTCTTTTTGCGTGCAACACAAGGTGGCGATTCGCGCGAACGTTGGCATCGGCGCGTTGACGCGCGGGAAAAACCGCAGATAGTCTCGGGCTGTGGCCCCGACAGGAATCGGTGGGCCGCATTGACACCGGATTTCAGCTCATCGAGGGAGGTTGCCGTGAACAAGATGGACCTGATCGCGGCCGTGGCCGAGGAGACCGAGCTGCCTAAGGCCAAGGCCGCGGAGGTCGTGGACGCGGTGTTCGGCGCCATCGAGGGCGCGCTGAAGGCGAAGGAGGAGGTGCGGCTGGTCGGGTTCGGCACCTTCGCCACCGCGAAGCGCGAGGCCTCGACCGGACGCAACCCGCGCACCGGCGCCGCGATCAAGATCGCCGCTTCCACCTCGATTCGCTTCAAGGCGGGCAAGGGCCTGAAGGACGCGGTGAACTGAGGTCAGCGCGGTCCGCGGGCCGTCGGCGCGCGCGGCTGCCGTGAGCCGGAGACGGCGAGGCAGGCGCGGATAGGACGGGTGCCCGCAGGGCCGGTCAGGGCCAGGGTTTGGGGCGGTTAGCTCAGCGGTAGAGCGTCTCGTTTACACCGAGAGGGTCGGCGGTTCGAACCCGTCACCGCCCATGACGTTGTCCGCTGCCGGTGAAGGTGCCGCCGGTCTCTGGCCCATAGGTGGTCTCCCCGCCTTGACGCTGCTTCGTCATGGCTCTAAGTCCTGCCGCCAGTTGGATGCGGGTGTAGCTCAGTTGGTTAGAGCGCCGGCCTGTCACGCCGGAGGTCGCGGGTTCGAGCCCCGTCACTCGCGCCAGCCGCTGTTGAGGCGCCGGGTTTCCGGTCCGCGATGGTGTTCATTCCGCGGCGTTTTCCCCTTGCCCTTGCCAGCCCAAGGCGACCCTGCTCACGGTCGGTAGCCCTATGGCGAAGCGGTGCGGATGGGGCTAATGTCCGCCCGCGCTGCGGTGCAATACCGGCCGGAGCGCACGACGTTTTCCCGCCTGCCTGTCGGGCGGGATGGAGGGGTGGATGCAACCGCTGCTCGCCAACTACCTGCCCATCGTGGTGTTCCTTGCCATCGCCATGGTGATTGCCCTGGCGATGCTGTTCGGCGCCATTCTGGCGGCTCGGCAGAAGCCCTATGCGGAGAAACTCTCCGCCTATGAATGCGGCTTCGAGCCATTCGACGACGCCCGCCGCCGCTTCGACGTGCGCTACTATCTCGTTGCCATCCTCTTCATCATCTTCGATCTCGAGGTTGCCTTTCTCTTCCCGTGGGCGGTGAGCCTGTCGCACATCGGCTGGTTCGGCTTCCTCTCGATGCTCGGGTTTCTCGCCGTGCTGACGGTCGGCTTCGTCTATGAGTGGCGCAAGGGCGCGCTGGAGTGGGAATGATGCGACAAGCTCGCCAACCGCGGAGGCTCGAGCCATGAGCGCGCGCGCGACATCCGATGATGCGGCGTTGGCGTGGAACCGCGAGGCCCTGGCGCCCGGTCCCGAGCAGGATGCGGTGATCAAGGGCATCACCGGCGAGATCGAGAACAAAGGCTTCGTCGTCGCCACGCTCGACAAGATGGTGAACTGGGCACGCACCGGCAGCCTGTGGCCGATGACGTTCGGCCTCGCGTGCTGCGCGGTGGAGATGATCCACGCCTACATGCCGCGTTACGACCTCGACCGTTTCGGCATCATCCCGCGCGCCAGCCCGCGCCAGTCGGACGTGATGATCGTCGCCGGCACGCTGACCAACAAGATGGCCCCGGCGTTGCGCAAGGTCTACGACCAGATGCCGGAGCCGCGCTGGGTGATCAGCATGGGCAGCTGCGCGAATGGCGGCGGGTACTACCATTATTCCTATTCCGTCGTGCGCGGCTGCGACCGGGTCGTGCCGGTGGATGTCTATGTTCCGGGCTGCCCGCCTACGGCGGAAGCGCTGGTCTATGGCATTCTGCTGTTGCAGAAGAAGATCCGCCGGACAGGGACGATTCTCCGTGGCTGAAGCTCAGGGTGTGGTCGACGCGGTTGCGGTGCTGGCCGAAGCAGTTGGTGCGATTCCCGGCGTCGAGCGAGCTGTCGTCGAGATCGGCGAGGTGGTGGCGCATGTGCCGCGTGCGTCGCTGCTCCCGGTGATGACCACGCTGCGCGACGATCCGCGATTCGCATGCGCGCAGCTGATGGATCTGTGCGGTGTCGACTGGCCGCAGCGGTCCGAGCGCTTCGACGTCGTCTATAATCTGCTGTCGATCGCGCGCAATCATCGTGTCCGCGTCATCACGACCACTGACGACGTTGCGCCGGTGCCATCGGTGCACCGGCTCTGGCCCTGCGCAACCTGGTGGGAGCGCGAGGCGTGGGATCTGTTCGGCATTCTTTTCGCCGGCCAGCCGGACCATCGCCGCATCCTCACTGATTATGGTTTCGAGGGCCATCCGCTACGCAAGGATTTCCCCCTGACCGGCTATGTCGAGACCCGCTACGACGAGGACCGCAAGGCGGTGGTCTACGAGCCGGTGCGGCTGGCGCAGGATTTCCGCGACTTCGATTTCGTCTCGCCGTGGGAGGGCATGCTGACGCTGCCCGGCGATGAGAAGGCGCATGCGCAGCGTGCAACCCGGCGGACGGAGCAGGGCTGATGGCCGAACCGGAGGTGACGGCGGCCGGACAAGCGGCCGAAGCGGTGGAACGCCGGGTTGTCGAGATCGACAGCCACGCCATCAATTTCGGCCCGCAGCACCCGGCGGCGCATGGCGTGCTGCGGCTGGTCCTGGAGATGGATGGCGAGGTCGTCGAGCGCGCCGATCCGCATGTCGGGCTGCTCCATCGCGGCACCGAGAAGCTGATCGAGCACAAATCCTATATGCAGGCGCTGCCGTATTTCGATCGGCTCGATTACGTCTCGCCGATGTGCGAGGAACACGCGTTCGCACTGGCAACAGAAAAGCTGCTGGGCATCGAGGTGCCGCCGCGCGCGAAGTGGATCCGCACGCTCTTCGCCGAGATCACGCGTGTTCTGAATCATCTCCTCAACATCACCACGTATGGGCTCGATGTCGGTGCGATCACGCCAGTGATGTGGGGCTTCGAGGAGCGCGAGAAGCTGCTCGAATTCCACGAAGCGGCGTCCGGCGCCCGCCTGCACGCGAACTATTTCCGCCCCGGCGGCGTCGCCAAAGATCTGCCGGCCGGGCTCGAGGAGCGGATTGCCGAGTGGGCCGATGCATTCCCTAAGCTCGTCGACGATCTGCAGACACTGCTGACAGGGAACCGGATCTGGAAGCAGCGCACGGTGGATATCGGCTCCATCGGAGCGGAGGATGCGCTGGCCTGGGGCTTCTCCGGCCCGTGCCTGCGTGCCTCGGGCGTGCCCTGGGATCTGCGTCGCTCGCAGCCCTACGACATGTATGATCAGGTCGAGTTCGAGGTCCCTGTGGGCCGCAACGGCGACTGCTACGACCGCTATCTCGTCCGCATGGAGGAGATGCGGCAAAGCGCGTTCATCGTGAAACAGTGCCTGGCGCGGATGCAGCCTGGCCCTGTGAAGGTGCAGGACAACAAGATCGCGCCGCCGCGGCGGGCGGACATGAAGCGGTCGATGGAATCGCTCATCCACCATTTCAAGCTCTATACCGAGGGTTATCACGTTCCTGCCGGCGCGACGTACACCGCGGTGGAAAGCCCGAAGGGGGAGTTCGGGGTCTACCTCGTGGCGGATGGGTCGAACCGCCCCTATCGGTGCAAGATCCGGCCGACCGGGTTCGCGCATCTGCAGGCCATCGAGGTGTTGTCGAAGCGGCACATGCTGGCCGATGCGGTTGCCATCATCGGGTCGCTCGATCTCGTGTTCGGTGAAGTGGATCGCTAGATCATGACAGACCAGACCGACGTCGGCGCCGCCTCCTTCCAACCGGCGCACTTCGCTTTCGACGCCGAGAGCGAGGCGGAGATCAGCCGCGTTCTTGGTCGCTATCCCGCCGGCAAGCAGGCCAGCGCAGTGCTGCCGCTGCTCTATTTCGTGCAGCGTCAGATGGGTCGCCAGACCGGGAGCGCCTGGGTGCCGCGGGCAGCGATGGACGAGATCGCACGCCGCCTCGCGATGGCGCCGATCCGCGTTTACGAAGTCGCGACCTTCTATACCATGTTCCAGCTCCGACCGGTCGGGCGTTTTCACCTGCAGGTCTGCACGACGACACCCTGCTGGCTGCGCGGCTCTGACGAGGTGGTGGCTGCGTGCCGGCGCACCGCCGGTGTCGGCGGGTTCGGCGAGACCAGTGCAGACGGGCTGTTCACGATGACCGAGGTCGAATGCCTCGGTGCGTGTGTCAACGCGCCGATCCTCCAAGTGAACGATGATTTCTACGAAGATCTTGACGGGCCACGGACCGATGCGCTGCTGGCGGCGCTGAAGCGGGGTGAGGTGCCGCCGCCCGGCTCGACGATCGGCCGACAAACATCTGCTCCCGAAGGCGGACCGCAGACCTTGGTCGCGCTCCCCCTGGCCGCTGCCACCCCGCCTGCGGAGTGAAGTGATGCTCAGCGACAAAGACCGCATCTTCACGAACCTCTACGGCCTGCATGATTGGCGCCTCGCCGGCGCGCGGGCGCGTGGCGACTGGGACGGCACCGCCGCCTTGCTCGCACGCGGCCGCGACGCGCTGATCGAAGAAGTGAAGGCTTCCGGTCTGCGCGGCCGCGGCGGCGCGGGGTTTCCCACCGGCATGAAGTGGTCGTTCATGCCCAAACAGTCCGACGGCCGCCCCCACTACCTGGTCGTCAATGCCGACGAAAGCGAGCCTGGTACGTGCAAGGATCGTGACATTCTTCGCCATGATCCGCACAAGCTGATTGAGGGCTGCCTGATCGCCGGCTTGGCCATGGGTGCGCATGTCGCCTACATCTATGTTCGCGGCGAGTTCTATAATGAGGCGGCGCGGCTGCAGGCTGCGGTGGACGAGGCCTACGATGCGGGTCTGATCGGGCGCAACGCCTGTGGCTCCGGCTGGGAGTTCGACGTCTACGTCCATCGCGGCGCGGGCGCGTATATCTGCGGCGAGGAGACCGCGCTACTCGAAAGCCTGGAAGGCAAGAAAGGCATGCCGCGGCTGAAGCCGCCTTTCCCGGCAGCGGTGGGCCTCTACGGGTGCCCGACGACGGTGAACAATGTCGAGAGCATTGCCGTCGTCCCCACCATCCTGAGGCGCGGTGCGGCGTGGTTTTCCGAACTCGGGCGGCCGAAGAATGCCGGGACGAAGATTTTTTGCATCTCCGGCCACGTCAACAAGCCGTGCAATGTCGAGGAGGAACTCGGTATACCGCTACGCGAGTTGATCGAGCGTTACGCTGGCGGCGTGCGTGGCGGTTGGGATAATCTGCTCGCCGTGATCCCGGGCGGATCCTCGGTGCCGGTGCTGCCGCGCGAGATCTGCGATACGGTGCTGATGGATTTCGATAGTCTGCGCGAGGTGCGGAGCGGACTGGGCACCGCGGCGGTGATCGTCATGGACAAATCGACCGACATCATCAAGGCAATCGCGCGCCTGTCCCAATTCTACAAGCATGAGAGCTGTGGGCAGTGCACGCCGTGCCGCGAGGGCACCGGATGGCTGATGCGCGTGATGTATCGCCTTGTTGAAGGGCGCGCCGAGCCCGGGGAGATCGATGTGCTCGAACAGGTTACCCGACAGATCGAGGGCCATACGATCTGTGCCCTCGGTGATGCCGCGGCATGGCCGGTGCAGGGGTTGATCCGGCATTTCCGACCGGTGATCGAGGAGCGCATCGCGCAGGCCAAGGCGCGGCCGATGCCGCTGGCGGCGGAGTAGCGGCGATGGCGAAAGTCACGGTCGACGGCATTGAGGTCGAGGTTCCGAATGGGGCTTCCGTGCTGCAGGCGTGTGAGATCGCGGGCAGGGAGATTCCGCGCTTCTGCTATCACGAGCGCCTTTCCGTCGCCGGCAATTGCCGGATGTGCCTGGTCGAGATCGAGAAGAATCCGAAGCCCGTTGCCTCGTGCGCGTTTCCGGTGGCGGACGGGATGGTGGTGAAGACCGACAGCCCCATGGTGCGCCAGTCCCGCCGCGGGGTGATGGAATTCCTCCTGATCAACCATCCGCTGGACTGTCCGATCTGCGATCAGGGCGGCGAATGCGATCTGCAAGACCAGTCGATGGCGTATGGCATGGACCATTCGCGCTATCACGAGAACAAGCGTGCCGTGAAGGACAAGGATCTCGGCCCGCTCGTGAAGACGGTCATGACTCGCTGCATCCAGTGCACGCGGTGCGTCCGCTTCGCCCAGGAGATCGCCGGTGTGCCGGAACTTGGTGCCACGGCGCGCGGCGAGAATATGGAGATCGGCACCTATGTCGAGAAAGCGCTAAGCTCGGAATTGTCCGGTAATCTCATCGATATCTGTCCCGTCGGAGCGCTGACGTCGAAGCCCTACGCCTTTGTCGCGCGGCCCTGGGAATTGAACAAGACGGACAGCATCGACGTGCTCGACGCGGTGGGGACGAATATCCGCATCGACACCCGCGGTTCGGAAGTGCTGCGCATCCTGCCGCGGCTGAACGAGGACGTGAACGAGGAGTGGATGGGCGACAAGGCGCGCTTTTCGCTCGATGGTCTGAAGCGCCGGCGCCTCGATCGCCCTTGGCTGCGGCGGGAGGGGAAGCTGGTCGCGGTCTCCTGGCAGGAGGCATTCGCGGCGATCGCGCAGCGTCTTCAGGGCTTGAGCGGGGCGCGCATTGGCGCGATTGCCGGCGACCTCGCCGATGCCGAAAGCATGATTGCGCTGAAGGATCTGATGGCGGGGCTTGGGTCCTCCAATCTCGATTGCCGACAGCGCGGTGAAAAGCTGGAGGCAGCGCGCCGCGATTTCTACTGCTTCAACACCAGCGTCGCCGGCATCGAGGAGGCCGACGCGCTGCTGCTCATCGGCACGAATCCGCGGCACGAGGCGCCGGTTTTGAACGCGCGCATTCGCAAGCGTGTTCTGGCCGGAAATTTCCCGATCGCGGCTGTCGGCGCTCGGGGTGACCTCACCTACGGCGTCGAATGGATCGGCGCGGGGCCGGCGGCCCTGCGCGCGCTCCTTGCCGGGACCCACGCGTTCTCGGCGATCCTGTCGGCGGCAAAGCGGCCGATGGTGATCGTCGGCCAGGGCGCGGTGGCGCGCGCCGACGGCGCCGCGGTGTTGGCCGCGGCGTGGCAGATTGCGTCGCAGTTCGGCATGCTCGGCGCGGATTGGCACGGGTTCAACATGCTCCACAGCGCCGCGTCGCGAGTGGGAGCGCTCGATCTCGGCTTTCTGCCGGGGGCGCACGGCAAGGATGTCGCGGCGATGCTCGGCGGCGGTGTAGATCTGCTGTGGCTGCTGGGCGCTGACGAAATCGATACCAGCGCGATCGGGGCCGGCACCTTCGTCGTCTATCAAGGCCACCACGGCGATGCCGGCGCCGCGCGAGCGGACGTCATTCTCCCCGGTGCCGCCTATACGGAGAAGAGCGGAACCTACGTCAACACCGAGGGGCGCGCCCAGCGCACCGCAGCCGCGCTCCATCCGCCCGGCGAGGCGCGCGAGGATTGGAAAATCCTGCGCGCCTTCAGCGACGTGATCGGCCGGCGTCTGCCTTACGACGATCTCGACAGCTTGCGCCGGCGGCTTGGCGAGGCGCACCCCGTGTTCACGCGGCCCGATGCGCTGCCGCGGCTGGCCTGCACCGACCTCGCTGGACCCGCGGGCGACAGCGACGGTCTGGGCGATGCGCCGTTCGTGCCGTTCCTCGCCGACTATTACCGCACCGACCCTATCAGCCGCTCCAGCGCGACCATGGCGGAATGCGCCCGGACGTTCGGGCCGTCCCTCATGCAGGCGGCGGAATAGACCGCGATGACCGAATTTCTCGCCACGCCGCTGGGCACGCTCATCCTGCTCGTGCTTGAAACTCTGGCGATCCTGGTGCCGCTGCTCATCGCCGTTGCCTATGCGACGTGGGCTGAACGCAAGGTGCTGGGGGCGATGCATCTGCGGAAGGGTCCGAACGTCGTCGGGCTGTTCGGACTGCTGCAGCCGTTCGCCGACGCGCTCAAGATGCTGATGAAGGAGACGATCATCCCAGCCGGGGCGAACCGGGCTCTTTTCCTGCTCGCCCCCGTCATCACCTTCGTGCTGGCGATGATCGCCTGGGCCGTGGTGCCAGTGAATGACGGCTGGGCGGTGGCGAAAATCAACGTTGGCGTCCTGTACCTGTTCGCCATCAGCTCGCTCGGCGTCTACGGCGTCATCATCGCCGGCTGGGCGAGCAACTCGAAATACGCTTTCCTCGGCGCGATGCGCAGCGCGGCGCAGATGGTGAGCTACGAAGTCTCAATCGGTTTCGTCATGGTGAGCGTGCTGCTGTGCGTCGGCAGCCTGAACCTGAATGACATCGTGCTGGCGCAGCGCCACATCTGGTTCGCGATCCCGCTGTTCCCGATGTTCCTCGTGTTCTTCATCTCGGGCCTCGCGGAGACGAACCGGTCGCCTTTCGACCTGCCCGAGGGCGAGAGCGAAATCGTCGCCGGGTTCTTCGTCGAATACAGCTCGCTCGCCTTCGGGCTGTTCTTCCTCGGCGAATACGCCAACATGTTCCTGATGAGCGCGATGACGACGATCCTCTTCCTCGGCGGCTGGCTGGCGCCGTTCGGGGTCGAACCGTTCACCTGGCTGCCGGGGCCGCTCTGGTTCCTGCTCAAGGTCTTTGCGTGCATGTTTGTCTTCATCTGGGTCCGCGGCACGCTGCCGCGCTATCGCTACGACCAGCTGATGCGCCTGGGCTGGAAGGTGTTCCTGCCGCTGTCGTTGCTCTGGCTCGTGCTGACTGGGGGCGTGCTCATGGCGACCGGCTGGGTGCCGCGAACATGACCGAGCGACACTGTCCTGTACTGCACGCGCGGGAAGGAGATTGACCTATGGGATTGCTGGACCGCTCCGCGCGGGGGCTGTTGCTCGGTGAAATTTGGACCGGCTTGGTGCTGACCTTGCGCTATGCCTTCAAATCCAAGGCAACGATCAATTACCCGTACGAGAAGAATCCGATCAGCCCGCGTTTCAAGGGCGAGCACGCATTGCGCCGCTACCCCAATGGCGAGGAGCGGTGCATCGCCTGCAAGCTGTGCGAGGCCGTCTGTCCGGCGCAGGCCATCACCATCGAGGCCGAGCCCCGTGATGACGGATCTCGCCGGACGACGCGCTACGACATCGACATGACGAAGTGCATCTATTGCGGGCTGTGCGAGGAAGCGTGCCCGGTCGATGCCATCGTCGAGGGTCCCAATTTCGAGTTCGCGACCGAGACGCGCGAGGAACTGATGTACAACAAGGACCGGCTGCTGGCGAACGGCGACCGCTGGGAGGCGGAGATCGCCAAGCGGCTCGAACTCGACGCTCCGTATCGGTGAGCGCATGACCTCCGTTGGGCGCACGATGGCCGGCCAGTGCCGGCAGGACGGGCAGCGATGATCGCGACGCTGGCATTCTATGTCTTTGCTGCGGTGCTTCTCGGCTCGGCGGCGCTGGTTGTGAGCGCACGCAACCCGGTGCACTCGGTTCTGTTTCTGATCCTGGCCTTCTTCAACGCGGCCGGGCTGTTTCTGCTGGCGGGTGCCGAGTTCCTGGCGATGATCCTGGTCATCGTCTATGTCGGTGCGGTTGCCGTGCTGTTCTTGTTCGTGGTGATGATGCTGGATATCGACTTCGCCCGCTTGCGCGAAGGCATCCAGCGCTACGCCCCGGTGGGCGCCACCGTGGGCGTGATCCTGCTCGTCGAGCTCGCCAGTGTCTTTGGCGGCTGGCAGCTTCTGCCGCAGTCCGCCGCGCTGCGGGGCGCGGTCGCGCCAGCCGCGGTTTCCAACACCGCCGCGCTCGGTGATCTGCTCTACACGCACAATGTCCTGTTGTTTCAGATCGCGGGCCTGGTGCTGCTCGTGGCAATGATCGGTGCGATCGTGCTGACGCTGCGGGAGCGGAAGGCCTCGCGCCGTCAGAGCGCTGCCCGCCAAGTCGCGCAGCGCGTCGAGGATACGCTGGTGCTGGTCAAGGTCGGGCTCGGCGCCGCGGTGACGGAGGCGGAGTTCCAACGCAAGCTGCCCGAGCCAGCGGTCGCGGCGGCCGAACCGCACGGGGGCGGCCATGGTCATGGCGGGACGCACGCCGCGGAGGTCCGTTAGATGTTGCCAGTAAGCCTCGGCCACTATCTCGCCGTGAGTGCCGTTCTGCTGGTGCTCGGTGTGTTCGGGATCTTCCTCAACCGAAAGAACGTGATCGTCATCCTGATGTCGATCGAGCTGATCCTGCTCGCGGTGAACCTCAATCTCGTTGCCTTCTCGGCCACGCTCGGCGATCTGGCGGGGCAGATCTTCGCCATGTTCGTGCTGACGGTCGCCGCGGCGGAAGCGGCGATCGGCCTGGCCATCGTCGTCGTGTATTTCCGCAACCGCGGGTCGATCGAAGTCGAAGACGTCACCTTGATGAAGGGCTGAGCCGCAGTGATGCCTCCCCTGTTTACCACGCGCGCACGGGTTTCGCGATGATCTACGCCGCCGCTGTCTTCGCCCCGATCCTGGGGTCGGCCATCGCCGGGCTTCTCGGCCGCGCCATTGGCGACCGTGCGGCGCAGGCCGTGAGCATCCTTGGGATGGTCATCGCCGCGATATGCGGCAATATCGCCTTCGCCGAACTCGCGTGGGGCGGTGCGGAAACCGGGTCCGTGGACCTTGGCACCTGGATCAGTGCCGGTCCTTTCCATGCCGCCTGGGCGCTGCGCTACGATGCGCTCTCGGCGGTGATGGTCGCGATGGTGACGCTGATCTCGACGATGATCCATATCTACAGCGTCGGCTACATGGGTCACGACGAGTACCCGACCTACCGGTTCTTCTCCTACCTCTCGCTGTTCACCTTTGCGATGCTGATGCTGGTGACGGCGGACAATCTGGTCCAGCTGTTCTTCGGCTGGGAGGGGGTTGGCCTGGCGAGCTATCTGCTCATCGGTTACTGGTACGAAAAGCCATCGGCCTGTGCCGCGGCAATCAAGGCGTTTCTGGTCAACCGCGTCGCCGATCTCTTCTTCGCGGTGGGGATCGCGCTGGTGTTCTTCGTCTTCGGCTCGGTTGAATTTCCGGCGATCTTCGCGGCCGTCGGGCAGCATGCCGGGGAGACCTATGCCGTGCTCGGCGGTTCGTGGCCGGTGTTGGAAGTGATCGGCGTGCTGCTGTTCATCGGGGCGATGGGCAAGTCGGCGCAGATCGGGCTGCACACCTGGCTGCCGGACGCGATGGAGGGGCCGACACCGGTGTCGGCGCTCATCCATGCCGCGACCATGGTGACGGCCGGGGTTTTTCTCGTCGCGCGGATGTCGCCGCTGCTCGAATTCGCCCCGACGGTAAAGGCACTGATCGTGATCGTCGGCGGTTCGACCGCGCTGTTCGCGGCCACGGTCGGCTGCACGCAGAATGACATCAAGCGGGTGATCGCCTATTCCACCTGCTCTCAGCTCGGCTACATGTTCATCGCCGCCGGCGTTGGCGCCTACCAGGTGTCGATCTTCCACCTTATCACGCATGCCTTCTTCAAGGCGCTGCTGTTCCTCGGTGCGGGTTCGGTGATCCACGCGATGAGCGGAGAGCAGGACATGCGGCAGATGGGGGGCATCTGGAAGAAGGTCCCGGTTACCTACGTGGTCATGTGGATCGGCAACCTGGCGC
Organism: Acetobacteraceae bacterium; assembly: GCA_027449745.1. Classification (GTDB taxonomy): domain Bacteria; phylum Pseudomonadota; class Alphaproteobacteria; order Acetobacterales; family Acetobacteraceae; genus JAJZVV01. The sequence goes on along the minus strand of DAIDKZ010000080.1, from coordinate 32,377 downwards.
TCGCGGGCATCCCGTTCTTCGCCGGCTACTACTCGAAGGATGCGATCCTGGAGGCGAATTTCGATGTCGGCACGGGGGTCGGTCTCTACGGATTTGTCTGCGGCGTTGCCGCGGCGTTCCTGACGGCCTTCTACTCCTGGCGTCTGCTGATCATGACCTTCCATGGCAAGCCGCGCGCTGAGGCGGGCGTTATGGCGCATGTGCATGAAAGCCCGGCGGTGATGCTGGTGCCGCTCATCGTTCTGGCGATCGGCGCGGTGTTCAGCGGCATGGGGTTCCATGCGCAGTTCGTCGGCGAAGGCTGGCACGAGTTCTGGCGCAGCGCGATCGTGAACGGGCCGGGGAACCACGTCCTCGCCGACCTCGAGCGGGTGCCGGAATCGATCGCCCTGCTGCCGACAGTGATGGGTGTCCTGGGCATTGCGTTGGCGTACGGGATGTATGTGGCGGCACCTTCGCTCCCCGGCGCGCTCGCCCGCGCGTTTGGGCCGATCTATCGGTTCCTGCTCAACAAATGGTATTTCGACGAACTGTATGATGCGGTCCTCGTCCGCCCGGCTCTGGCTCTGGCGCGCTCGCTGTGGCAGGTCGGCGACGCGACGCTGATCGACGGCGTGCCGAACGGGCTCGCCTCGCTGGCCACCGATTCGTCGGCGCAGGTGGTCAAGCTGCAGACCGGGTCAATCGCGATCTACGCGTTTTCCATGCTGATCGGCCTGGTATTGCTGGTCACGATCTACTTGCTGTTCCGGTGAGACCATGAACCAGGTCGGCTTCCCCCTGCTGTCGCTGATCACTTTCCTGCCGCTTCTTGGCGGGGCGGTGATCATGTCGGTGCGCGGCGATGAGGCGACGGTGGCGCAGAATGCGCGCTGGACGGCGCTTTGGACGAGCCTGATCGTTCTCGGGCTTTCGCTCATTCTGTGGTGGCGCTTCGATCCCGCGCTGGCGGGGTTCCAATTCGCGGAGAGCCTGCCCTGGCTGCCGGAGTTCGGCGTCGGCTACCGCATGGGTGTCGACGGCATCAGCGTGCTTTTTGTGCTGCTGTCGACGCTGCTCACGCCCGTCTGCATCCTGGCGAGCTGGGAAGCGATCACGACGCGGGTCCGCGAGTTCATGCTCGCCTTCCTCGTCCTCGAGACGATGATGGTCGGCATGTTCTGCGCGCTCGATTTCGTCGTCTTCTACATGTTTTTCGAGGGCGTGCTGATCCCGATGTACCTGATCATCGGGGTCTGGGGTGGTCCGCGCCGCGTCTATGCGGCGATCAAGTTCTTCCTCTACACGCTCGCCGGCTCGGTGCTCATGCTGCTCGCGCTGCTGGCGATGTGGCACTTCGCCGGGACGACGGACATGACCGTGCTGCTGCGGACCGCGTTTCCGCAGACCATGCAGTACTGGCTGTTCCTGGCGTTCCTCGCCTCGTTCGCGGTGAAGGTGCCGATGTGGCCGGTGCATACCTGGCTGCCGGACGCGCACGTTGAGGCGCCGACGGCAGGCTCGGTCATCCTCGCGGGCGTCCTGCTGAAGATGGGCGCATACGGGTTCCTGCGCTTCTCGGTGCCGATGCTGCCGCAGGCATCGGCCTATTTCGCGCCGCTGATGTTCACGCTGTCCGTGGTCGCCGTCATCTACACGTCGCTGGTGGCCCTGGCGCAGACGGACATGAAGAAGCTGATCGCCTATTCATCGGTGGCACATATGGGCGTCGTCACCGTCGGCATCTTCAGCCTGAACATTCAGGGCGTCTCAGGGGCCCTGTTCCAGATGCTTTCGCACGGGGTCGTGTCGGGCGCGCTGTTCCTGTGCGTCGGCGTGATCTACGACCGCATGCACACGCGCGAGATCGCCCGCTATGGCGGGCTTTCGGATCGCATGCCGGCCTATGCACTGACCTTCATGCTGTTCATGATGGCCTCCGTCGGGCTTCCCGGAACCTCGGGCTTCGTCGGGGAGATCCTGGTCGCAATCGGCGCGCTGCGGGTGAATTTCTGGCTCGCCCTCCTGTCGAGCACGGGCATGATCTTGGGTGCCGCCTACATGCTCTATCTCTATCGCCGCGTTCTCTTCGGGCGGCTGACCAAGCCGGACTTGCGTGGCATCCTCGATTTGTCGCCGCGCGAGGCGCTGGTCTTCGCGCCGCTCGTGGTGGTGACATTGTGGATGGGCGTCTATCCGTCCAGCTTCTCGCATTTTTTCGATGCCTCCGTGGCGGCGCTGGTGCGTAACCAGCAGGCGGCGATGGCCGCGCCCGCTCGGCATGCGCTTCTGACGATGGCGGGCGAGGAAGTGGTTGGCCCGGGAAGCCGTGCGGTGTCGGCGGTCGGAAGCTCGGGGGACGCGCGCTGATGAACGGGACACTGATGAACTGGACTCTGGCTCTGCCGGAGATCGCGCTGTCCCTATCCGGCATGGCGATCCTCCTGTTCGGCGTGTTGCGGAAGGAGGAGAGGGGCTTCCTCGCCAGCATGCTGGCGATCGGCGCGCTTCTGTTGGCCGGCGTGTTGATGACCGCGACCGGCGCCGGACATGCCTATGACGGCCAGTTCGTCGTCGATCCGTTCAGCGTCGCGCTGAAACTGCTCATCCTGGCCGGCGCGATCCTCGGCGTCGCGCTGTCGGTCGACTATAACCGTGCCGAGGGCATTGGCCGGTTCGAGTTCCCGGTTCTGATCGTCATGGCCACCGTCGGCATGATGGTGATGGTCTCGGCGGCGAACCTGATGACCCTTTATCTCGGCCTCGAACTCCAATCGCTGTCGATCTACGTTCTCGCCGCTTTCGCCCGAGACAATCTGCGCTCCGCGGAAGCGGGATTGAAATATTTTGTCCTCGGCGCGCTTGCCTCGGGCCTGCTGCTCTACGGCATGACGCTGGTCTATGGCTTCACCGGAACGATGGATTTCGTCGGCATCGCCACTGGGCTCGCCGATCCGGCGCAGGCCTCGGCCGGGCTGATCGTCGGTGTTGTCTTCATCCTCGCCGGGCTGGCCTTCAAGGTTTCCGCCGTGCCGTTCCACATGTGGACGCCGGACGTCTACGAGGGCGCGCCGACACCGGTGACGGCGTTCCTCTCCACTGCGCCGAAAGTCGCGGCGATGGGGCTGTTGCTGCGGCTGATGGTCGGGCCGTTCGGCCATCTTCTGGCGCAGTGGCAAGGGCTCGTCGTGCTGATCTCGATCGCCTCGATGCTGCTCGGCGCGCTCGGCGCCATCGGCCAGCGCAACATCAAGCGGCTGATGGCCTATTCGTCGATCGGGCACATGGGCTACGCGCTCATCGGGCTCGCGGCGGGCACCGTCACCGGCGTGCGCGGCGTGCTGGTCTATCTCGCCGTCTACATCTTCATGAGCGCCGGTGCCTTCGCGGTCATCCTGGCGATGCGCCGCGGCGGGCGGGCGGTCGAGGGGATCGCGGATTTGGCGGGGCTCGGCCGCAGCGATCCGGCGCTGGCGATGCTGATGAGCGTGTTCATGTTCAGCATGGCGGGCATCCCGCCGCTCTCCGGCTTCTTCGGCAAGCTCTATGTCTTCCTCGCCGCCGTCCAGTCGGGGATGTGGACGCTGGCGATCATCGGCGTGCTCACCAGTGTCGTGGGTGCCTTCTATTACGTGCGCATCATCAAGGTGATGTATTTCGATGCCGGCGAGACCGGGTTCGCGGCCCGTCCCGCCACGCTCTCGATCGTTGCTGCTGGCAGCGGGCTCGTCACGCTTCTCTTCGCGCTGTTCGCGGCGCCCGTCATCGCCGTGGCGGAGGCGGCGGCGCGGGCGTTGCTGGGGTGAGTGCGGTCCCTCCGTTTGGGAGGATGGAGATCGTCGAGCGCATCGGCTCGACCTCGGATCTGTGCCGCGAGCGGGCGGCGGCCGGCGCGGCGGACGGATTCGCCGTCCTCGCGCACGAGCAGACGGCGGGCCGCGGCAGCCGTGGCCGCGGCTGGGTCTCGGTGGCCGGCAATCTTCATCTCTCGTTGCTGCTGCGCGAGGCGGCGCCGATGGCCGAGGCTGGCGGCTACGCGCTGCTCGCCGGCCTGGCGCTGATCGAGGCGCTGGACGCGGTGCGGCCGTCGGCCGCGACGTTGACCCTGAAATGGCCGAACGATGTGCTGTGCGATGGCGGCAAGCTCGGCGGCGTACTGATCGAGACCGCGGCCGATGCGGCCGGCCATCTCGCCTGGCTCGTCCTCGGGTTTGGCGCGAATCTGCGCGTCGCGCCGGACGTGGCGGACCGCCCCGCGGTCGCGCTCGGCGCGCCTTCGGCGCCGGAGAAGGTGGCGGCGGCGGTACTCGAACGCGTCGCCCATTGGCGCGCGCGGCGCCGGCGCGAGGGCTGGCCCGTGGTTCAAGCGGCCTGGAGCGCGCGAGCCCATCCGCTCGGCACACCCCTCGTCGTGGCAGCGGCCGGGGAGCGGGTGAGCGGCGACTTCGCCGGCCTTGCCGCGGACGGCAACTTGCTGTTGGCCACATCCGGCGGCACGCGCCGCTTTTCCACCGGCGAGGTGCTGCTTGGCACGACGCCGCCGAGCGAGGCAGGCCATGCTGCTCGTCGTTGACGCCGGCAATACCAACATCGTCTTCGCCGTCCGCGAGGGCGAAGGCTGGCGCGGCATCTGGCGCGTCGCCACCGATCCGCAGCGCACCTCGGATGAATACGCCGTCTGGCTGCTCGCCCTGCTCGGCCATTCCGGTCTGAAGCCGGTGGATATCGATGCCGCGGTGATCGGCACCGTGGTTCCCGCCGCGCTCTATCATCTCCGCCGCCTGTGCCGGGACTGGTTCGAGGTCGAGCCGCTGATCGCGCGCGCGACGCTCGATTGGGGCTTCGTCATCGATGTCGAGCAGCCGAACGAGGTCGGCGCGGACCGGTTGCTGAACGCGCTGGCCGCGCATCAGCGCTATCATGGCCCGCTCGTGGTCATCGATTTCGGCACAGCGACGACCTTCGATGTGGTCGGGACCGACGGCGCCTATCTCGGCGGCGCCATCGCCCCGGGCATCAATCTCTCGATCGAGGCGCTGCACCGCGCCGCCGCGCGCCTGCCGCGCATCGGCATCGGCCGGCCACAGTCGGCGATCGGGCGGGCGACCGTGCCGGCGATGCAGTCCGGCATCTATTGGGGGTATGTCGGGCTGATCGAGGGGCTGGTCGAACGGATCCGCGCCGAATATGGCGCGCCGCTCAAGGTGATCGCCACGGGCGGGCTGGCGCCGCTGTTCGCCGAGGCGACCCCGGTGATCGAGACCATCGATCCCGACCTCACCCTCGAGGGCCTGCGCCTCCTTGCCGCGCGCAACGCGCCCCCAGTGTTCTCGCGCGGACGCCACGGCGACACCGAGCACGGATAGCGGATACACATACACGCATGATCGACGTCCCTGGCGGAGATTTCGCGTTCCTGCCCCTCGGCGGGACCGGCGAGATCGGCATGAACCTGAATCTCTATCGCTGTGACGGGCGATGGCTGGCGGTCGATTGCGGCATCGGCTTCGGCGGCGCCGAGCTGCCCGAGGTCGATGTCATGGTGCCCGATCCGGGCTTCATCGCCGCCCGGCGCGGCCAGCTCGACGGGCTCGTCATCACCCATGCTCATGAGGACCATGTCGGCGCCGTCGCCTGGCTGTGGCGGCAGCTCCGGTGCCCGGTCTATGCGACGCCGTTCACCGCCGCGGTGCTGCGCGCCAAGCTCGCCGAGGCGCAGCTTCTCGCCGAGGTGCCGCTGACGATCATTCCGCCCGGCGGCGGGTTCGAGGTCGGTCCGTTCGCGCTGCGGTTCCTGCGCGTGGCCCATTCCACGCCGGAATCGCAGGCGCTGGCCATCACCACGCGCCACGGCACCGTGCTGCACACCGGGGACTGGAAGCTGGACCCGCATCCTCTGGTCGGCCCGCCCACCGACGAAGCCGCGTTCGCTGCGCTCGGTGAGCGGGGCGTGCTGGCGATGGTGTGTGATTCCACCAACGCCATGGTCGAGGGCCATTCGGGGTCCGAGGCCGAGGTCCGCCGCAGCCTCACCGCGCTCATTCGCGGTCTTGCCGGGCGCGTCGTCGTCACCTGCTTCGCCTCCAACGTCGCCCGCGTCGAGACGGTGGCGCTGGCCGCGCGCGAGGCCGGCCGCAGCGTCGCCCTGGTCGGGCGCAGCCTGCGCAAGATCGAGGCCGCGGCGCGGGCGACCGGCTATCTGAAAAGCGTCCCCGAATTCGTCCCCGAGGACGAGGCCGGATCGATCCCGGACGACAATCTGCTGCTGCTGGCCACCGGCAGCCAGGGCGAGCCACGCTCCGCCCTGGCGCGCATCGCCGCCGACAAGCATCCCCACGTCGCGCTCGGCGAGGGCGACACGGTGGTATTTTCCAGCCGCGTCATCCCCGGCAACGAGCGCGCCATCGGCACCGTGCAGGATGGGCTGGTGCGCCGCGGCGTGCGGCTGATGACCGAGCACGACCACATGGTGCATGTCTCCGGCCATCCGGCGCGCGACGAACTCCGCCGGCTCTACCGCCTGGTGCGCCCGCGGCTGTCGGTGCCGGTGCACGGCGAATGGCGCCACCTCTCGGCCCATGCCGACCTCGCCCGCGAGCTCGGTATCCCGGCCATCCTGATCGAGGACGGCGATATCCTCCGCCTCGCGCCGGGCGCGGCGGACGTGGTGGAAAGCGCCCCCATCGGGCGGCTGGTGGTGGATGGCAACCGGCTCATTCCCCTCGCCGGCGAGGTCATGGGCGCGCGGCGGCGGATGCTGCACCACGGCGCGGTGATCGCCAGCATCGCCGTGGACGGCGCCGGGCGTCTGCGCGGCGCGCCGCGGCTCAGCGCGCCGGGCATGTTCGAGCCCGAGGATCCCGACCTCGCCCGCATCGCCGCCGACTTTGCCGCCAATCTCGGCGAGCTGCCGGCGAGCCTCGCGCGCGACGAGGCCGCCCTGTCCGAAGCCGCCCGCGCCGCGCTCCGCCGCGCGCTCGGCCGGCGGCTGCAGAAGCGTCCGCTGGTGGAGGTCCACATCGTCCGGGTGTGATCAGGTATGCGTTGCACCGGAAACGTGCGAGGCCGTCACGGGGATATTTGACAGGCGAGCGGATTGATCGTCGTCTCGGCCTTTCCCGAAGGACGGAATGGTTCACCTACCCTCGCCGCAGCAGCTCCGCTACCTCCTGGCGCTCGCCGAACATCTCCATTTCGGCCGCGCCGCCGCTGCCTGCGCGGTGACGCAATCCACCCTCTCGGCCGGCGTTCTCGCGCTCGAACAGCTGCTCGATGCCGAAATCCTCGTCCGCGATGGCGGCAAGCGGGTCGTGTTCACCGCGCTCGGCGAGGAGATGATCGCCCGCGCGCGGGAGGCGATGGCGGCGCTGGCGGCGGTGGCGGAGGCGGCGGCGGCGGCGCGGGCGCCGATGTCGGGGCCGCTCAGGCTCGGCGTCATCCCGACCATCAGCCCCTTTCTGCTGCCGCGCCTGATGCCGCGGCTGCGCGCCGCCTACCCGGCGCTGCGTCTCTATCTGCGCGAGGACACCACGGAGCGGCTGCTGGACCGGCTGGGCGGCGGCGGGCTCGATGCGGTGCTGCTCGCCCTGCCCTGCGATTGCGCCGGCAGCGAGACGCTGCCGCTGGCGCGCGACCCGTTCCTCCTCGCCCTGCCGCCCGGCCACCCGCTCGCCCGCCACGCCCGCGTGCCGGTCGCGGCCCTCGCCTCCGAGCGGCTGCTGCTGCTGGAGGACGGGCATTGCCTGCGCGATCAGGCCCTGGCGGCCTGCGGCGAGACCGGGGCCAGCCACGACGCTTTCGCCGCCACCAGCCTGCACACGCTGGTCCAGATGGTTGCCGGCGGTCTGGGGGTGACGCTGCTGCCGCGCCTCGCGGTCGTGGGCAAGGTCGCGGCCGGCGCCGAGATCGTCCTGCGCGAGCTGGACGGGGCGGGCGCCTGGCGCACGCTCGGCCTCGCCTGGCGCCCGCGCGCGGCACGGGCGGAGGATTTCCGCGCCCTCGCGCCGATGATCAGCGCTGCCTGCGAGGACGGGGCGATTGACGCTGCCGGTCACGCCTCCTAGCGTTCCAGGCAGGACTCCGGGGGGAATGGCCATGGACGGGGAGGGGGAAGCGGTCGCGTCGTTCGACCTGCGCACGCTCCCGGGGTCGTTCTACGAAAATCCCTATCCGACCTACCACGCGCTGCGCCGCGAAGCGCCGGTGCTGCGCCTGCCGGACGGCGCCTGGCTGCTCACCGGCCATGCCGAGCTGGTCCGCGTCTATCGCGATCCCGCATTGTTCAGCTCGGCCAAGAAGGTCGAGTTCCTGCCGAAATTCGGCGACTCGCCGCTCTACGAGCATCACACCAACAGCCTGGTCTTCTCCGACCCGCCGCTGCACACGCGCGTGCGCCGGGCGATGGTGGGCGCGCTGACCAGCCGCGCCATCGTCGAGATGGAAGCCGCTGTGGAGGAACTCGTCGCGCGGCTGCTCGATCGCGCCGAGCGCCTCGGCCGCTTCGACCTCATCGGCGATTTCGCCGCCGCGATCCCGGTCGAGGTCATCGGCAACCTGCTCGGCGTGCCGCATGACGAGCGCGGGCCGCTGCGCGACTGGTCGCTGGCCATTCTCGGCGCGCTCGAGCCGTCGATCACGCCGGAAATGTTCGCCGCCGGCAATCGCGCGGTGGTCGAATTCATCGACTATCTCCGCATCCTGGTCGCCGCGCGCCGGCGCCGGCCCGGCGATCCGGCGCACGACGTGCTGACGCGGCTGATCCAGGGCGAGGGCGGTGCCGAACCGCTGTCCGAGACCGAGCTGCTGCAGAACTGCATCTTCATCCTCAATGCCGGGCACGAGACGACCACCAATCTGATCGGCAACGCGCTCTATGCGCTGCTCGAATGGCCGGCCGAGGCGGCCCGGCTGCGGTCCGAGCCGGGGCTGATGCGCACCGCGGTCGAGGAGTTCCTGCGCTTCGAGAGCCCGGTGCAGCTCGGCAACCGCCGCGCCCTCGCGGCCGCCGAGGTGGGCGGGATTGCCCTGCCGGAGGGGGCGCTGGTTACGCTCGCGCTCGGCGCGGCCAATCGCGACCCGGCGGTCTTCGCCGACCCCGACCGGCTCGACCTGGCGCGCGAGCCGAACCGGCACCTCGCCTTCGCCTTCGGCATCCATCAATGCGTCGGGCTGAATGTCGCGCGCATGGAGGGCCGCATCGCCATCGGTCGGTTCCTGGCGCGATTTCCCCGCTACCGGCTCGCCGGCCCGGCGCTGCGCGGCATGCGGGCGCGGTTCCGCGGCTTTCTCTCCATTCCGGTCGAGGCGGGCTGAGCATGCCGATGCTGCGTCGCCGTCACTTCGCCGCCACGGCCGCTGCCCTGGCGCTGACGCCCGCGCTTGCCGCCGAGCCCAGGCCGCTGCGCATCGGCGTGCTCACCGACGAGACCGGCCCCTATGCCGACAGCGGCGGCGCCGGCTCGATCGTCGCCGCGCGGCTCGCCGTCGCGGATGCCGGCGCGACGGTGCTCGGCCGGCCGGTGGAGATCGTCCACGCCGACCACCAGAACCGGCCGGACATCGCCGCTTCCATCGCGCGCCGCTGGTACGATACCGAGGGCGTCGATGCGATCACCGACCTGCCGGTCACCGCGATCGCGCTCGCCGTGCTCCAGGTGGCGCGCGAGCGCCGGCGGACGGTGATGATCACGGCCGCGGCGACCTCGGACATCACGGCGAAATTCTGCACCCCGACCAGCACCCATTGGGCCGACGACACCCATGCGCTGACCGCCGGCACCGCCGGCGCGGTGGTCGGGAGCGGGGCGAAGACCTGGTTCTTCATCACCGTCGATCACGCCTTCGGTGCGGCGATGCAGCGCGACGCCGCCGCGGTGATCGAAGGGGCCGGCGGCGCAGTGCTCGGCACTGGCCGCCACCCGATCGGGGAGACGGATTTTGCCGCGCTGCTGGTGCGCGCCCAGGCCTCCGGCGCGCAGGCGATCGGCCTGGCCAGCGTCGGCGGCGATCTCATCAACCTGATCAAGCAGGCGGCCGAGTTCGGCCTGCTCCGCCCCGGCGGGCCGGTGATGGTCGCGTTCCTCACCTACATCACCGACATCCACGCAATCGGCCTGCCCACCGCGCAGGGCCTGACCTTCTCGGCCGGGTTCTACTGGGACCAGACCGAGGCCGCGCGCGCCTTCGCCCGCCGCTTCGCCGCCGAGCGCCGCGCCATGCCGACGAAGAACCAGGCCGCGATCTACACCGCCGTGCGCCATTACCTGCAATCGATGGCAGCCGCCGGCAGCGACGATCCGATCGCGGTTGGGCGCGCGATGCAGACCCGGCCCGTGGACTATCTCGGCCACCCCGCCCAGGTGCGGGCGGACGGGCGCGTGCTCTATGATCTCACCCTGTTCCGGGTGAAGACGCCGGCCGAGAGCCAGGGTCCGTGGGACACCTACACGCCGTTGCGCACGCTTCCGGCGAGCGAGGCGTTCCTGCCGATGAACGCGGCGTGCGCGGGGGGCAGCTAGCGTCTGTCCGCCGCAGGCGGAATCGCCGGAGGCGGATAAACAGACGCGTAAACAAGGAGCTAGAGCAACCTCCGATCTGACCGAGCCGTTCCGGCTCAGGCCGATCGGAGATAAGTTGCTCTAGAGTCTGTCAGCGCTTCAATGAAGCGCTGACAGACTCTAGGCCCTGACGAAGGCCGAGGTGACGAGCCGCCCGCTGCGCGCGCCGGCCGCGTCGCCGCCGGCGCGATAGGCGGTCTCGCCGTTCACCCAGGTCTCCAGGATGCCTTCGGCCAGGCGGGTCGGATGGTCGAAATCGGCGGCATCGCGCACCCGCGCCGGGTCGAACAGGACGAGATCGGCGAAGGCGCCGGCGCGGACGGCGCCGCGGTCGGCGAGACCGAACACGGCGGCGGGGCGGCCGGTCATTTTGTGCACCGCCTCAGCCAGCGAGAACAGGCCGAGATCGCGCGCGTAATGGCCGAGCACGCGCGGGAACGTGCCCCATAGCCTTGGATGCGGATGGGTGTCGTGCGGCAGCCCGTCCGAGCCGATCATGCTGAGCGGGTGGGCGAGGATGGCCTGCACGTCGGTCTCGTCCATCTTGAAATAGATGCCCCCGGCCGGCTGCAGGCGCGCGATCGCGGCGAAGATGTCGATGCGCCAGGTGGCGGCGATCTCGGCCAGCGTCTGCCCGGCGCATTCGGGATGGGGTTGGGACCAGGAAATCCGCACCGTGATGTCCTCGCGCACGCGCTCGGCCAGCAGCACGGTGGAGGAGGCGGCGTAGGGATAGACGTCGTAGGCGACGGGCTGTGATGCGGCGGCTCGATCGAGCCGGGCCAGGGTCTCGCGCGAGCGGCCGAAATTCTCCGGCATCGCGCATTTGTGGTGGCTGATCACCAGCGGCACGCCGAGGGCGGCCCCGACACCGAGCGACTCCTCGATCGAGTCGAGAATGCCGCCCTCCTCGTTGCGCATGTGCGTGGCGTAGAGCCCGCCGGCGGCGCGGAGCGCTTCGGCCACCGCCAGCACCTCGTCCGGGGTCGCGGCGCGGTTGGGCGGGTATTCGAGGCCGGTCGAGAAGCCCGACGCGCCCTGCGCCAGCGCCTCGGCGAGGCGCGCCTGCATCCGCGCCGCCTCCGCGCCGTTCGCCGCGCGCCCGGTATCGCCCACCATCGCCTCCAGCCGGAGCGCCATGTGGCCGACGAGCGCGACCACGTTGACCGGTGGCGGGGATACCGCGAGGCGCGCAGCATAGGCGGCGAAACTGTCGAACTCCCAGAATTCCTCGCCGCCGAGCAGATCGAGCGGCGGCGGCGGGCGCTGGCGCTGACGCACCGGCGCGAGACTGATGCCGCAATTGCCGACCACCACCGTGGTCACGCCCTGGGAGAGTTTGCACAGCATGCAGGCCGGGCCGCACAGCACGGCGCGGTCGTCATGCGTATGCGCGTCGATGAAGCCGGGTGCGAGCGCCAGCCCGGCCGCGGCGACCTCGCGGTCGGCGCCCGTGCCGCCGAGATCGCCGACGGCGACGATGCGGTCGCCGGTGACGCCGACATCGGCGCGGATTTCAGGCCCGCCGCTGCCGTCGAAAATGGTGGCGTCGCGGATGATGAGGTCGCAGCGCATGATCCCGTTATCCGATGCGTTCGTGGCCGGTATTGGCCTTGCGGTGCATGATGCTGAACACCGCGGGGACGAAGAACAGGGTCGAAACCGTGGCGAAGAGCAGCCCGCCGATCACCGCGCGCCCGAGCGGTGCGTTCTGCTCGCCGCCGGAGCCGAGGCCGAGCGACATCGGTACCATGCCGATGATCATCGCCGACGCGGTCATCAGCACCGGACGCAAGCGGGTGAAGCCGGCGTCGATGGCGGCGGTGATCGAATCCACCCCATCCATCAGGCGTTCGCGGGCGAAGGAGACGACCAGAATACTGTTCGCGGTGGCGACGCCCATGCACATGATCGCGCCGGTCAGCGCCGGCACCGAAAGCGTGGTGTGCGTCGTGAACAGGATCCAGACGATGCCGGCCAGCGCCGCGGGCAGCGCCGTGATGATGATGAACGGGTCCAGCCAGGACTGGAAGTTCACCACGAGCAGCAGATAGATGAGCACGATCGAACCGATCAGGCCGAAGCCGAGCTGGGTATAGGCTTGCTCCATGGTGATGACCTGGCCGCGGAGCAGGATCTGCCCGCCGCGCGGCACCTCGCTCTTGGTCGCCGCAAGGACGCGATGCACGTCACTGGCGACGGCGCCGAGATCGCGGTCCTGCACCGAGAGCAGAACGTCCACCTCGGGCTGCACGTCGAAGTGCGAGACCACGGCGTCCGAGGCGCCGAACTTGAACTTGCTGAGCGCACCGAGAATCTGCGGCTTGGCCTGGCCGGTGATGGGCAGGTTGGCGAGATCGGACATCGTCTGCAGCCGGTATTGCGGCACCTGCGCGGCGACCTGGTATTCCACGCCGTTGCCGTAGTTGAGCCAGAAGTTCGGGGCGAACTGGAAGCTGCCGTAGAGGTCGGCGAGCAGGCTGAAGGCGACATCGCTCTGCGTCAGCCCGACCAGGCCGCCGAGGGTGCGGTCCACCTCCACCTGGACGGTGGGGTAGTTGCCCGGCTGCTGCACGCGCACGTCCACCGCGCCCGGGACGTGGCGCAGCTTGTTCGCAACCGTCGCAGCATAGGCGCGGGCCTCTTCCAGATGCGGGCTGACGACCTTGATGTCGATCGGCGCCGGGGAGCCGAAATTCAGGATCTGGCTGACGATGTCGGCGGGAAGGAACGAGAAGGTGGCGCCGGGAAAGAGCCGCGGCAGGCGGGTGCGCAGCATGCGTGTATAGGCCGGCGTCGGCTTGTGGTCCGGCTTCAGCGTGATCAGGATGTCCATGTCCTGCGGGCCGATCGAGCCGGTGTTCTGGTAGGCCAGCGAGATGCCGCTGAGCGGCATGCCGATATTGTCGACGAAGGAGACGATCTCCCCGGGCGGCATCAGCTTGTCGCGCATCGCGGTCTCGATCTGCTCGGCGAGACGGGCCGTTTCCTCGACGCGCGTTCCCGTCTGCGCCCGTACATGCATGAGCATCACGCCGGCATCGACATAGGGAAAGAAGTTCCGCCCGAGGAAGGGCACCAGCGCCAGCGAGGCCACGGTGCCGGCCATGAAGATCGGGATGAAACGGCCGCGGCGGTGCACCGCCGTGGAGAGATGGCCGCGGTACTTGTCGCGCATATGCGCGAACCCGCGCTCGAACCCGTGCTGGAACCGCACCAGCGGATTGCGCGAGCGGACCGCGCCATGGCCGCTGCCATGCTCGCCATGCGCGGCGTGGCCGTGCTTGCCGCTCTCGCTCTTCAGCAGGTAGTTCGCCATCGTCGGCACCAGCGTGCGCGAGAGGATGAACGAGGCGGTCATGGCGAACACCACCGCTTCGGCCAGCGGGCGGAACAGATAGCCGGCGATGCCGCCCAGCATGAACATCGGCACGAAGACGATCGAGATGCTGAGGAGCGAAAGCAGCGCCGGGACGACGATCTGCTGGGCACCGTCCAGGATCGCGGTCTCGATGTCCTTGCCCATCTCCAGATGGTAGTTGATGTTCTCGATGGTGACGGTGGCCTCGTCCACCAACATGCCGACGGCGAGCGCCAGTCCGCCGAGCGTCATGGTGTTGATCGTCTCCCCGATCGCCGAGAGCGTGATGATCGACGAGAGCACGGAGAGCGGGATCGACAGCGCGATGATCACCGTCGATCGCCAGCTTCCGAGGAAGAGCAGGATCATCAGCGCCGTCAGCGCCGCCGCGATGAGTGCCTCGTGCACCACGCCTTCGATCGCGGCCTGCACGAAAATCGACTGGTCGCCGACCGCGTCGATCTGCAGCCCGGCCGGCATCGACGCCGAGATGAGCGGTATTCGTTCCTTGGTCCCGCTGATCACGGCGAGGGTCGAGACGTTGCCGATTTTTTCCACCGGCATCAGCACCGCGCGCGCCCCGTTCACCCGGACGATGTTCAACTGCGGCGGGTTCCCGTCATGCGTATAGGCGATGTCACGCAGATATATGACCGTTCCGTTCACCGACTTTATTGGCAGGTTGTTGATATCGTCCAGCAATAATGGACTCGAATTGCTGGTTATATACCATTCGAACTTGCCGATCTTCTGCGTGCCGGCCGGCAGGATTAGGTTCTGATTCTGGATCGCCTGCACTACGTCCTGTGACGAGACGCCGAACTGCTGCATCGCCTGCAGGTTGAGGTCTGCCTGCACCTGGCGGAACTTGCCGCCGAAGGGCGTCGGCACCGAGGCGCCGTTCACCGTCGAGAGGGCCGGGCGGATGAAGTTCTGCGCGTAGTCGAACAGCCGGTTTTCCGGGATGACCTTGCTCGACAGGGCGAGCTGGATGACCGGGACGGTGGCGGCGTTGAACTGCAGCACCGCCGGCGGGGTCATGCCGGCCGGCATGTATTTCAGCACCACTTCCGCCGCGGCGGTGATCTGCGCCATAGCCAGCGAAACGTCGGTGCCGTTCTGAAAGTAAATCCGCAGAACCGAGTAGGAATTCAGCGACTGGGAATCGATATGCAGGATGTTGTTGACCGTCGCCGTCAGCGTCCGTTCGTAGAAGTAGGTGATGCGGCCGGAGACATCGCGCGGCACCATGCCGCTGTAGCTCCACACCACCGCGACCACCGGCACGCCGATGGTGGGGAAGATGTCGATCGGCGTCGTGACGGCGGCGAGCGTGCCGAACAGCAGGATCACGATCGCCAGAACGACGAACGTGTAGGGCCGTTTCAGCGCGATCTGTACGATCCACATGCGGTTTGACCTGCCTCGCTCGGCCGCGGCGCCGTCGCCCTGGGCGCCGTGGCGTTGGTATGATCCGACCCGCCAGTGCCCGGGGCGCACCATGCGGCTGCGCCCGCCGATCCCGCGGGTGCTTCACGGCGACAGCATCTAGCGCAAGCCGGCCACCGCCGCGAAGTATGTTTTGCTTTAATCGCCCCTGGGTCGATCGACGCTTCGACCCCCGCGCCGGGCGGCCCGCAACCGCGCCGTGGCGGCCTCGTCCAGCGTTCCCGCCGCGGTCACTGCCACCGCGTAGAGACGCTCCGCCGCCTCGGGCGAGACCAGCCCGTCGCGCACGTCCCGCGCGACCAGCGCCGGCGGGCGTTCCAGCGGGTCGCCCATGCCGCCGCCGCCGGGCAGCTCCAGCACCAGCCGGTCGCCGTCGGCGATGATCTGGAATCCTTTCGGCCGCAAACTCTGCCCGTTGCGCGTCCGCACCACGCCCGGCGCCCCCGCGAGCCCGCCGGCGCGGCCCAGCGGCGGGTGCTGCACCCGGTCGAACACGGCATTGCAGGCGAATTCGAGGTCGCCCAGCGTGCCGATCTCCATGACCTGCCCGACGCCGCCGCGCGTCCGCCCGGCGCCGCCGCTGTCGGGCCGGAACTCCTTGCGCCAGAACAGGACGGGGCCGACATTCTCCGTCGCCTCCACCGCCATGGCCCGGACACCGGAGGGAAAGGCGGTGGCGTCCAGCCCGTCGCGGTCCGCCCGCGCCCCCGTGCCGCCCGAGTTGAACGTGATGACCTCGAAATCCTCGATCACCCGCCGGTTCCCCATGGCCGGCCCGGACACCGCACCGCCCCCGCGCAACGGCGGGTTCCACAGGCAGGAGGAGCCCTCGGCCGCCACCCGCTCCGGCACCACCTGGAACAGACAGCCCATCATGAGGTCCGGCAGCAGCTGCCCGATCACGTGCCGCAACGAGACCGGCCATGGCCGCGGCGCGTTGAGGATGCATCCTTCCGGGATGCGCATCTGGAACGGCTGCAGGCTGGCCCAGTTGTTGGGCACCTCGGGGGCCACCACCACCTTGATGCCGAAGCTGGCATAGGCGCGGCAATAGGCCGGCGGGACGTTGATCCCCCGCGCCGAGACCGGCGAGGTGCCGGCGAAATCGACCTCGATCGCGCCGGCGCCGATGGTCATCGCCGCGCACAGCGTCACCGGCGCCTCGTAGCCGTCGGCCCGGATCTCGGCGGTGACGCGGCCCGGCGGCAGGGCGGCGATGGCCGCCAGGGTGGCGCTGCGCGAGTTCTCGAAAATGAACTCGGCCAGCGGCACAAGGCTGTCGATGGCGAATTCGGCCAACATCTCGGAAAGACGCCGCGCCCCGGCCTCGTTGCAGGCGCACAGCGAATAGACATCGCCCTCCAGTTCCACCGGCAGGCGGGAACCGGCGCGCAGGAAGGCGAAGAAGGTCTCGTTCCGCCGCCCCTGCTCGAAGCAGCGCAGAATCGGGATGGTGAGCCCTTCCTCGAAGACCGAGCGTCCCTCCGGCCCCATGCCGAGCCCGCCGATATCGATGACATGCGCGGTGTTGGCGAACAGCGCCACCAGCCGGCCATCATGGAACGCGGGGGTCACCACCGTCAGGTCATGCAGATGCCCGGTGCCGATCCACGGGTCGTTGGTGATGAAGTGATCGCCCGGCCGCATGGCGGCGGCGGGGTATTGGCGGAGAAAATGGCCGACGCTCTCGGACATCGAATTCACATGCCCAGGCGTGCCGGTCACGGCCTGGGCCAGCATCCGGCCCTCGAGGTCGAAAATCCCCGCCGAAAGATCTCCCGCCTCGCGCACGGTGGTGGAGAAGGCGGTCCGGATCATGGTCTGCGCCTGCTCTTCGACCACGGCGATGAGCCGTGTCCACATTACCTGCAGACGGATGCGGGTCAGTGCGTCCGGGACCGTCATGGAAGCTCCCGCCACAGCTCGATCGCGCCCGCGGCGCCGATCCGCGCCCGCCAGGCGGGGCCGACGAGGGTCGAGGTCGCCGCCTCGGTGATGATGGCCGGGCCGGACAGATGCGCGCCCGGCGGCAGGGCCGCGCGGTCATGGACTGCCCAGTCATGGAGCCGCCCGGTCTCCGTCGCCCGCACCAGGCGCCGGGCGGACGCCTCCACCGCGAAGGCCGGTGGATCCGGCGGCGCTGGCGTGGCCGGCGGGGCGGGGACGGCCAGGGTGAGCGCGAAGCTCAGCACTTCGATGTCCGAGCCCGGCACGGGGCGGTCGTAGAAGGCGGCGTATTGCGCGTCGTAGGCGGTACGAATCAGGTCGGCGTCCGCCGCGGTCAGTGCCCGCTCTGGCAGCTTCACGGGGATCTCGTGGCCCTGACCGACATAGCGCATATAGGCGATCCGGCTTTCGCGCGCCGCCGCGCCCGGCGCCGCCGCGGCGACGATGCCGCCCGCCTCGCGGGCCATCTCCGCGAACAGCCCATTCACCGCCTCGTGGTCGAACCGGGTGAGACGCTGATACAGGCTACGCACCACCTCGTAGGCGACGGGCGCGCGCAGGAAGCCGATGGCGCTGCCGACCCCGGCGCCTGCGGGAATGCGGATGCGGTCAATGCCCAGTCGCTCGGCCAGGCGGCAGGCATGCACCGGCCCACCGCCGCCGAAGGCGATCAGCGTCCGCCCGGCGAGGGTCGCGCCGCTCTCCGCGGCATGGACGCGCGCGGCGTTGGCCATGGTCTCGTCCACCATCTCGACGACGCCGAGCGCGGCCATCGCCGCATCGAGCCCGAGGGCCGCGCCGATCGGCGCCAGGGCGCGCTCGGCCGCCGCCGTGTCCAGGACCAGCCGGCCATCGGCGAAGCGGTCCGGATCGTACCGACCGAGCGCGAGATTGGCGTCGGTCACCGTCGGCCGCGTGCCGCCCCGGCCGTAGCAGGCCGGGCCAGGATCCGCCCCGGCGCTTTCCGGGCCGACGGCGATGCGGCCGAGCCCGTCCACCCGCGCCAGGCTGCCGCCGCCGGCGCCGATCTCGACCATCTCGATCACCGGGATGCGCAGCGGCAGCCCCGAACCCTTCTTGAACCGCCCGATCCGCGCCACCTCGAAGCTGCGCGCGGTCTTCGGGCGGGCCGCGTCGATCAGGCAGATTTTCGCCGTCGTCCCGCCCATGTCGAAGGAGAGCACGCGGGCGAGCCCGGCAGCGGCGGCGAGATCCGCGGCGAAGATCGCGCCGCCGGCGGGCCCGCTCTCCACCAGCCGTACCGGGAAGCGCAGCGCGGTCTCCAGTCCCGTCAGCCCGCCCCCCGAAAGCATCAGGAACAGCGGCGCGCCAACCCCGAGCCGGCTTAGCGCCTCGGCCAGAAGGGCCAGATAGCGCGCCATGAGCGGCTGGATATAGGCGTTGGCGGCGGCGGTGGAGAATCGCTCCCACTCCCGCATCTCCGGCGAGACCTCCGCCGAGAGGGAGATCGGCACGCCCGGCAGCAGCGGGGCGAGGATGGCCCGCGCCCGCTGTTCGTGGGCCGGGTTGACGAAGCTGTGCAGGAAACCGATGGCGAGACTCTCGACGCCGTCCTCGGCGAGCCGGGGTGCCAGCGCCGCCACGGCGTCCTCGTCGAGCGGGCGCAGCACCCGTCCGGTGCGATCCAGCCGTTCCGGCACGGTGTAGCGCAGGTGCCGAGGCACCAGCGGCTCGGGCAGCGCGATGTTGAGGTCGTACTGGTCGTAGCGGCTCTCGTTGCCGATCGCCAGCACGTCGCGGAACCCCTCCGTGGTCAGCAGCGCCGTGCGCGCGCCCTTGCGCTCGATGATGGCGTTGGTCGCCAGGGTGGTGCCGTGGATGACGAGCCCGATCGCCGCCGGTGCCAGCGCGGCCTCGGCGAGGATGCGGTGCACGCCCGCCAGCACGCCGCGCTCGGGTTCGGCCGGCGTCGTCAGCACCTTGGCGGTGACGAGCTGGCCGCCGACCTCCAGGGCGAGATCGGTGAAGGTGCCGCCGATATCGATCGCCAGCCGGGCCGGGCCGGTCATGTCCGGAGGGTGGCTCCGCTCAGATGCCGCCACCGGCGAGCGAGGCGATGCGCTCGGCCGTGTCCGCCGGGCGCTCCATCTGCGCCATGTGCCCCGCCTCGTCGAACAGCGTCACTCGCACATGGGCCGGCAGATTCTCTGCGTGCGCCGCGGGAATGATGGCGTCCCGCCGGCCCCAGATCACCTGCGCCGGGGTTCGCGGCTCGGCCAGCACGGCACGCAACGATGTTGCCTGGCGCCCCTCGGGGAACTGCGCCGCGGCGATCGCCCGCAGCGCCGCCTCGACGCCGTCGAGGCGCTTGTAGCGCAGGACCGTTTCGACCATGTCCTGGCCGACCAGCGTCGGGTCCGCGAACAGGGACTGCAGCAGCGGCGTGAGGTGCTTGCCACGACGGGCCTCAATGAAGCCCTCGATATAGCCGCGATTGATCTCCGGACCGAGCCCGGCGGGCGAGATCAGGCTCAGGCTCAGCACCCGCTCGCCGCTCGCCGCCGCCATCGCCAGCGCCACGGCGCCGCCCATGGAGTGGCCGACGAGATGGGCGGCGGAAATCCCGAGCGCGTCCATGGTGGCGAGGACGAAGCCGGCGAGCCCGGCCGCGTCCGGCGCCGGCACCTGCTTGGTCGACCCGCCATGGCCGGGCAGGTCCAGCGCGATGGTGCGGAAAGTCTCGGCCAGCGCCGGCTGGAGGAACATCCAGTTGTTGAGGTCGCCGCCGAAGCCGTGAATGAACAGGATCACCGGCGCCTCGGCCGGGCCCGCCACCAGGAACTGCGCCGTGCCCTGCGCCGTCTGCACCCGCTCCGGCCCCGCTGCGGCGGCGCCAGCCTCGGCCTGGCTGGCGGCGAAGCGGGACTGGAAATCGGCGACGAACGCGTCGACGTCCGCCTCCGGCACGTCGTCGTCGGCGACGACGCCGATCAGCGCCCCGACCGGGGCCATCACTCCGGCCTCCAGCACCTGGCGGCGCAGCTTGCCGCTGACCGGCGATTCATAGGCGCTGGTGATTTTCGAGGTTTCGATATCCGCGATTTCCTCTCCCTGCCGGATGGACTCGCCTGGCTGCTTCTGCCAGGCGGCGACCATGCCCTCGGTCATCGCCAGGCCGAACTTGGGCATGGTCAGCGGCAGGATGGCGGCCATTATTCGGCCGCCTGCTTCGAGGGCGCGCGCATGGTCGAGCGGACCGCCGCGGCGATCTTCTCGGCGTTCGGCACGAACTCGTCCTCCAGCGCCGGCGCGAACGGGACCGGCGTGTGCGGCGGCGAGACCATGCGGATCGGTGCCTTCAGCGCGTCGAAGGCCTGCTCGGCCACCTGGGCGGAAATGTCGGTGGCGAGGTTGCAGCGCGGCGAGGCCTCGTCCACCAGCACCAGCCGCCCGGTCTCGCGCACGCTCTCCAGAATGGTCGGCAGATCGAGCGGCGAGGTGGTGCGCGGGTCGATCACGCTGCAGGAGACACCCTCCTTCGCCAGCGCCTCGGCCGCCTGGCTCGCCAGCGACACCATGCGCCCGAAGGCGACGATGGTGACGTCGTCGCCCTCGCGCACGAAGCGCGCCTCGCCGAACGGGATGGCGTAGGGTTCGTCCGGCACCTCCTCCTCGACGTCGTACATCACCTTGTGCTCGAAGAAGACCACCGGATCGTCGTCGCGGATCGCCTGGATCAGCAGGCCCTTCGCTTCATAGGGCGAGGACGGGATCACCACCTTCAGCCCGGGGATATGGGTGAAGATCGGGTAGAGGCACTGGGAGTGCTGGCTGGCGGCACGGAACCCGGCACCGAACATGGTGCGGATGACCAGCGGCGTCGTCGCCTTGCCGCCGAACATGTAGCGGAACTTCGCCGCCTGATTGAAAATCTGGTCGAAGCAGACGCCCATGAAATCGACGAACATCAGCTCGGCCACCGGGCGCAGCCCGCGCAGCGCCGCGCCCGCCGCGGCGCCGATGAAGCCGCTCTCGGTGATCGGCGTGTCGAGCACGCGCTCGCGGCCGAACTTGCCCATCAGCCCCTTGGTGACGCCGAGCACGCCGCCCCAGGCATCGTCCTCGCCCGGCGCGCCGAGACCGCCGGCGATGTCCTCGCCCATGATCACGACGCGCGGGTCGCGCTCCATCTCCTGAGCGAGCGCCTCGTTGATGGCCTGGCGGAAGGATTTCTTCGACATGGCTTGCCTCCCTCGCGCGTCAGTAGCTGAGATAGACGTCGGTGAGCAGATCGGCGGACTTCGGCGCCGCGGCGGATTTCGCGGTGCGCACGCTGTCCTCGATCAGGGCCAGCACCTCCCGGTCGACGCCGGCGAGGTCGTTCTCCTCGAGCAGCTTGGCCTCCGTCACGCGGCGGCGGAACCGGTCGAGCGTATCGATCTCGGCGCGCAGGCGGGCCACCTCGCCATCGCGGCGATAGGCCTGGCCGTCGCCCTCGAAGTGCCCGTAATAGCGGTTGAGCTTGAGATGCAGGAAAGACGGTCCGCCGCCCGATCGCGTCCGCTCGATCGCCTCGCCGGCGGCGTCGTGGACGGCGAAGAAATCATGCCCGTCGACACGCACGCCGGGAATGCCGAAGCCCTCGGCGCGCTTGATCGCATCGCCGCCGACCGACCAGCCGCTGGCCGTCGATTCCGCGTAGCCATTGTCCTCGAGGACGAAAATCACCGGCAGCTTCCACACCGTCGCCAGATTCATCGATTCCGCCGTGGTGCCCTGATTGGAGGCGCCGTCGCCGCCGAAGGCGACCGCGACGCCGCCGGTCTTCAGCGTCTTCGCCGCCAGGGCCGCGCCGCACGCGAGCGGCGCGCCGCCGCCGACGATGCCGTTGGCGCCGAGCATGCCCTTGGAGACATCGGCGATGTGCATCGACCCGCCCTTGCCGGCGCAGAGTCCGCTCTTGCGGCCATAGATTTCCGCCATCATGCCGTGCACGTCGCAGCCCTTGGCGATGCAGTGGCCGTGGCCGCGATGGGTGGAGGCGATGGCGTCCTTGTCGGTGAGGTGCATGCAAACCCCGACGGCGCTCGCTTCCTCGCCGGCATAGAGATGCACGAAGCCGGGAATTTCACCGGTGGCGAATTCGGCGTGCACCCGCTCCTCGAATTCGCGGATGGTACGCATCTGACGATAGGCCCGCAGCAGATCTTCACGACTGAGCTGCAGAGCGCGGCTCATGGCCATGGGACGTCCTCCTGATTCTTGGCTGCCCCGAGACGGCGTGGCGGCGTGTCAGTGCAAGGTCCGGCAGAGCCGTGCTTGCCTCGCGCAACCAAGGCGTTCAGGCGCGTGCGGCGAACTCTCCCGAAACCCGCAGGGCGAGTCAAGCGCCGCCCAGCACGCTCCGCCGTTCGCAATGTTCGCCGCGCCAGCCGACGCCCTCGCGCCCGGGCGTCGGCGGCGGAACGTCATTTGCAGGCGGTGATCATGATCTCCACGAGCACGCGCGGATCGGCCATGTTGGCCTCGACGCAGGCGCGCGCCGGGGCGCCGGCATTGGGCAGCCAGGCGGACCACACTTCGTTCATCGCCTCGCGGTCGCGGATGTCCTTGAGCCAGATCTGCGCCGACAGGAGCCGCGTCTTGTCGGTGCCGTGTGTCTCCAGCAGCTGGTCGATCTGCGCCAGCACCTCCTCGGTCTGGCCCTTGATGTCCTTGCTCAGGGTCTTCGCCACGCAGCCCTGGAGAAAGACGAAGCCGTGATACTCGACGGCCTGGGACAGGATACGGTTGGCTTCGGTGCGGATGATCCGGCTCATCGTGGAAAATTCCTGACTGGTCTGAGTGAATTGGTCACTGGTTCGACGGGCTGGCCTGCGGCCCGGTGTTCGGCACGAGGGTGATGCCGTGCTCGATCAGGCAGTTGCTGTAGGCCTGCGAACGGTCGTAGCGCTGCGCCAGGCCCTGGCTCGGATCGGCGACGATGCCGTTCGAGGAGAGCGGCGTGTTCTTGGTCCGGTTCTCGAACATGTCGTTGGCGTAGATGTTGGCCGGATTCTGCCGCGAGACGATGGTATCGGCGCGGGCGGCGCAATCGGCTTCGATCTGGGCGCGGTCGTCGCCGCCGGCATCGCTGGCGGTGCGGCGCGCGCAGCCGGCGGCGAGCACGGGCGCCAGCACGAGAAGGAGAAGCAGGGGACGGATCATGGGGCGGCTCCAGAAATCGCCTCGCCGGCCGGCCCGCTCGGCAGGCAGCGGGCGCGGAAAGCGGTGTCGTCGAATCGCGCCGCTGCGTCCAGGGGCAGGTTTGCCGCGGCGTCCAGCAGACGCGCGTGCAAGGTCGCGCCCTCGGCCTCCAGCACCAGCAGATCGTCCGCCCAACGGTGGCGCCGCAGCAGATCGATCAGCGCCAGCAGGCGCAGGCTGAGCGCGAGCCCGTAGCGCGTGTGCATGCCGGCGACGCTGTCGACGGCGGCGGCCCAGCAACGGGCGTCCCGATCGGCCAGGACGAGATCCGTCGTGGCGCCATCGGCGCCGAGGAAGCGCAGGTCGCACGCGACGCCGTCACGCGCCCCAAGCGCGGCCGTCCGCGCCAGGTCCCAGGCCGCGGCGAGATCGCCCGGGGCTACCCGCGGCAGCGCCTGCGGCGGCAGGCCGATGAGATAGGCCCGGCTGCCGTCGCGCGCGGTGCGCACCGCGATCGCGGGATCCCCGACAGGTGACGAGTCCATTCGGTCCATGCGACAAGCATGGAGCCGATCGCCCCCGGGCGCCAGCCCGGCGGCGGCCAAAGGGAGGGCTGCATGACCGATCCTGCCGCGCTGACCGCAACCGCGGCGCTGGAGCGCATCCGCGCCGGCCGCCTCGCCCCGGCCCAGCTGATGGAGGCCTGCCTGGAGCGGATCGCCACGCGGGAACCGGCGCTGCGGGCCTTCGCCCATTTCGATGCCGACGCCGCCCGGCGTGCCGCCGCCGGCGCCAGGCCGGGCGCGCTGCACGGGCTGCCGATCGGGGTCAAGGATATCCTCGACACCGCCGACATGCCGACCGGCTACGGCTCGCCGATCTGGGCCGGCCATCGGCCGCGTGCGGACGCCGCCGCCGTCGCCTGGGCGCGCGCCGCGGGCGGCGTCGTGATCGGCAAGACCGTGACCACCGAATTTGCCAACCGCCATCCCGGCCCGACCGCCAATCCGCATGACCTGGCGCGCACCCCCGGCGGCTCCTCCTCCGGCTCGGCGGCGGGCGTGGCCGCCGGCTTCTTCCCGCTCGCCTTCGCCACCCAGACCGCCGGCAGCATCGTCCGCCCGGCGGCCTTCTGCGGCGTCGTCGGCTACAAGCCGAGCTTCGGAACCATCGGCCGGGCCGGGATGAAACTCGCCGCCGAGAGCCTGGACACGATCGGCGTGATGGCGCGCAGCGTCGCGGACTGCGCCCTGTTCGCCGGCGCCGTCGCCGGGATCGATCTCGGCGATCCGGACCGGCGTCCGGAGCGGGCGCCGCGCATCGGGCTGTGCCGCTCGCCGACCTGGGCGCACGCCGCACCGGAGACCGCGGCGCTGCTGGAGAGCGTCGCCGCCCGGCTGGCGCGCGCCGGCGCTTCGGTGGGCGCGCGCGAGCTGCCCGAGCCGTTCGCGGCGCTCGTCGAAGCGCACGCGGTGGTGATGAACGCCGAGAGCGCCCGCTCGCTGGGCTGGGAACTGACGCGCCATCGCAGCGCCATCAGCGCCGCGCTGATCGAGCGGCTGGACTGGGGCCTGGCGCAGCCGGCCCCGGCGCTCGCCGCCGCGCGCGGCGTGTTCGCCACGCTTCAGCGCGGCTTGCCCGCGGCGATGGAGGGGCTCGACATCCTGCTCACCCCGTCCGCGCCGGGCGAGGCGCCGCTCGGGCGCGGCGCCACCGGCGATCCGGTGTTCAATTTCATCTGGACCAGCCTGCACGCGCCCTGCGTCACCGTGCCGGCCGGGGCGGGGCCGAACGGGATGCCGCTCGGCATTCAGATCGTCGGCCGCGCCGGCGAGGATCGCGCCGTGCTCGCCTGGGCGCAATGGGTGGCGGCGGCACTGGCATAGGGGGGTGGAGATGGTGCAGGTTGCGG
Organism: Acetobacteraceae bacterium; assembly: GCA_027449745.1. Taxonomy (GTDB): domain Bacteria; phylum Pseudomonadota; class Alphaproteobacteria; order Acetobacterales; family Acetobacteraceae; genus JAJZVV01. Next base: position 7,026 of record DAIDKZ010000080.1, on the reverse strand, counting down.
TTCTGGACGATTGGCAGGGCGTGGCGCGGCAGAGCGCCGATTTCGCGGCGCTGGAGGCGCGCGCCGCGGTGACGGTATTCGCCGAGCCCTTCGCCGACGAGGCCGCCGCGGCGGCGGCGCTGGCGCCGTTCGAGGTGCTGATCGCGATGCGCGAGCGCACGGCGTTTTCGGCCACGCTGCTCGCCCGGCTGCCGCGGCTGAAAATGATCGCGCTCACCGGCCTGCGTGCGGCCACCCTCGATCTCGCCGCCTGCACGCGCCAGGGCGTGCTGGTCTGCAACACCGGCAGCGGCAATTCCGGCATCGTCACCGCCGAACTCGCGCTCGGCCTGCTGCTCGCCGCGGCGCGCCGCATCGCACAAGGCGACGCCGCGATCCGCGCCGGGCGGTTCCAGGAGGGCGTTCCGCTCGGCCGCGGGCTCGACGGCGCGACGCTCGGCATCATCGGGCTCGGGCGCATCGGCAGCCGCGTCGCCGGCTACGGGCGCGCGCTGGGGATGCGCGTGCTCGGCTGGAGCCCGAACCTCACCCGGGAGCGGGCCGCCGCCGCCGGCGCCGACTACGCGACGCGGGACGCGCTGCTGGCCGAATCCGATGCCATCAGCCTGCACATGGTGCTCTCGGCGGCAACGCGCGGCCTGCTCGGCGCGGCGGAACTGGCGCGGATGAAGCCTGGCGCGATCCTGGTCAACACCTCGCGCGGGCCGCTGATCGACGCCGCGGCGCTGGTCGCGGCGGTGACCGAGGGCCGCATCGTCGCCGCGCTCGACGTCTATGACCGCGAGCCGCTGGCGGCCGACGATCCGCTGCGTCGGGCGCCTAACACGGTGCTGACCCCGCATCTCGGCTACGTCACCGCGCCGGTGTTCGCCACCTTCTACAGCGATGCCGTCGCGGACGTGCTCGCCTTCCTCGATGGCGCGCCGGTGCGCATGCTGAACCCGGAGGCGATCGGCCGCGCCCCGGCTTGACCGGACGCCGCGGACGGGTTCCCATCGCGGCGACGCGAGAACCAAAGGAATGGAGGGAACGATGCGCGCCTGGGCCGTGGTCGAGAACGGAGCGCCGCTCAAGGAGATCGAGCTGCCCACCCCGGAGCCCAAGGGCACCGAGGTGCTGCTGGAGACGACCTATTGCGGCGTCTGCCACTCGGACCTGCATATCTGGGAGGGCTATTACGATCTCGGCGGCGGCCAGAAAATGTCGCTCGCCGATCGCGGTGTCAGCCTGCCGCTGGCCATGGGCCATGAGATCGTCGGCCGGGTCGTCAAGCTCGGCCCCGAGGCGCAGGGGGTGAAGGTCGGCGACATCCGCATCGTCTATCCCTGGCTCGGCTGCGGCACCTGTGCGGCCTGCCTCGCCGACGAGGACAATATGTGCCTCAAGCCGAAGAGCCTCGGTGTCTATCAGAACGGCGGCTACGCAACGCACGTGGTCGCGCCGCACCCGCGCCATCTGGTCGACCCCGGCGCGCTCGACCCAGCGGTGGCGGCGACCTATGCGTGTTCCGGGATCACGGTCTATTCGGCGATCCAGAAGGTGATGCCGATCGCGCCGGACGAGCCGGTGGTGCTGATCGGCGCCGGCGGGCTCGGGATGAATGCCATCGCCATCCTCAAGGCGCTCGGCCATCGCAACATCGTCGTCGTCGATGTCGCGGCGGAGAAGCGCGCGGCGGCGCTCGCCGAGGGCGCGAGCCAGGCGATCGACGGCGCGGGCGAGGGCGTGGCCAAGCGCATCATCGCCGCCTGCGGCGGGCCGGTGCTGGCGGTGATCGACCTCGTCAACGGCACGGCGACGGCGCGGGCCGCGTTCGATGCGCTGCGCAAGGGCGGCAAGCTGGTGCAGGTCGGCCTGTTCGGCGGCGAGCTCACCCTGCCGCTGCCGCTGATGCCGATCCGCGCGCTGACCGTCCAGGGCAGCTATGTCGGCACGGTGAAGGATCTGCGCGGGCTGGTCGCGCTGGCGCAGAGCGGCAAGGTGCCGCCGATCCCGGTGACGACGGTGCCGCAGAGCGAGGCGGACAGTGCGCTGATGCGCCTGCGCGCGGGGCAGGTGACGGGCCGGATCGTGCTCAAGGCGGCGGCGGCGTGAGCGGATATTCGAGCAGCGGAGGACGGCGATGACCCTGACGCGTCAGGCAGTGGTGTTGCGGCAGCGGCCGGTGGGCGCGCCGCGGGCGGAGGATTTCGAGCTCGTCGATCAGACGCTGCCGGCGCTGGCCGATGGCCAGGTGCTGACGCGGACGATCTGGCTCTCGATCGACCCCTACATGCGCGGGCGGCTCTCGGATGCGAAGTCCTACGCCACGCCAGTGCCGATCGGCGGCGTCATCACCGGCGAGACGGTCGGCGAGGTCGTCGCCTCGGCAGATGCGCGCCTGGCGGTGGGGGACATCGTGGTCGGCCCCAATGGCTGGGCGAGCCACGTCGTTTCGGAGGCCAAGCACCTGGTGAAGCTCGACCGGCACGGGCCACCGCTCTCCACCTATCTTGGCGTGCTGGGGATGCCGGGGACCACCGCCTATTCCGGCATGACCGATATCGGCCGCGCCAAGGCGGGTGAGACGGTGGTGATCTCGGCCGCCTCGGGTGCCGTCGGCTCGGTCGCCGGGCAGATCGCCAAACGCGCCGGCGCGCGCGTCGTCGGCGTCGCAGGAGGCGCCGAGAAATGCCTGTTCGTGCAGGAAACGCTCGGATTCGACGAGTGCGTCGACCACCGCGTGCTCGATCTCCGCGCGGCGCTGGAGCAGGCCTGCCCGAACGGCATCGACGTCTATTTCGAGAATGTCGGCGGCGATCTGCAGCAGGCCGTGTTCCCGATGCTCAACGCGTTCGGGCGCATGATCATGTGCGGCATGGTGGCCGAGTACAACGACACCAAGCTGCGCCCCGGGCCGAACCTGATGCGGGTGGTGCGCAACCGTCTGCACATCGAGGGGCTCATCGTCTCGGACAAGCCGGAGCGGTTCGCCGAGTGGCGCGCCCTGGCGCGGCCGTGGGTGATGGAGGGCAGCCTGAAATACCGCGAGGACGTGATCGAGGGGCTGGAGAACGCGCCGGCGGCGCTGATGGGCATCCTCGGCGGACGCAATTTCGGCAAGCTGCTGGTCCGCGTCGGCGCCGATCCGTGACCGGTGCGCCACCGACCGGCGCGTCGCCCGCGCCGCCGGGGCTCGATTATGCCTTCTCGGTCCGGGTGCGGGTGGGGGCGCCGCTCGAACTGGGCGAGACGGCGACCGGGCGGCGGCGAGTGATCCCGATCCTCGGCGGCGAGGTCGATGGGCCGCGCCTCGCCGGGGAGGTGGTGCCGGGCGGGGCGGATTGGCAAAGCCTGCGCGCGGACGGCACCGCGGACCTGGTCGCCCGCTACACGCTGCGGGCCGCCGACGGGACCCTGATCGGCGTCGTCAATCGCGGCCTGCGCCGCGGCCCGCCGGAGGTGCTGGCGCGTCTGGCGGCGGGCGCGTCGGTCTCTCCCGATCTCTATTATTTCCGCGCCACCCCGCGCTTCGAGGCGCCGCCGGGGCCGCATGGCTGGCTCGCCGACCATGTCTTCGTCGCCACCGGCGAACGGCGGGCGGCGATGGTGCTGCTGGCCTTCTTCCTGCTGCGCTGAGTTGCAACCGAATAAATAAAAGTTTATCTCCGTGCAATGCGAATTGCACGAGGCGTTGCTGTTATTTGTGGTCTGGGCGTCGCACTACCCGGCGGCGGAGCGCGGGCCGATGACCCGATGGCCATCTGGACGGCGCAGGCCGATGCTGCGCGGGCGACGCAGCCCTTCTGGGCCGGGCCGCTGGTCACCGCGACCCCGCTGCTGGAGCAGCGCCTGCGCTTCGACACGCTGAGCGAGCAGGGCAGCGACGGGCAGCGAAGTCTCGTCCTCGACGATGGCAAGGGCGTGCAGGTCATCGCCGGGCCGACCACCGAGCTGCAATTTGGCCTGCCGCCCTATGTCCAGCGCAGCGGCGTGGGCGCAGCGCTGCCGGTCGCGGGGTTTGCCGATGAGCCGCTGCTGCGGGTGAAGGAACGGCTGTTCAGCGCCGACGCGGCGCGAGGGGACTACGTGGTCAGCGTCAGTCTCGGGCTGCAGATGCCCACCGGTGCCGCGCCGCTGACGAACGACGCCTGGGTGCTGACGCCGATGCTTGGCTTCGGCAAGGGCTGGGGTGCCTTCGTCGTGCAGGGGTCGGCGGGGCTGCTGGTGCCGATGGGCGCGGGGGCCGAGCGGTTCGGGCTTCGGGACGCGGTGAACCTCGCCCTCCAATACCACGCGGCACGTTATGTCTGGCCCGAGCTGGAGGCGAACTGGCAAGGCGCCGCGGGCGGCAGCCGCGCCGGCGAGAGCCTGCTCTACCTGACCGCCGGCGTGATGCTGAGCCGCTTTCGTCTCGGCGAGCGCACGGGCGTGAGTGTCGGCGCGGGCTATCAGGCCGCGGTCTCCCCGCATCCGCGTCTCGGCCCGCTGACGCCGCCCTATGACCGAGCCTGGATTCTCACCTCACGTCTGAGCTTTTGACCAGACCTGATTGCTCAATGGTGATGAATGGGATGTTTCGCGTCCAGGCGCGGTGCGGTGGCCCCAAGCAGCGCCGGCAGCGGCGCGGCGGAGCGGACGCGCAAGGGGAGACCGACGCTCGCCGCGCGCAGCGGGCGATGGGCCTCGGTGCAGCGGCCGAGCGCGGCGAGGAACGCATGGCCCCATCCGATCGAGGAGGTCGGGGCCAGCGCCTGCCACATCGCCTGCCAGCGGGCGCGGCGCTCCTCCAGCCCCATGGCGAGGCCGCGATGCAGGGCCTCGGCGATCTCGTCCGGGTCGTGCGGGTTGACGAGCAGGGCGGCGTCGAGCTGCTCGGCCGCGCCGGCGAACCGCGATAGCACCAATACTCCTGGATTTTCAGGGTCTTGGGCGGCGACATATTCCTTGGCGACGAGGTTCATGCCGTCGCGGAGCGGTGTCACCAGCCCGATGCGGGCGAGGCGCATGTAGCCGGCGATGACCTCCCGCTTGCCGGCCTTGGCCAGAAGCCGCAGCGGCTGCCAATCGGCATCGCCCAGATCGGCGTTGAGGCTGCCGGCGACGCGGTCGACCGCGGCCTTGAGATCGCGGTAGGTGGTGACGTCCTGGCGCGAGAGCGCGGCGATCTGCAGCAGCGTCGTTTGCCGCAGCCATTCCGGGTGCTGCTCGAACAGCCGGCGTACCCCGTGCAGGCGCTGCAGCAGCCCCTTGGTCGGGTCGAGCCGGTCGACGCCGAGCATCAGCTTCTGCTCGCCGAGGCTGGCGAGCAGCCGATGCGCCGGGGGTGCGTCGGCGGAGGCGGCGGCGATGGCGGCGAATTTCGCCGGATCGATCTCGGCCGGGAAGACGCCGAGACGGATGACCCGCCCGCGCAGCGCCAGGGCGTCGCCGGGCAGCGGCACCGCGCCGGCCAGCCGCTCGGCGGCGGCGGCGAAATTATTCATGTCGTGCGCCGTCTGGAAGCCGATGAGATCGGCCGCCAGGAGGTCCTTGATCAGCCGCGCCGCGGCCGGGGCCAGCGCCATGACCTCCGCGGCGGGGAAGGGAATGTGGAGGAAGAACCCGATCAGATTGCCGACGCCGCGCGTGCGCAGCTGCGCCGGCAGCGCCATCAGGTGGTAATCATGGATCCACAGCATGTCGTCGGCGCGCAGCAGTGGCATCAGCCCATCGGCGAAGCGGCCATTGACCTCGCGATAGGTCACCGCGTCGTGGCGCTCATAGGCCATGAGCTCCGGCATGGTGTGGAAGAGCGGCCAGAGCACGCCATTGGCGAAGCCGTTATAGTAGCCCTCGTGCTCGGCCGGCGTCAGGTCGAGCCGCGCATGGATCACCGCGCCGCTGCTGCTGACACTCACCGGACGGGAGGCCGCGTCCGCCGCGACGCTGCCGCTCCAGCCGAACCACAGGCCACCGCGCTCGCCCACCAGCGCCTCCAGCACGACGGCGAGCCCGCCTGCCTGCGCCGCCCCGTTCGGGGCCGGAACCCGGTTCGAAACCACCACCAGCCGAGCCATCGATCCCCCAGCCGCGCTTTGCCGCGCATGCGTTGCGCGCCGCCGCCCCAGCCCCTCGCCATCCGCGCCGCGCGTGCAACCAAAAGTTGCGATACGCGCGAGACCAATTTGATTTCGCGAAATAAAGCTCGGCGCCGTTCAGCGTCGCGGAGGCTAGATGCGCGGTCGGCAAGGCGAAAATATGGCTGGTTTGTATTTGATTCGGGGCAGCCGGGGAGACGGTCAGTGGGCCTCTTCCGCGGCAGGGGGCAGCAGGATCCCGGTCGGTGCCAGATCCGCGAGCGCGAGGCTGGTGCGCGGGGTCGCGAGCCAGTCCTGCATGCGGACCCGCACCGCCGCCATCGCCGCCTGCCAGGTGCCGGGGCGCGGCCGGTGCGGCAGCGCGTCCGCCAGCGGCGCGCGGTCGCGCCACGCGAGCAGGTCACCCCAGACATCGCGGTACGGCCGCTCCAGCGGCCGGGCGGCGGACTCGGTGCGGAACAGGCGCAGATGCGTGCGGTCCGGCGTGGCCGCGAGCCGCGTATCGAGCGCCGCGCCCCCGGGGCCGCGCCAGGACAGCGTCTCGACCGCGAGGATGCGCAGCTGCGCGTCGTCCCAGCCGATCAGGGCGACGAGGTCCCGGCTGGTCCCCGGTTCGGTGTCGGCGCCGAAGGCGAGTGCGAGAATCTCGCGCCCGGCGATCGGCAGCAGCGGCAGCAGGCGCAGCCGGTCCGCCGGCAGGCTCGCACCGACGAGGCCGCCGATGTCGAGGCGAGCGACGCCGGCGGTCACGGCCAGCCTCAGCGGCACGCGCGGGTCGCCCGGCTTGAGCAGAAACGGGGCCGCCGCGGCGCCTTCTGGCGCCGGCGGAGCGGCGGCGAACAGCAGGGGCGCGGCGAGGAGGGCGCGGCGCCGCACAGAGATCGCTGGCCCGGCGCCGGCGGGTCGCTCCGGAATCGAGTCTAAAGTTCTCTTTATGTATGCCGATTGTGCCATGAACATTGCGATT
>DAIDKZ010000079.1 GCA_027449745.1 Acetobacteraceae bacterium | reverse complement strand
CAAGCCTATTTCGAGCCGGTGAACTGGCATCGCACGGCTCTTCATGAGCTTGGCCACTGGTCCGGCGCGGCTGATCGGCTGGCCCGTGACATGTCCGGCGGATTCGGCTCCGCCAGCTACGCCAAGGAAGAACTGGTCGCCTTATCTGGACAGTCTGCACCGGCTCTTCATTGAGCTCGGAGGACTTGTCCAGGTAGCGAACAGGAGGGACCCGCGCGCGACGCGCAGTGCCCTCACGAGCGACGGAGCGGCGCGCGCGGGAGGTGCCTGTTTGCCCACCTGGGCAAGTCCGGGGATGGGGGTCCGGGGGAAGGGGGCGAACAGGCGATGGACGACTTTGCGCTCGCGGCGCCGGCCGTGATCTCGATCCAGGAGCACCGATCAGTGGCAGGTCTCGACCGCCACGTTCCGATCATCCTCCGCGACGGCGTCCCCTACGACGCCGACCTCGACCGCTTCTTCCTTGATCTGCCGCTCAACGGCGTTCGCTCACCCCACTCATTGCGGGCCTACGGCTATGACGTTGTGGTGTGGGTCCGGTTTCTGGACGCCGCCTGCGGCAAGACGGTCTGGGCCGCCACGCGGGCGGATGTCGATGCTTTCCACCGTGCGCGGCGGCGCGAGGATGCCGGCGCACGCATCTCCGCCGCGTCCTGGAACCGCAGCATTGCCGCGCTGGAGAAGCTTTACCGGTGGGCGCAGTCGGAGGGTCTGGTCGCGTCCAGCCCGTTCACCCATCGCGATGTGTGGCGGCAGGGTCACGGGAGCAGACGTGTCCGTGTCGTTGCGCGCAACGATTCCTATGAGCATGCCGCCAGGCGATCGGATGTCCGTTTCATCTCCCTGGAAGATTACCGTGTCTTTCGCGACGTCGGGCTTCGTGGTCTGGCCCTCGACGGCGCCGAGCGGTTGGGTGCCAGGGATCGCAATGGCACCCGCAACGCGCTCTTCGCCGAGCTGCTGGTCACAACCGGCTTGCGCCTTTCGGAGGCGTCGTTCCTGCTCGCGGTCGAGGTCGCGGATCTGGCGCGGCACGCCGCGCACGGCCGCCAGGCCCGGTTCGAACTACCGTGCGCATTGACCAAGGGCGATCGCGGCCGAAGCGTGCTTCTGCCTCGGCAGCTCTTGCAGCAGATCGCAACCTACATCGCGGTCGAGCGCACCCACGCCACTACCAAGCTCAAGAACGGCAAGGCCTGGAACGCAATCCAGCAGCCGATCTTCGTCCGCCGCCCCGAGCCCGACGCGACCGGCCTAGCGGTCCGCGAGGGCGGCACGATTCCGTTTGCATCGCTGGCCCCGCCCGAACGTGGCCGACTGGTCATCTGCGACGATGATGGTGCACCCCGTGAGCCGGCCATCCTATGGCTGACCGAGATCGGCCTCCCGGTCCAGCCCAATTCCTGGGAAGCCACCTTCGCACGAGCGTCCCGTCGCTGTGTCGCCGTCGGCGTTCCCGTGCGGGTCAATCCGCACCAGCTCCGCCATACCTTCGCCGTCCACATGCTGGCGATGCTGATCCAGCACCGTCTGCGCGATGCGGCTGGCGAGGGGCCGGTCGCCGGCATGGAAGGCTACCGCCGGCTGCTCGGCGACCCGCTCCAGCAGGTGCAGCGCCTTCTCGGCCATGCCAGCCTGACGACGACGTACATCTACCTCGACCATATCGCCGCGCGCGCCGATACCGTCGACGCGGCCGTCGAGGAGTTGTTATCGCTCGTTCCGAAGACAGCATCGTGAGCGGCCGCCCCCGCAAGGGTCATCGGGTCGCTTTCGGCCGCGACGACAGCCTCGCCATCCCGTCTGATCCCGATCCCATCGCCGGCCTGCGCTTCACCATCGCCGTGCAGAACGGCGGTGAGGCACGCATCGACTTCACTGCGTTGCGGCCGCGGCGCCTCGCCCTGGCCGCAGCGCGGGCGCTTCGTCACCTCGCGGCACCAGGGGGACCGCTCGGCGCCCGCACGACCGTGATGGCTTATGCCGTCGCGGTGCCCAAGTTCTTCGCCTATCTCGGTGAGTGCGGTGAGCCGGTCGACGGCATCGGCGCGCTGCAGGCGCGGCATGTCGATCGGTTCGAGGCGTGGCTTGAAGCGCGCGGCCTCACCCGCATCCATCTCTACACGCTGCTTACCAAGGTCGTCGGCGTGCTTCGGCAGATCGCGATCGACAGTTCCGATGAGGTGTCGCCCGACCTTCGCGACCGCCTGCGCTATGTCAGCGCCAAGCCGTTTCAGCGTTCGCGGCCGCGTGACGCCTACAGCCCTTACGTTGCACGCCAGCTTCGCGACGCCGCAAGGGACGACGTCGCCGCGGTGAGCCGGAGACTCCAGGAGCAACCGCCCCCGGATCCCGATCCCGTTCTTCGCCGGATGCAAGCCGCCGTCCACGCCATCATCGAGGAGCGCGGCCTCGTCCGCCACAGCGAACCCGCGTTCATGTACCTCTACCATGCCCGCCGGCGCCGCGGTCGGCCGAACGAGCATCTTGCCGATGAGCTCCACGGCTGCCGGTACCTCACCCGTGACGATGTCGTGCCGTTCCTCGTCTTGCTGGCACTGGAGACCGGCCTGGAGATCGAGTGCTGCAAGGCGCTCACGGTTGACTGCCTCCAGAACGCATCAGGCGGGACGGTCGAGATCGCCTACCTCAAGCGCCGGGCCCGGGGTGCCGAGCACAAGCGCCTCCGGGTCCGCGACGGGGGCTCGACCACGCCCGGCGGCCTGATCCGCCGGCTCATCGAGATGACGGCGGCGGCCCGGCGGTACCATCCGAGCGAGAGCCTCTGGGTCTATTGCGGCACCGGCAGGTTCGCCGCGGGCATTCGCCACCCGCAGGCGCCCGTCGACGCGTGGACACGCCGGCACGGCATCGTCGACGATGACAGGCGTCCGCTCCGCCTCCTCCTGTCCCGCCTGCGCAAGACCCACAAGGCGCTGTGGTACCTCAAGACGGAAGGCCACATGGCGCGGTTCGCGGTCGGCCATACACGCGAGGTCGCCGCGCGTCACTATGCCGACGTGCCGGCGCTGCGGTCGCTGCACGAAGCGGCCGTCGCCGAGGCGTTCCGGGAGGCGGTGGCCTCGGCCGTCATGCCGACCGTCCTCACCCCCGACCAGGAAGCAGCTTGGCGGGCGGATCCGGCGCACGCTCCCAGCCTTCCCGGGGAGCATGATCCTGCGGTGCTTCTCGGCGGCGAACAGGATGTCTGGCTCGCCAGCTGCGCCGGGTTCCATGCGAGCCCACACGGGCCGGCAGGCGCACCCTGTCCGCTCCCGTTCTGGGGCTGCCTCGAATGCCCGAACGCAGTGATCACCGCCCGCAAGCTCCCTGCGATCCTGTCCTTTCTGGACTTCATCGAGGATCAGCGTCGGGCGCTGCATGCCGGCGATTGGGCGGTCAAGTTCGGTCGCGCCCATGCGCGGATCACGAGCGACGTGCTCCCCGCCTTTGGGGCCGCGATCGTCGCCGAGGCGCGGCGGGTGCTCGCGGCAGAACCTGCGCCGATCTACCTGCCGCCGGAAGCTCGCCTGTGAACCTCGCCATTGCGCCGCTTGCGTCGGTTGGCATCCCCGACGCCTCTCCCGTGCTGGCGAGCGCGCCGCTGCGGCCGGGGTTCAGCCGTGATGCTCTCTCCCGCTACGGCGACGCCAGTTGGGATCTCGGCCCCGCCGTCTTCCGCGAGAATGCCCGCCGATGCCACCTCACGGTGCATTTTGGCGCCGTTCCCGATCTGTCGGTGGCGCGCTGCCTGCGGGAGTACCTGTATGCGCGCCTCAACGTTGACCTTCCCGGCATCCGGCCGCCGCTCCCGCCGGCCAGCCTCCGGCAGATATTCAACCGCGCGCGACGCTTCTTCGAATTTGTCCGAGCCGAGCTCGGCAGCTGCGATGTCGCCCGTGTCGACCAGGGCCTTCTCGACCGCTATGCCAAGCTGCTGCGCAACGGGCGATGCCGCCCGGTGATCGTCGCGCTCCTGCTCGAAGTCGTCTTCGATCTTCACGCCTACCGCGCGTATCTTCCAACCGCCGCGCTGGCCGTCGAGCCCTGGCCAGGGCGGTCCCGCTCGCAGGTCGCCGGCTATCGCTTCGTCCGCCGGGAGAATCAGACCCCGCGCATCCCGGAGGCCGTGATCGCACCGCTGCTGGCGTGGTCGCGCAAATACGTGACCGTCTTCGCGCCGGATATCCTCGCCGCGCGCCACGAGTTCTGTCGGCTCGAAGAACGGCAGGCGGCGTTGGCGGCCGCAGATGCAGACCTTCCCCCGGACGAGCGCCGCGCACGCCGCCGGGAACGCGTCCTGGCCTACCTTGAGGATCGCCGGCTCCAGGGCCGCGGCATGCCGGTGTGGACCACTGCACATAACGGCATCACGCGCCGCGATCCCGTCACGGGCACGGTCACCCCGCCGGTGAACTGGATGCTCCTGCACCAGCACGCCGGCATCGACGTGCGCGCTGAGCCGAAGGCGCATCTTCAGCTCTCGACCGGTGCGCCGGATCTGGTCGCCGCCGCGATCGCCGCGATCGGCATCGAGACTGGCGGCATGGACACGCCGATCGCAATCGATCCGGACAGGGGCCGGCCCTGGCGGCCTCGGTTCGACGCCAGGACACTGGTCCACGAGGAGCGCATGCTCCAGGCCGCATGCTACGTCATCTGCGCCTACCTCACCGGCATGCGCGATTGCGAGGTGCAGGCGATGCGCGCCGGCTGCCTGTCGCTGACCCGCAGCGCAGATGGCGTAATCGAGCGGCATTGCGTCCGCTCTGCCGCTTACAAAGGCAAGTCGAGCCGCGGCGAGGCGGCCGATTGGGTCACCATCGAACCCGTCGCCGAGGCGATCCACGTGTTGGAGCAGCTCTCGGCACGCGCCTCCGCCCTCCGCGGGTCCGATACGCTCTGGCCGGTGCTCGATCTCGGCCGCGCCAGCAAAGACCATGTGTCGGCCGAGATCGTCCGCCAGCTCAACGTCTATCGCGATCACCTCAATGCTCTGTTCGGCACACCGGACACCCCCATCGTGCCTCCCGGCCCGACCGGCGCGCCGTGGCGCCTGACCACGCGGCAGTTCCGCCGCACCATCGCCTGGCACATCGCCAACCGCCCCTTCGGCACGATCGCCGGCATGATCCAGTACAAGCACGCCTCGGTCGCCGCGTTCGAAGGCTACGCCGGGGCCAGCCGCTCGGGATTCCGCGCCGAGGTCGACGCGGAACGCCGCCTCGGCCAGCTGGATGATATCCTCAGCTATTTCGACGAGCGCCAGGCGGGCGCCACGCTGTTCGGGCCCGCCGCCGCGCGGGTCGGGCGCGCGCTCGATGCCGCCGTGGATGAACTCGAGCCCTGGCAGGGCATGATCGCCGATCGCCGCCGTCTCCGCACCTTGCTCGCATCCACCGCCCGCACGCTGCATGTCGGCATCCTCGCCGACTGCTTCTTCGACCCGGCAACCGCGGCCTGCCTCCGCCAGGCCACCGATCCCGACCGCGCGGCGCCCGTGCCGGCACTCTGCCAGCCGACCCGTTGCCCCAATGCCTGCATCACGGCCCGCCATCGCCCCGCCTGGTCGCGCGCCGCCGCCGACGCGCGGGCGACGCTGGCCGAGAAGCGCCTGTCGGCGCTGCAACGCGCCGCACTCGTGCAGGATCTCCGGCGCATCGAGGCCGTCCTCGACGGCATCCCGGACACGTGACGCGCTGACCCGCATCGCGGGGTCTGCCGTGCCGCTCGGATCGTCCCACCGAGGCCATCCCGGCACGCGGCGGAGCGTGCGATGGCCGTCCCGGCCGCGCAACGGCTGTCGCCGTCCTCCGCTGCGCTGCGGCTCTGCGAGTGCGCAGCCGGTCCTCGGCCATCGCCCG
>DAIDKZ010000078.1 GCA_027449745.1 Acetobacteraceae bacterium | reverse complement strand
CCCCACCAGCGTCGCCTTCATCGAGGTGCCGTCCTGCAGCGTGACCGTGATCTCGTCCGCACCGTCGATGACGTGGTTGTTGGTGACGATGATGCCGTCGGGGTCGATGACGAAGCCCGAGCCGAGGCTCTGGGTGCGGTGCATCGGGGCCGGCGGTCCGCCATGACCGTTACCGCCGGGGCCGTTGCCACCGGGGCGGTTGCGCTCCATGAAATCGCGGAAGAACTGCTCGAACGGCGAGCCGGGCGGAAAGGCGGGAAAGTCCGGCCCGTCGCCGCGCGCCTGGACCTTCTGGCTGCTCGAAATATTCACCACGCCGGGCAGCAGCTCGGCGGCGAGGTCGGCGAAGCTGGCCGGTGCCTCGCGCGCCGCGGCCGGCGCGGGGGCGAGCCACGGCGCTGCCGGCGCGACCAGCGTGAGCGCCGCCGCGAGCAGCGCGGCGCGTAGCGAACGGGGAAAGGCTCGATCCATGAAAGACATCCCTTTAGGGTTCCGCTGACCGGCGCGTCCTGGGTCGCCCCACATCCACAGCGGGGCCCCGCTGGCAGCCAGAGGGACCGTGACACCGCCTATCAGTCCGCGGCAAGGCAGAGTTCTGCCGGAGCTGATTCTGGGGGCGTACGGCCCGCTGCGCAAGCGCGCGGCGAGGGTTTATCGTGCCGCGCCGGACGCGCCCCCGGCCAGGTCCGCCAGCGTCCGGCCGCTGTTCGGGAGCGTGTAGCGCTTACCCTGCGGCCGCACGACGGCGACCGCGCCCGGTCCCAGATCGAGCCCCTCCAGGCTGAAGGCGAAGCCGTGGCGGCCCTGGTGGAATCCCGCCGCCTCCAGGTCCGGCCGATACATGTCCGCCAGTGCCGACGCGACAACGGCCCCGCCGATCACCAGCTCCAGCACGACCGGCTCCGCCCGATCCCGATAGCAGCACCAGCCGGTCAGCCAGCCGTCGAAAACCCCGTCCAGATGGCCTTCGAAGCGCAGCGTCGCGCCGGAGCGGTAGGTATCGCTGTTCGCCTCGACCCCGCGCAGCACGTCCAGCCGGCCCGCCGGCCCAGGCTCCAGCCCCGCCAGGGACAGCAGCGCATCGACGAAGGCTTCAGGGAACAGGATCGCCTTCTCGTAGCTCGCCAGCAGCACCGGGCACGGCGCGGCGAGCGCGAAGCCGACCAGCCGGGAGAACCGCTCGGCGGCCTCCCGCAGGGCGGTGGCGGCATCGTCCAGATTGGCGATGACGTTGCGTTGCGCGATCGCCACCGGGTCGCGGACCATGAGCACGAGGCGGGGCGCGCGGAAGCGCCGCAGCTGCTCCGGCGCCATCATCTCGAAAAGGTTCGGCCGCTTGAACCCCCAGCGGCGATGGTCGCGGTCTCGCCGCGCGATGGCGGCGTCGAGCCCGGCCAGATCCCCACGCTCGAGCAGTTCGCCGAGTTCGATATCCTCGAACACGACATCGTCCACCAGCTCGCCCATGAACACGCCGGCGCGCTGGAGCGCCTGGGCCGCCATCGACGTGCCGCCGCGGGCGATGCCGGAGACGATGAGCGTGGCCGGGCCACGGGTTTGAGCGAAACTGCCCACGCTCCGCCCGTCGACCAGGCGCAACAGTCCCAGATTGAGGCTCTCGGCTGCGTCCGGCGCGGCGGATCCGAAATCGGCCATCACCGGACGAGTAGCAGCTTGTCAGCCTGCTGCAAGGTGCATCATGGCCGGTCGGTGCGCAGGATCCGCACCTGCCCCTCCTCCGCGCTGCACTCCACCCGCTCGCCCGCGCGGCGGAAGATCAGCGTGCAGGCTGCGTTGCCCACCGCGAGGCCGCGCACGCGCAGCAGATTGACCCCCTGGGGCAGCGCCGGGCGATCGAGGCGGATCTCTCCGCGGCTGCCATCGATCGCGAGACCGAGCGCGGATTGGAGCAGCATGAACGCCGACCCGGCCGCCCAGGCCTGCGGCAGGCACGCCACCGGATAGCCGATCGGCGGCTCCCCCGGCGCGCGGGCGAAGCCGCAGAAGAGCTCGGGCAGACGCATGCCGAAGCGCACCGCCGCCTCGAACATCCGCTGCAGCAGCCGTAGCGCCAGCTCCCGCCCGCCATAGCGCGCCGCGCCGGCGGCGCAGAGCGCCGTATCGTGCGGCCAGACCGAACCGTTGTGGTAGGACATCGGGTTGAACCGCGTCGCCTCACGGGCAACGGTGCGGATGCCCCAGCCGGTATCGAAGCCCGCCGTGCCGAGCTGCCCGATCACCCGCCGCGCCCGTTCCGGCGCCGGCAGGCCGCTCCACAGGAGCTGCCCCGCATTCGAGGCGCGCACCCGGCACGGCGCCCCGGCGCCATCGATGGCGAGCGCGTAGCAGCCCAGCTCCTCCATCCAGAAGCGCGCTTCCACCGCGGCGCGCACCGCCTCCGCCCGCGCCGCCCAGTGCGCCGCCGCCGCCGCGTCCCCACGCCGCGCCGCCAGCGCCGCCATCACCCGCGACGCGGCGAAGACGTAGCCCTGGACCTCGACCAGCGCGATCGGCCCCTCGGCCAGGGTGCCGTCGGCGTGGAACACGGAATCGGAACTGTCCTTCCAGCCCTGGTTGGCGAGCCCGCTCGCCTCGCCGCGGGCATAGTCCAGCAGCCCGTCGCCGTTGCTGTCGCCCTCGCCCTCGATCCAGCCCATCGCCGCCACCAGCGCCGGCCACAATTCCTCGACCAGGCCGAAATCCCCGGTGCGCTCGGCATGGGCGCCGGCGAGGACGACGAACAGCGGCGTCGTGTCCACCCCGCCATAGTAGCGCGCGAAGGGCAGCTCATCCTGCGCCGTCATCTCGCCCTTGCGCATCTCGTGCACGATCTTGCCCGGCGCGGCGTCGCGGAAGCGGGAATGCTCCCGCGCCTGGTTGCGGGCGAGGAAGCGCAGCACGCCGCGCGCCAGGTCGGGATCGAGCCACAGCGTCTGCAGCGCGGTGATGATCGCATCGCGCCCGAAGGTGGTGGAGAACCAGGGGATGCCGGCATAGGGATAGGGACCAGTGTCGAGCTCCGTCGTCAGCAGCGCCAGATCGGCGGCCGAGCGGTCGAGCCAGGCGGCGAACAGCGGCGCGCCGCTGCTGAGCCGCGCGCCCCGCCGGCGCACCCGCCGCATCGCCCGCCGTGCCGCTGCGGCGCCGGCGCGGAACCGCGCCTCCGAGGGCGTCGCCTCGCCCGGACCGATCTCCAGATGCAGCACCGCGGTCGCGTTGGGCGCGAGTTCCACGATGAACCGCGCCTCGCCCTGGTCGAGCCGCGCCGGCACCGGCGCGAAGGCCACCACCGAGCGGCGCCAGACGCCATCGAGCCCGGTATAGGCGAGCACCACCCGGTCGCTCCCCACGACCGGCGGGCTCACCGTGCCGCGGGCCCGGCGGCGGGCGCCGCGCACCTCGAACATGTCGCGGAAATCCGCCCCGAACCCGATCTCCAGCGGCACGCGCACCGCGGCCTGGCCGAAATTGGTCAGCGCAATCCTCTCGTACAGCCGCCGCCGCCAGAGGAACCGCCGGCGCTCGATGTGGATCACCCCCTCCGGCGTCGCCACCTCCCCCCGCGCCAGCAGCTTGCGGTTGGTGAGATGGGCGCTGAAGAACACGTTGTCCTGGCTCAGCGCCGCGCTCAGCCGCTCCGGCCGCCGCCCGCCCAGGCTCAGGCGCAGGCGCGAGAGCACCCGTGTGTCGTTGTCGAACAGCCCCTCGCTCGGCGCGCCGATATCACCCCCGGGGCCGAAGACCAGGAACGTGTCGGCGTGCTTCAGCGCCAGCGCCGCCGTCTGCGCCGCCTCCGCGGCGTGGACCGCGTCGTTCATCCGTTCCTCCGCTCACATCCCCGGTTGGGCAACCCCGGTTGGCACGGCGCTCACTCTGCGCCATGGAACACTGCGTCACGGAAGGGTCATTGGCAACGCGCGCCGCCAGCGGCAATTCCATGCCTCGTCAGCGGAGAGGAACCAGCATGCGGCACCGGATTCCAGCCTTGATCGCGGCGATCCTCGCCAGCGCCCCGGCGCTCGCCGCGCCGGTCGAAACCGGGCCGCGGCCGGGGCCGGAGATCGTCCCCTTCCTCCACGCCGAAACCGAGCCGCCCAACCAGGCAGCGCTCATCGCCGCACTCCGCCAGCGCGTGCGCTACGTGTTCGTCCTGTTCCAGGAGAACCGCTCCTTCGATTCCTATTTCGGCACCTTCCCCGGCGCCAACGGGCTCTACTCCGCCCCCCCCGAACGCACCCCGGGCTTCCTCCAGCCGATCCTCGGCACCGACGGCAGCCCCGGCACCATCGCCCCCTTCCGCATCGGCCCCGCCGAACACGCCGCCGACCTCGACGACCCGACCCACAGCCGCCCCGCCCTGCTGGAGAAATTCGACTTCGACGGCGACCGCGCCCGGCTGGACCACTTCGCCCTGGTCGAGGAACGCAAATACAGCCCCTCCGGCCCGCCCTCCCTCAAGGCGCGGCAGATGGCGGAGCTGGCGATGGCGCATGTCGATTGCGACACCATCCCCTTCCTCTGGAACTACGCCAACCGGTTCGTCCTCTACGACGCCATGTTCGAGCAGGTGCTCACCGCCTCGACACCGAACGCCATCGCCGTCATCGCCGCCCAGACCGGCCTCACCCAATGGGCCCGCCACCCGGACCAGGCCACCCCCGGGCCGGACGGCAGAACCCGCCCCGGCGTGCCGGTCGCCAGCGACGAAAGCCCCTTCTGGGGCTCGGCCGAGGACCATTCCAGCCCGATGCCGCGCAACCCGAAATACAACCACGCCGGCATCCAGGTGAACCAGACCTACGCCAGCCTGCCCTTGAGCCTCGGCCGCGGCGAGGCCCCCGCGCTCGCCACACAGGACACGGACCCCGCCCGCGACCTCGCCGACCTCGGCGCCGACATCCCAGCCCTCGGCCAGGCCGGCGGCGCCGCCGTGCCGTGGGGCTGGTACCAGGAAGGGTTCGACCGCGAACCCACGGACCCGCCGGGAACCCCACCCGAGGGCACGCACCTCGCCTACGTCACCCACCATAACGGGCCGCAATATTTCGGCTACATCGCCAACAACCCGGCGATGCGCGCCCACCTGCACGGGCTCGGCGACTTCTTCGCCGACATCGCCGCCACCCGCCTGCCCGCCGCCGGCGTGTTCTATGTCCGCGGCGGCTTCCTCGCCGTCTCCGGCCAGGCGCCGGACGCCGCCTCCGCCCGCGCCCGCTTCCGCGGCGACGACGACCACCCCGGCTACGCGGATTCGGAACTCTCGGAGGCGCTGGTGGCCCGCGAGATCAACGCCATCGCCCGCAGCCCCTATTGGGCGGAAAGCGCCATCATCATCACCTACGACGAAAGCGGCGGCTTCTACGACCACGTGCCCCCGCCACTCTCCGTGCGCGACCCGGCCGGCAAACCCTTCTCACCCGGCGCGCGCATCCCCCTCATCCTCGTCTCGCCCTTCGCCCGCGCCCACGCCATCGCCCACGAAACCGCCACCCACGCCTCGCTGGTGCGGCTGATCGACGACATCTTCGCCCTCACCCCACTCGCCAACCTGCCCGACGAACAAACCGCCGCCCGCGCCGCCACCGCCCGCGGCCTCGCCAACCTCGCCCCCGGCGACAGCGCCGCCGGCGCCCTGCTCTCCGGCTTCGACCCCGCCCGCCTCACCGGAACCGCCCCACCCCTGCCACCCAGCTACGCCGAGCTCCCGGATTCCGTGGTGAACACCCTCCCGCACTACGGCGGCACCGGCTGCCACGCCATCGCCGTCACCCCCGAAGACGAAGCACGCGGACTCCGCCAGCCGCCGCCAGCCGACTTCAACCCGCGCCCGCTGAGCGCGCCGGGGGGATGAACCGGGGACAGGAGGGACAAGGCGCGGCGATGAAAAGGCTGGGGCGCTGCCCCGGGCCCCGCCAAGGGCCGGGAGGCCCTTGGAACCCGGGGACTCAGGTCTTTCGGATCATCGCCGTGCCGGCCTTGTCAGGCAGAAGGATCGGGCGCTCCGCGCGGTCCGCCAGCACTTCGTCCACCGCCTGCTTCACCCCCCTCCAGGAGGGGTTGGAATAATCGTGGACGATCATCAGTCCGCCGGGAGAGAGGCGCGGGAAGAAGAACTCCATTCCGGCCTTGATCGGCGCATAGAGATCGCAGTCGAGATGGACGACGCTGAACCGGGCCGTCTCAAGGGCCGTTGGAACCGACTCGGGAAAGCGGCCGGGGAAGAAGCGGGTGCGGTCGGTGCCGACGAAGCCGCGCACGGCCTCGAGCGACGTGTCGCCGAACTCCATGCTCCGATTCCTGTCCACGCCGTCAAAATCCCGCCGATCGAACCCAGCGAAGGTGTCGAACAGCAGAAGCTCGCGCCCGGCGGCGCGGGCGTAGTGGGCGAGAACGGCGGCGGTGTTGCCGCGATAGACGCCGAGCTCGGCAAGATCGCCGGGCACGCCAGCCTCAAGCACAGCACGGACATTCAGCACCAGCGCGTAGAGCCGCGCGAGATCAGCGGCGTTGGGGACGGGGTTGCCCCGCACCCAGGCGTGCGCCAGTTCCGCCAACTCGGGCATTCCCCCGAAGCAGATATCCGAATCGGGACGGATGGCCAGGTAGAAGGCGGAGCCCCGCTCGACCGCCCGCGGCGCGGCAAGGCGGTGTCCGACGACGCTCGACCCCGTCTCGGCCACGCGCTTGAGCCCGAGCGATTCCTTCGCCGTCGCGAACAGCGCGGCGACCTTCTGGTCTGCCGGCTTGCGCAGGAAGCGCGCGATCCGGCCTGACGACAGCATCATCCCCATCGCGCCTGTTTCTCCCGTTTGGGCCTGGCCAGTAACGCGACGCCCGCCTGCACCGGATTATCCACTTGGCCGGCATTCACGGCCGCCCGAACAGCAGGTCCGCCAATTCGAACCTATCGTCGGTCAGCGTCTGCGGAACCGTCGAAGGACGACGAATGTAGAACTCAACGTTCTGGCGAGGCAAACGGAAAGCCTCGAAGCCGTTGGATTCAAATATTTGCTTCAGGCCCCCCACCGAGGCCCCAAAACCGGCCAGCGCTCTCGGCGCCCACCAGGGCGCAACGGTGTATTATCGGGTTGAGAGCGGCCGCTACTGGGACGCCCGCTCGCCACGGGACAATGCGAGTCCTCGCTCCACCGCCTCGATGACCGGCGCGACGTCCAACTCGGATACAGGCCCCTCCGCCCGCACCAATTCGGCGAGCCGGCCATCGCCATAGGCGCCGCTATAAGGCGTATAGCGTTTGAAATTCCGGTAAGCCCCGAGCAGGATCACGCCGCGGGTCCCGACCGCATTCGCCAGATGCGCCGGACCGCTGTCGATCCCGATGAAAAGACGTGCACGGCGTATGACCTCGGCGGTCTCAAGGATTGACAATTGGCCGCAAAGGCTCCGCTGGCGTGGCGCGGTGGAGTGCACCACCCGGGGCGCCAAGCCAATTTCCACAACGTCAAGCGCCAGTACCTGATTGATATGCGAAACGAGGCTCCGCCATCGCTCATAGGGCCAGTCACGCGCAGCCTCGTCGGATGCGCAGTGGATCACGACAAACTCGTCTGGAAGCAAAAGCGCATCGACCTTCCGGGCAGAGGCCCGGTCCAGCGGCAGAGTAGGACAGAAGTCGAGCGGCGGAACGCCTGCGCTTAAACAAGCTATTTCTAGAAGGGTCCCATAGTTATAATAATTTCCGTAATTTATTTTGCCCGCATGCCCGGATTTTTTCAAAGGGATCCGACATTTTAGACAATATAATCCGTTTATATGAGTATCAAATGTTACATCAACGAGCCCAGAAGCCCATATGAGCATCCATTCCGTCAAACATTCCACAGCGATAGAACCATCAACATGGGTGAATTCTGATGCAAAGCTAGCATAAGATTTTTTAGACACCCAATATATCATATCTTCACAATATTTTTTCTTCGCATGTTGCGAGACCGGACTAATTGCTATTATATCACCAAGCCGTTCGACTTGAGATACAGCAACTATTTTTTTACCATTGTTGCGAATATGTATTATTCGTATTCGAAGATAGTTTTTGATAAATCCTGATATTATCGCGATAATGTGAAAAATATTCCGATAGTCCCTTCTGATTGCCCAATACATTGCACGCATGACGTGCTTCAAGCGTGGTTTATCGACGTTTTGGGGTGTCACGGCCGCCGCCTGTCCGGACCGAAGATCATCGGGTCAATTGCGCCAGCCGCAGGACTGCCCGGCGCCGCAGCCCCCCTCGGCGACGGCCGGGCCGATATGCCCCGCCCCGGCCCAGGAGCCCATCCCATAACCCGTCGAGCACGGCGGCGACATGCTCCGGGCTTTCCTTCATGCGCTCCATCTGCCGCGCCTGCCGTTTCATCGTCCAAAGCAGCGACTTCATGAACGGCAGTGCGGGGCAGAATTTCCGCCACATCAGAATCTCGTTGCGGGTCACGAAATAAAAGTAATACGGCTTCACCTCCAGCGGGGAGCGGATGGTCGGCTTGGCGGCGTGGAATATTGCCGTGTCGAACACCATCACGTTGCGAAAGCCGGCGCGTGCGCTTCGGATTGAGTAGTCGATGTCCTCCCAGTAGGCGAAAATGCGATCGTCGAGCAGGCCGATGCGCTCGATCAGCGTCCGCCGCGCCAGCATGGCCGTACCCCACAGCGCCATGCGGTCCGGTGCGCTCGCCTGCCAGCCCTGGGCCTTGCCCACATCCTCGGTCGGCTCGTAGATCGGGATGCCGAGATCGAACCGTCCGCCGGCGAAGTGGATCACGGCGGGGTCCGCGTCGTCGCGCACCAACGGGCTCAGCAGGCCGATCCGCTGATCGGCCTCCGCGACCGCCAGCAGGCGCGCAAGCGTGTCCGGCTCGGCCACGGCATCGTTGTTGAACAGCCAGACATAGTCCGCGCCCCGCGCCAGCGCGGCCCGGATGGCAAGATTGTTGCCGCCGGTATAACCGAGATTCGCCGGGCTCTCGATCAGCGTGATGCGATCCCCCAGCGAGCGTAGCGCGGGAAGCGAGCCATCGGTCGAGCCGTTATCGACGACCAGGAAGCGAAAATTCGGATAAGTTTGGCGCTCCAACGATTCGATGCAGCGCAGCGTATCTGCGATGCCGTTCCAGTTGAGGACCACGATGGCAACATGAGGAGTGCTGGATGTTAACATGAGCGTCCACTCAGGCCGGAGGCTCAAGCTGTCGCTCTGCCGCGGCGCGAGGGCGAGGCGCGCGCAGATCACGCCGATCGGCCACGCTCGGGCCAGATTGGGATGGGATAACCCTCGACATGAGCGCTGTCACTCCGAGACACGCGGACATAGCGCCCGGCGCCGGACCACCAAGGCTACCATTCCAGCCTATATCCGGGACCGGTCCTGCCAGCAACGCTCGATGCCATTCGCGCTCAAGCAGCGCTCTCCCGCGGCGGCCAGAACCGTCGATGACGACTAGCCCGACGTGACATCTTCCATGCTCGACCGCATTGCCTGCCGCAGCGGCGAGAATCCGTAGACCCCTGGACCGTCTTGCGGCGTTAGGAAGGCTGCGGCAGGCGCCCATCCGCGCTAAAGAGGTTTGTCCGGGCATCATCATCGCTCCCGCGCCCAGCTACCCGCCTGCCAATCGATGAATGTGGTCCGTCACTCGCCTCACCGTGGGCTCCAGCGCGTCAGCCCAGCTGGATGGGAGGTTCAAGCGATCGACTCTCGCGACACCCTGCCCGACGCGCGCCGCCGCTGCGCGCAACCCCGCTGCGAACCCCTCCACGGAAGCCTCGACAGGAATGATGTCCGGCGAAAGGGCCTCCAGTCGTTCAGCGGTCTTCGTAACGAACGTATTCGTTATGCTGATGCCCCCTGTTGCGGCCATCTCGAGGACTGGGTAACTCGTGTGGGGCGAAATCATCGGGCAGAGCAGCACATCGGCATCACGCAGCGACGCCGCATACTCGGAGTATCCCGCCCAGCCGGCGGGTACCAATTTGTGCCCTCCTCCGAGCGCCATTTCGGGAACCGCTCCCCGACCACCAATCGCCACGAATTCCCACCCCGCGAACGCGGGGTCAGTCGCAACTTGTCGCAACGCGAGCAGCCCCAGCCCAAAGGCATTTCTGGTGTTGGTTGGTCGCGCATAAAACAGAAGTCGTTTTGGTCGATTTCCAAGATTCTTCGGCGGATAAAATATATCCCTATCTACCGCAGGCTGAAATATAATTGCGCGTTCTTCCGATTTCTCTCCTACAAATCGGCAAAATGGCTGCATGTAAAAAAATTGCGCGAGGATTTCTTCATTTATTATCGGAATAAAATCCATATGTAATGTCTCAATACATCTTGCGTAATTTGATGACCATGCGTAAAATGACGGCTCGAATTCCTGCAGCATATAGAAGAACTTTCTTATTGGCATATTTGGCAAAATTTCCTTAAGCTGATATGCCGTCGTCCAATGTGTGGCAATGAATATGTCTTTTTTTCCGAGTTCAAGTGGAGAATATCGGCTGGCCGCTGAGGCAACCGACACCTGCGGGACATTTTTTTCTCCCAGCAAGGACGCCGCATGACCGGCAATCCAGCGATTATCGGCGTCGCCTTCGCGAACCGTCGAGACCAAGCGGATAGGAATGCCGGTTTTTGCAATGCGGAGCGCCAGATTAATCGTCGTGTTTGGCCCCCCGGTCATCCCGGACCGAGTCCAAGCGGCATCGAGGACGTTTAGCCGAACCCGGGTATCGGAACCCAGGCGAATGTGCATCGGCGTCATATTCATAATATCAAGCAGACGATCTTCGAAAAGTTTTGGATTTGTGATTTGAAGTATGTTTCTCCCAAATTTTTCCGGATCATTTATTGCTAATGAAATATGGTTGCCTATTTTCTTGGCGATTTTCCCGATCATTTTCATATACGTTCTCTAATTATAAATGAAACTGATAACCGGTGAGCGCGGAATCTCCGCGCGCACCGAGTCGGGCTCGCACGCGGCGGAGCCGTCCGGGTGAAAGCCGCCGTCGCCGCCCTGCCAGCTCCACTCGCCCGCCCGATTGCCGCGGCGCTGCGCGCCGCCGGCAGCGCAACGGCCCGAAAACCCTAACGAACGGATCGCAAAGGCCCCGCCTTTGCCGGGGTCCCAGGGGCAGAGCCCCTGGCCTTCTTGTTCCACCGCCCTCACCGCCCCGCCGCCAGCGCCGAGATCTGCTCCGGCAGCCAGGTGGCGCCGGCGAGGAAGGTTTCCAGCCGCTGGCGCGCTTCGGTGCGGGTGGCGAGCTTGGCCTCGCCCGGGGCGGTCTGGTCGCCTTCCACCACCACGGCGACGAGCACGGGGAAGCTGGCGCTGCCGAGCAGGCTGGCGCGTGCCTGCACCGCGCGGGCCCGCAGCCCGCCCGGGGCCGGTGCGCCGTTCAGCCAGACCGTGCTGGCCGTGAGCCGGTAATGTTCCGCCCGCTCGGCCAGCCGCCAGCGCCGCGGCACCGCGTTCGCCACGGTGAGCTGCCCGGTCTCGACCTCCGCGCCGCCCTCCTCGCCCGAAAGCCGGTGCTGCGCGGCGATGATGAGGCCGGGGTCGACCCGGGCGGGGAACACGTCCACCAGCACCGTCACCCCCTGCGCGGCGCAGACGGCTTGCAGCCGCAGAACCTCGCCGCCCGCCGCCGGGCCGGCGACGCAGCCCGGGCCGGGGGTGAAGGCGAGCGCCGGCGGCGGCGTCGCCTGGCTGTCGAACCAGGCGGAGAGCGCCGGGCCGGTGGCGGCGAGCAGCAGCACCAGCGCGGCGGCCATGCGCGCGCCGGAGGGTGAGCCCGGTTGCGCGGCGGCTGCCGTGGCGGAAGGCGGGGCGGGCGCGCCATCCTCGCGGAACGGCAGGCCGAGCAGGATCAGCACCAGGATGACGAGGGAGAAGAAGATCCAGCCATAGAGCACATGGTCCGTCGCCGCCGCCTCGGCGCTGCCGAGCGCGTGGCCGAGCAGGACGATGCCGAGCGCCCGGAACCCGTTGGCGATGATGGGCACCACCACCGAGGCGGCGATGAACCCCGCGCGCCGCAACGGGCTGCGATACATGGTCAGCGCGTAGAGCACGCCGAAGGCGATGGCGGCGATGAGGAAGCGCAACCCTGCGCAGGCCTCGGCGATGACGAAGCTGCCTTCGGGAATTTCGATGACGTATCCGTCGGAGTAGTTGGGGATGCCGATGAGGTCGAGGCCGCGGACGGTGAAGGCGGCGGTGACGTCCTGCAGCCAGGGCGTGAGGAAGGCGCCGAACGGCACGAGGAAGACGAGATAAAGCAACGGCGCGGCCATCGCCCGCCACAGCGCCCGGCCGAGCACGGCCAGCACCAGCAGCTCGACCAGCGCGATGAGGACGAGCTGGCGCCCTTCCATGATGCCGAGCCGCTCGGCGGCGAGCCAGGCCACCGCCAGCGGCAGGGCGAGCAGCGCCACCGAAGGCCAGGGCTGCGCCGCCGCGCCCGCGAGCCGTCCGCGCCGCTCCCAGGCGAGGAAGCCGGCGATCGGCAGGACCAGGAAGCCGTGATTATAGGCGGTGGATTTCGCCCACACCTCCACCGCCGCCGAGGCCTCGCGGTGGAACAGGGCGAGCAGCAGCACGAGCCCGCCGATGAGCGCTGGCAGGGCCGGACGCAATCCGGCGCGCGCGACGATTGTCGATGCGCTCATCGCGCCGGCTCCGTCCCGAGCAGGCTGAAGAGCGGGGCCAGCGTGCGGCTCCAGTCATGGCCCGCTTCCACCGCCCGCCGCGCCGCCGCGCCGAGGCCCGGGTGGGCGCCGGCGAGCACCGCGCGCACGGCCTCCGCCATCGCCTCGGCCCCCTCCGCCACCAGCAGGTCGCGCCCCGGCACGGCGCGCAACCCCTCGCAGGCCTGCGGCGAGGCGATCACCGGGCGCGCCATCGCCATCGCTTCCAGCGCCTTGTTCTGCACCCCGCGCGCGATGCGCAGCGGCGCCACCACGGCGGCGGCGTGGGCGAGGTAGGGACGCGTGTCCGGCACGCGGCCGGTGACGAGAATTGAGGGGCTCGCCAGCCGCCGCACCGCCTCCGCCGGGTTCGCGCCGACGATGGCGAACACCACGCCCAGATCGGCAAGCAGCGGCATCACCGCGCGCGCGAACCAGACCACGGCATCGACATTCGGCCGGTAATCCATCGTGCCGGTGAAGACCAGGTGCGGCGCGGCGGTGGGAAACGGGTTGGCGGCGGGCCGGGCGGGGTCGAAGGCGGCGAGGTCGACCCCGTTCTCCACCGCCAGCAGCCGTTCGCGGCTTTCCGGGGCCAGCGTGGCGAAGCGCTCGCATTCGTGGGTGGAGACGAGCAGCGTGCGCTCGAACGCCTGCGCCGCCTGGCGCTCGAAGGCGAGCAGGGTGCGCCCTTCGCGGGCATAGACGCCGCGCATCGGGAAGCGCGCCGTTTCGGCGTAGGCGGCGAATTTCTCCGAATCCACGTCCACCATGTCCAGCAGGCGGCGCGCCTGGCCGGGCACGTGCATGACGTAGGGCGCCATGGACGAGGAGAAGGCGAGGATGGCGTCGATGCGTTCATGGGCGAGGGTCCGGCGCACCCAGCGTGTGAGCGGGGCCGAGCGGAAATAATCCAGGCTGAGCGGCCGGCCGGGGCGGAAGCGGGCGAGGGCGGCGAGCCGGGCGCGGCGCTTGTCGAGGCCGAAGGCGGCGACATCGGCGCACAGGGCCCGCAGCACCGGCAGATGCGCCCAATCCGCCGGATCGTCGATCAGGCATCCGAGATGGACGCGGTGGCTGGTCGCGAGATGGCGCAGCATGTGCCAGGCGCGGATCTTCTCGCCCTTGTCCGGCGGATACGGAATCCGGTGGCAGAGGAACAGCAGCCCGGGCTTCTCCAGCGCGGCGGCGCGCGGCGGCGGCGAGATCGGGGCGATCAAGTTCACGCTAGCCGATCCCGCGCACGATGTGCGGCCCGATCAGGTTCGCCACCGGCAAGGGCAGGCGCTTCCAGGCGGCGATGAAGAGCCGGTATTTCGGGTTGAGCGGGTTGTGGTCCGGCAGCGCCGCCCCCGGGCGCAGCTTGTAGCGGTAGTGCAGCGGCGTGGGGGCAAAGCCCCAGTTCTTCTTGAAGGAGAAGGCGCCGGTGCCGAGCTTGCTGCGGCCGAAATCGAACATCCCCAGACCGCGGGCGGCGGCACGGCGCATGACCTCCCAATACATGAAATCGTTCCCCGCCCGCCCCCGCGCCGCCGCGGTGCCGCCGCCATAGTAGGGCAGCACCTCGTCGCGGAAGTAGAAATTCATCACCGACGCGATCGGCGTCTCGCCGTCGAGCACGGTGACGATGTCGGCGTGTTCCCGGAACGTCGCCATCAGCAGCTCGAAATAGCGCCGCGCGAAGACCGGAGTGCCGAGATTGCGCACGGATTCGGCATAGATCCGCCACAGCCGCGCCGGCGATGGATCGAGCACGGAGGTGAGGCCGTTCTGGATGCCCTTGCGCACCATCGCCCGCTGCTTGCGCGGGATCGCGGCCATATTGGCCTCCTCGCCGGCCAGCAACGGCTTGCGGAAGGTGACGTAGAGATCCGGCCGGGTTGCCCAGTCGGAGTCCACGGGGTGGCTATGACGGAATTCCACCGCCGCGGCGCCGGTCTGGCCGAGCAGGCTCTCGGCGTGCGCGATGAGCGCGGCGGCGCTCTCGGCATCGGCGGCGACCGGCCCGCCATAGACGCAGAACGGCGAGGAGATGAGCGTGCGGCCGAACAGGGGCGAGGACACCAGCGCGAGGGGCAGCACCCCGGTGATGGCGCCGTCGCGCTCCGTCAGCACGTAGAAGGTGCGGTGGCCGAAGGCGCGCGCGATGACCCGGCGCCAGCCCGAAAGATGGAAGAACGTGCCCTGCGGCATCGCGGTGACGAACGCATCCCAGGCCGGTTCGGCCGCCTCGTCCAGCGGCTTGCAGACGACGCCCATGCGCCCTACTCCGCCGGCGCTTGGGCAAGCACGTCGGCAAAGGCGCGGTCCATCCGATCCCAGGCGAAGTCCCGCA
Source organism: Acetobacteraceae bacterium (assembly GCA_027449745.1). Taxonomy (GTDB): domain Bacteria; phylum Pseudomonadota; class Alphaproteobacteria; order Acetobacterales; family Acetobacteraceae; genus JAJZVV01. The sequence continues at coordinate 1,827 of DAIDKZ010000078.1, read as the reverse complement.
ACAACCGGTCGAGCCGCGGGGTGGTACGGGCGAGGTTGACGTAGTGGCGGAAGCGCGACAGCGCGCCGACCCCGCGGATGCGCGGCTGGTCCGGATCCACTTCCCAGGGGTGGAAATAGAAGATGCCCGCGGCCGCTTCGGCCTGATTGCGCCGAGCCAGGCCGAGGCGGAAGAGCCAGTAGGGCAGCAGACGGAAGTAGCCGCCGCCGGCGGCCGGCAGGTTGCGGCCGAACAGCCGCACCGTCGTCATCGGGATTTCCCACAGCACGCCACTGCCCGCCCGATAGGGGGAGCGCGGCGCGTCCGGCGTTCCGTAGAGATCGTGGCGCACCGGGTAGACGGAGGAGGAATACCGGTAGCCCTCGGCCGCGAGCGCGTCGAACGCCCAGGGGTTGGTGCGTCCGATCGAGAAGGTGGGGGCGCGATAGCCGGCAACCGCGACGCCGCTGACGTCCTCGAGCAGCCGGCGGGTGCGGCCGACATCGGCGCGGAATTGCGCCTCGGTGAAGCGGTCGGCGCGGACATGGTCGTAGCCGTGGCTGGCGAGTTCGTGCCCGGCGGCGACGATGCGCCGGACCATCGCGCCATGGCGCTCGGCGATCCAGCCCAGGGTGAAAAACGTGGCGTGGATGCCGGCCGATCCGAACTGGGCGAGGATGCGCTCGACATTGGCCTCGACGCGGCAGGGGATATCATCCCACTCCGAGCGTGGGATCGCCGGGGACAGCGCCTGGACCTGGAAATAATCCTCGACATCCACGGTCATGGCGTTGATCGGGGCGTTGATCGGGGCGTTGATCGGACGGCTCATGGCCGGCGCGCGTCCGAGAGGGTGCCGAGCAGGTCGATGAAGCGTTGGAACACACGCTCGCGCCGCGCCAGCGCGTGTTCGAGCGCATCCATGCGGTGGGCGAGATGCGCCAGCTCCATCGCTCCCGCCGCCTGGGCCGTTCCCGGGAGCGGCGCGAGGCCGGCAACCGCCGGCCCGGGGTGACCGCTGCCGAGATCCTCCAGCAGCTCCCGGGCCGTGGTCTCTACCATCGCGGCACTGATCTCCGCCCGTTCCTCGAGCGCGCCATAGAGCAGCAGGCGCGAGCAGAGCCGGTTGATCCGGCGGGGAATGCCGCCGGTGTGGCGAAAGACCAGAGGGAACACCTCGGGCTCGAAGGAGGGATTGCCCGCCCAGCCCGCGGCCCGCAGCCGGAACTCGATGTAGGCGTGGGTTTCATCCTCGTTCAGCGGCCCGAGATGAAACGAGGCGAGCACCCGCTGGCGGAGCTGTTCCAGCTCCGGGCTGGCGAGTATGCGGCGGAACTGCGGCTGCCCGAGCAGAATGGTCTGCAGCAGGGCGTGTCCGTCATCGGTGATGTTGGAGAGCATGCGCAGCTCCTCCAACCCGGCGAACGAAAGGCTCTGCACTTCGTCGACCACCAGCAGCGCCCGGCGCCCGGCGGCGCGGTGCTCGCGCAGGATGGCCTCGATGCCGCGCAGCAGCGTCGCCTTGTCTCCGCCCTCGCCGGCGCCGAATGCCGCCGCGGTCAGGCGCAGCAGATCATCGCCCGAGACCTGCGAGGTGACGATGCGCGCGATGGTGTAGGTCGACCGGTCGAGCTGTGACCACAGCCGCTCCACCAGCGTCGTCTTGCCGGCGCCGACCTCGCCGGTGACGATGATGAAGCCCTCCTGCTGGGACAGGCCGTAGATCAGGTGCGCGATGGCGCGGGCATGGACGCTGCTGGAATAGAAGAAGCGGCTGTCCGGCGTGAGCTGGAACGGCATCGCGTTGAAGCCGTAATATTCCGCGAACATGGGGCGCATCCGTCAGAA
>DAIDKZ010000077.1 GCA_027449745.1 Acetobacteraceae bacterium | reverse complement strand
CACGACCGTCCGACCTGATGGAATCATCAGGTCGGACGGTCGTGCTCTAGAAACCATAATGGCTAGAGCAACTTATCTCCGATCTGCCCGAGCCGGAACGGCTCAATCAGATCGGAGGTTGCTCTAGAGTCTGTCAGCGCTTCATTGAAGCGCCGACAGACTCTAGCTTCTTGTTTACGCGTCTGTTTATCCGCCACCGGCGATTCCGCCTGCGGCGGACAGACGCCCGAGCGCCATTCCGGCGGGCAGGGCCGGCTGAAGGGACGGCGGCGCCCGTTCAACTCGCCTGGGTCGAGGCCTGGATGAGGCGCTCGATCGGATCCCACACGAGCGCGACCTGAGCGATGTCGATGCCGCCGACGCGGACCGAGGATTCGGCGACCGGCTTGCCGCCGAGGCGCTGGTAGAACCAGCGGCTGGGGTTGTCGCGCAGCACCCAGAGAAACACGGACCGGCAGCCGAGCGTCATCAGATGTGCCGCGGCGCTGCGCATCAGCCGCCGGCCGAGCCCACGCTCGCGCCAGTCGTCGAGCACATACAGCGTCTCGATCTCGCCGTCCGCCAGCCCGCGGGTGCGGGCGCGGTCGCCGGTGACGAAGCCCACGATCCGCGGTCCCGCCGCCGCCGTCGGCGGCCGAGCCGGCACGTCGAGGCCGGAGGCGGTCAACACGTGCACACCTACGCCGCCGCGGATGGCGCCGTCATAGTAGGCCGCTTGCCGCGCCACCGAGAGGCGGGTGAGGTAATCGTCGGGCAGAATACCGGGATAGGCACTGCGCCAGGCGGCGACATGCACCGCGCCGATCGCAGCCGCGTCGCTCGGGCGAGCGCGGCGCACCGTCATCATGCCGTGCGCTCAAGAATGGCGGCGAAAAACCCGTCGGTCCCGTGCTGGCGCGGGGTCAGCGACAGGAACGAACCGGCCAAGGGCACCGGCACGGTCCAGGCCCGTTCCAGTTCCAGCGGCACAAACTCCGGATGGCGATCGCGGAAGGCGGACACCTGCGCCTCGTTCTCCTCGGCCAGCAGCGAGCAGGTAGCGTATACCAGACGCCCGCCTTTGCGCACCAGCCGCGCCGCCTGGTCCAGCAGGCCCGCCTGCTTGGCGGTCAGCTCGGCAAGATCCGCCTCGCTCAGCCGAAGCCGCGCATCCGGATTGCGCCGCCACGTGCCGGTGCCGGTGCAGGGGGCATCGACCAGAACGCGGTCGAAACTGTCGGCTCGGCGCTTCAGGCCCTTGTCGCCCGGGGTCAGCAGATGGCGCTCGACATTGTGAACGCCGGCCCGGCGCAGCCGCCGCACCGCGCCCTCCAGCCGCGGGGCGGATACGTCGCAGGCCAGGATATGGCCGCGATTGTCCATGCTCATCGCCAATGCCAGGGTCTTGCCGCCGGCGCCGGCGCAGAGATCGGCCACCCGCATGCCAGGGCCGGCGCCGAGCAGAGCGGCCACGAGCTGGCTGCCTTCGTCCTGGATCTCGACCAGCCCAGCGCGGAATGCCGCCCCGCCGGTGATCGGGCGGCGGCCGGCGACGCGCAGGCCCCAGGGCGAGAGCGGGGTCGGCATCGCCTCCACGCCCTCCGCGGCCAGCGCCGCGATCGCCTCCTCGCGCGTGCCCCGGAGGAGATTGACGCGCAGATCGAGCGGGGCAGGGACGCCGAGTGCGGCGAGTTCGGGCCCGAGCGCGGCGCCGAAGCGGGCGCGGAAGCGGTCGAGCAGGAAATCCGGTACTTCGAGGCGTACGGCTTCAGGCATCGCGGGATGATCGAGCGTGTGGTCGGCGAGCGGTGAGAGCGCGGCGTGCTCGGCCTCCGTGAGCGGGCCAGGGCCGAAGCGGCCGCCGGAAAAGCCGGCGTCCAAAGCGTGAACGCCGCGAGCGTCGATCAGCAGCATCGAGGCGGCGACGAGCAGCCGTGGTGTCGCGGCATCGCGCAGCCACCAGGTGAGCCGGCGGAAGGCGCGCAGTACCATCCAGACGCGATCGCTGATGGCGCGCCGGTCGGCGGCGCCGATGAAGCGGCGGGCGCGGAAGAACTCATTGGCCACGGCATCGGCCGGCTTGCGCGGTGCGGCCTCGATCGCGGCGAGCAGCTCGATGGCGGCCGCCAGCCGCCCGGCAGGAGTCATCGGGGCGAGGAGTGCCTATTCCTGCCGGTAGTTCGGCGATTCGCGGTCGATCGCGACGTCGTGGACATGGCTCTCGCGCAGTCCGGCGCCGGTGATGCGGCGGAACCGGGCATTTTGCTGCAGGTCCCCGATGGTCGCGCT
>DAIDKZ010000076.1 GCA_027449745.1 Acetobacteraceae bacterium | reverse complement strand
GCACCTGCCGCGCGGCAGGTCTCATGCGGGCCGTCACGCGGCAAGCGACGCAGGCCGTCACGGCAGGCGCTCGGGTTGGCGCCTGCTACGCTGCTACGCCGCTTCGCAGCCGCCAACCCGAAGGTGCACCAGTGAGCGGCGAGGTTCTCGGCTGTTCCGGCCTCGCCGCCGGCTATGGCGGGCGGACCGTGCTCGACGGAGTCGAACTCAGCCTCGCCGCCGGCGAAGTGCTGTGCCTGGTCGGGCATAACGGGGCGGGCAAATCGACGCTGCTGCGCACGCTGTTCGGCCTGCACCGGCCGGACGCGGGTACGATCCGTCTCGACGGAACGGCGCTGTGGCCGGTGCCCTCGGCGATGGCGCGCGCCGGCATCGGCTATGTGCCGGAAGGGCGCGGCGTGTTTCCCGGCCTCATGGTGCGCGAAATTTTCACCCTCGCGCTGCATGCCGCCACCCTTCACGGCGGCGAGGCGCGGGCGCGCATCGAGGCCGTGATCGAGCTGCTGCCCGCGATCCGCGGCTTCTGGGATCGTCGTGCCGCGACCCTCTCGGGCGGACAACAGCAGATGGTGGCGATCGGCCGGGCGCTGCTGGCCGAGCCGCGCATTCTGCTGATGGACGAGCCTTCGATCGGGCTCGCGCCGAAGCTGTTCCAGGACCTGCTGGCGCCCGTCCGCCGCCTGCAGCAGGCGCGGGGCATGTCCATCGTGCTCGTCGAGCAGAATGTGCGGGCCGCCTTTGCCATGTCCGACCGGGTGGCGGTGATGCGCTCGGGGCGAGTCATTTTCGAGGGGCTGCCAAGTGAACTCGACGACCACGCGCGCCTGATCGAGCTGTTCTGACCGGCGCGCGGCGCGTGCCGGGGTAGTCGAAACGGCGGCGCGCCCATATAATGTGGTCATCGGATCCGCCTCGGCGCGGGGTGGTCCGGAACCGTTCAGTCCGCCCGCACCAATGCAAGGGAACCCGCCATGAGCACGCTGAAGGGCAGCAAGACCGAGGAAAACCTGAAATACGCCTTCTCCGGCGAGTCGCAGGCCAATCGGCGCTATCTCTATTTTGCGCAGAAGGCCGACGTGGAAGGCTACAACGACGTCGCGGCCGTGTTCCGTTCCACTGCCGAGGGCGAGACCGGGCACGCGCACGGGCATCTCGAATATCTCGAAGCGGTCGGCGATCCGGCCACGGGCAAGCCGATCGGCAAGACCGACGATAATCTCCGCGCCGCCATTGCCGGCGAGACTCACGAATACACCGACATGTACCCCGGCATGGCGCGCACCGCGCGCGAGGAAGGGTTCGAGGAAATCGCCGACTGGTTCGAGACCCTGGCGAAGGCGGAGCGCTCGCATGCCGGCCGCTTCCAGCGCGCCCTCGACGATCTGAAGTAATCCCACGATCGTGCGGGGAACGGGCCGGGGCGGCTTGCTCCGGCCCGGTCGCATGGCAGGGTGACGTTTCGTCAGGAGAACGCATGAGGGAAGGCAGCCTGGAGGCGCCAACGCGGCACCCGATCGCCTGGCGCGATGCCGGCTTCTATGATCCGCAGGCAATCGAAGCCGAGATGCGGCGGGTGTTCGACATCTGCCATGGCTGCCGGCGCTGCTTCAATCTGTGCGATTCCTTTCCCCGCCTGTTCGACCTCATCGACGATTCCAAAACCGGCGAACTCGATGCGGTGGACAGCAAGGATTTCGGGCGCGTCGCGGATGGGTGCACGCTCTGCGACCTGTGCTTCATGACCAAGTGCCCCTACGTTCCGCCGCACGCCTTCAACCTCGATTTTCCCCACCTGATCCTGCGCTACCGCGCGATGGAGTCGCGGGCCGGACAGGTTCCATTCGCCGACCGCGAACTGGCCAAGACCGATCGCAATGGCGTGATCGCGACGAAGCTGGCCGGGCTGGCGAACTGGGCGAGCGACACCGCGAACACGCGCGTGCGCGGGTTGCTGGCTGCTCGCGCCGGCCTCGATCCGGCGGCGGAACTGCCGCACTACGCGGCGAAGACATTGCTCGCGGCGACAGCGGAGGCTCCGCCGCTCAATCGCGATGCGCCCGGCTTCGGCCGCAAGGCGGTGCTCTATGCCACCTGCTACGGCAACTACAACGACCCGGAGATCGGCCTGGCCACACGAGCGGTGCTGGCGAAGAACGGTGTCGAGACCGAAATCGTCTATCCCGGCTGTTGCGGCATGCCGCTGCTCGAACAGGGGCGCATCGACAAGGTCGCCGAGAGCGCAGCGAAAGTGGCGGACGAACTCGGCGCGTGGATCGCGCGCGGCTATGACGTCATCGCATTGGTGCCATCCTGCGCATTGATGCTGAAATTCGAGTGGCCGCTGATCCTGCCGGAGTCCGACCCGGTGCGCACGCTCGCCCGGGCGACGTTCGACATCAGCGAATATGTCGTCGACATCGCCCGCAAGGAAGGGCTGGCGGCGGGACTGACGCCGGTCGCCGGGGGTGTCGCGGTGCATATCGCATGCCATGCGCGGGCGCAGAACATGGGGCAGAAGGCCGCGGAGATGCTGCGCCTCTTGCCGGACACCGAGGTGCAGGTGATCGAGCGCTGCTCCGGCCATGGCGGCGCCTGGGGCTTCAAGACCGGGCATTTCGAGACGGCGATGAAAGTCGGCCGGCCGGTGGCGCGCACGGCGAAGGAGGCGGGCAAGCGGTTCATCACCTCGGAATGCCCGCTTGCCGGCGTGCATATCCGCCAGGGCATCGGGAAGCTCGGAACCGAGGCGCCACCTGAGCTGATCGCACACCCGATCCAGCTGCTCGCCCGCGCCTATTCGATCTGAAAGGACCCCTCATGGCCGCCAAATTCGCCATCGCGCCCGAGGACATCCTGCCGCTCGACGAGTATGTCCGCGTCCGTCCCGAGCAGCGGCGGCGCGTGTTCGCCATCAAGCGCCACCGCCGCGTCGAAGTCGGCCCGTTCGTGACCTTCTTCTTCGAGAATTTCGAGACGATGCGCTACCAAGTCCATGAGATGCTGTTCATCGAGAAGGGCGGCGCGGCGCAGCTGCCCGACGAGCTGGCGGCGTACAATCCGCTGATCCCACAGGGCAATGAGCTCATTGCCACGTTCATGATCGAGATCGACGATCCCGAGCGGCGGCACCAGGAACTGAGCCAGCTCGGCGGCATCGAGGAGTCCGCGTTCCTGCGGTTCGACGGCGAGACCGTCGCCGCCGAACCGGAGCGCGACCAGGACCGCACCACCGCGGAGGGCAAGGCCTCCTCGGTGCAGTTTGTGCATTTCCGCCTCTCGCCGGCGCAGATCGCACGCTTCCGGGCCCCGGGCACGGAGGTCGTGCTCGGCTTGCGGCATCCACGCTATGGCCACATGGCGGTACTGCCGGAGCCGGTGCGCGCCGAACTGGCGCGCGATTTCGCCTAGAGTCTGTCCGCCGCAGGCGGAATCGCCGGAGGCGGAAAAACAGACTCGTAAACAAGGAGCTAGAGTCTGTCAGCGTTTCAATGAAGCGCTGACAGACTCTAGAGCACGGTCCGACCTGATGGAATCATCTGGTCGGACGGTCGTGCTCTAGAAACATATGACTCTAGAGCAACTTATCTCCGATCTGCCCGAGCCGGAACGGCTCAATCAGATCGGAGGTTGCTCTAAGGCCGGGCGCGGCTACCCCGCCGTGCGTTCGGCCTCATGGCGCGCAAACATGGCCCGCGCCGCTTCGGCCTGCAGCCGCGAGAGTTCGGCGTTGTTCTCGCTGACCCAGGCGAGCGACGCCGCGCGGTGCGCATTGACGCCGCGGAAATGCGGCACCACGTAGCGGGCGTAGAGCTCGTAGGATTTCTGCGTCGCCTGCCAGTCCGCCCAATTATGGGCCAGATGCAGGAACACGCCGAACCCGCCCTGCTTGGCCTGCAGCCGCTCGATCATGGCGATGGCGTCATCGGGCGTGCCGATGACACCGCGCCCGCTGCCGACGATGACGTCGAACGGATCGACGCCGGTGATGTCGCCGAAGCGGGCCGGATTGAGGCGCTGGAAATAGTCGATCCACCGGGTGAGGCCGAAGCGCACATTGGCACGCGCCTCTTCGCGCGTTTCGGCGATGTGCATCGGCCCGACCAGCCGCAGCCGCGCCGGATCCATCCGCCGCCCATGCTTCGCCGCGATCTCCTGCGCCACCGCCCAGTTGGTGCCGAGCGCGTCGAAGCCGCTGAGGTCGGTGGCAGCGACGCACAGCATGCCGAGATCATAGCGCCCGGCCGCGCGCCCGCCCGAGGGCGTGATCGAGCTGGCGACCGCGACCTCCGGGTAAGGGCGTGTGTAGGGCAGCAGGTGCAGCCTGGCGTCGACGAGCGTGTACCAGTCGGTCGTCTCGGTGACGCTCTCGCCGCGGAACAGGCGCAGAATGACGTCGAGGGACTGCATCATGCGGTCGCGCTGGGTGTTGGGGTCGATGCCGAGCATCATCGCGTCCGAGGTGAGCAGGCCCGGACCGGCGCCGAACATCACCCGGCCGCGCGTCATGTGGTCGAGCTGGATGATCCGGTTCGCCACCATCAGCGGGTTATGGTACGGCAGGGAAACGACGCCGGTGCCGAGGCGGATGCGCCGTGTGCGCTCCGCGGCGGCGGCGATGAACAGCTCCGGGGAGGAGATGATCTCGAAGCCC
>DAIDKZ010000075.1 GCA_027449745.1 Acetobacteraceae bacterium | reverse complement strand
AGGCGGTGATCGATCAATTCCTGCGCCACCGGCTCGGCCCCGCCGCCGCCGGAGGGTACGAGGACGGGCGGGCGCCGGAGGCCGACGCGGCGCTGTTCGTCGGCATCGTCCGAGCGGCGACACAGCAGGCCGAGACCATCGACGCGCTCATCAGCGCCGCGCTGCCGGCGGACTGGCCGCTGGAGCGGCTCGACCCGGTGCTGCGCGCCCTGCTGCGCGCCTGCGCCGCCGAACTCGGCCACGCCGACGGACCGCCGGCGCGCGTTCTGATCAACGAATATCTCGACGTCGCCCACGGCTTCTTCGAGGGCGAAGCGCCGCGCCTGGCCAACGGCGTGCTCGACGCCATCGCGCGCGCACTGCGCGCGGGCGAGTTCGCCGCGCCCGCCGGCGAGCGCGGCTGACCCGTCGCCTCAGAAATCCCTCCGCCTCAGAAATCAACCTCGTCGAGCGCCATCATCGCCGCCTTGCCGGACTTGATCGCCGGCAGGAGCGCGAAGGCGTTGGGCAGGATGCGCTCCATGTAGAACCGCGCGGTGGCGAGCTTGGCGCGGTAGAATCCGGCGTCGCCGTTGGCGGCCGGCAGCTTCGCCGCCGCCACCTCGGCGCTGCGTGCCCACATGAAGCCGAGTGCGACCAGGCCGAACAGACGCAGATATTCGGTGGCGGCCGCACCCGCCTCCTCCGCGTCGCGCTGGCCGCGCTCGGCGATGTGGGCGGTCGCGAGCTGCAGCGCGCCGAACCCCTTGGCGAGCGCCTGGACCAGCGGGCCGATCGCGGGATCGTCCTTCTTCGCCTCGATGAACTCGGCGACGGGGTGGAAGAACCGGCGCAGCGAGCGCCCCGCATGCGCCGGCAGCTTGCGCCCGACGAGGTCCAGCGCCTGAACCCCGTTGGTACCCTCGTAGAGCATGGCGATGCGCGCATCGCGCACGAATTGTTCGACGCCGTGGTCGCGGATGTAGCCATGGCCGCCATAGATCTGGACGCCGAGACTGGCGGCCTCGAACCCGAGATCCGTGAACAGCGCCTTCACCACCGGCGTCATCAGCGCGGTGAAATCGTCCGCCGCGGCGCGCGCGGCGGGGTCGGTCTCCCGCTCCATCAGGTCCAACGCCTGCGCCACCCAGCCGGCGAGCGCGCGGCAGCCTTCGGCGTAGGCGCGGATGGTGAGCAGCGTGCGGCGGATGTCCGGATGGACGATGATCGGGTCCGCGGCGAGGTCCGGGCGCTTGGCGCCAGCGAGCGAGCGGCCCTGGAGCCGCTCCTTCGCGTAGGTGACCGCGCTCTGGTAGGTCGCCTCGGCGATACCGAGCCCCTGGATGCCGACCGAGAGCCGCTCGCTGTTCATCATGGTGAACATCGCCGCGAGGCCCTTGTTGGGCGCACCGACCAGCCAGCCGGTGGCATCCTCGAAGGTGAGCTGGCAGGTCGCCGAGGCGCGGATGCCCATCTTGTGCTCGATCGCCGTGCACAGCACGCCGTTGCGCGCACCCGGCGCGCCCTCGGCGGTGGGGAGGAATTTCGGCACCAGGAACAGGCTGATGCCCTTCACCCCGGCCGGCGCGTCCGGCAGCCGGGCGAGAACGAGGTGAACGATGTTCTCGGTGAGGTCGTGCTCGCCAGCGGAAATGAAGATTTTCGCGCCGCTCACCCGATAGCTGCCGTCCGGCTGCGGCACCGCGCGGGTGCGCAGCTGGCCGAGGTCCGTGCCGCAATGCGCCTCGGTGAGGCACATCGTCCCCGACCAGGTGCCGTCCACCATCTTGGGCAGGAAGCGCGCCTTCAGCTCCTCCGAGCCATGGTCGCGCAGCGCCAGGTAGGCGCCGTGGGTGAGGCCGGGATAGAGCCCGAAGGCGAGATTGGTCGCGCAGCTCATCTCCTCGACGAGCTTGTTGACGATCTCTGGCAGCCCCTGCCCGCCATAGGCCGGATCGCACGCGAGCGACGTCCAGCCGCCCTCGCGGAACAGGTCATAGGCCGCCTTGAAGCCCTTCGGCGTGCGCACGACGCCATTCTCGTAGTGGCAGCCTTCCTCGTCGCCGCTCGCATTCAGCGGCAGCAGCACTTCCGCGGCGATTTTCGCCGCTTCCTCCAGAACGCTGTCCATCAGCTCGGGCGAGAGCTCTTCGCCGCCGGGCAGCGCCGTGATGCGGCGGCTGTCGTGCAGCTCGTGCAGCACGAAACGCATGTCGCGCAGCGGGGCCTTGTAGGTTTGCATGGGCGTGCTCCTTCAGTTGCGCAGCGGCTTGCCGGTTTCGAGCGTGTGCTCGATGCGCGCCAGGGTCTTTTCGCTCTGCAGCAGACGGATGAAATTGCGCCGCTCGAGATCGAGGATGGCCTGCTCGCCAACCGGCATGGTCGGGTCCGCATCCCCGCCGGAGAGCACCTCGGCCAGCGCGCCAGCGACGACGAGATCGTGATCGGTCGCCTTGCCGAGCCGATGGAAGCCCTCCGCCGCCATGACCAGCGCGGCCTTGCCCGCGGGCCCGGCGGCGACGATCTCCGGCGGCACCGGCCGCGCCCCGGCATCGAGCAGCGACAGCGCGCGCGCCTTCGCATCCGCCAGCAGCCGTGCCCGGTTCATGGTGATGCCGTCGCTCGCGCGCAGGATCAGCATCTCCCGCGCCTCGGCCGCCGACTTCGAGACCTGCGCGGTGGATATCAGCTCGAAGGCGCGCGCCGCGGCCGGCATCGGTCCGCGCGGCAGCTTTCCTTCCGTCTGCCAGCGCAGCAGCATCTCCTTGCAGCCGCCCCAGCCCGGCAGCAGCCCGACGCCGCACTCGACCAGCCCGGCATAGGTCTCGGCATGGGCCTGCACCGCGGTGCTGTGCAGCAGGATCTCGCACCCGCCGCCGAGCGCCATGCCGGCGGGCGCGCTGACCACGGGGAAGGGCGCGTATTTCAGCGCCAGATAAGTCTGCTGGCCGGCGGCGATGGCCTTCTCCACCTCGCCCCAGGCGGCGATGTTGGCGGCGAAGAGCGCGATGCCGAGATTGGCGCCGACGGAAAAATTGGCGCCCTCGTTGTAGATCACCAGCGCCTTGTAGTCCTCGCGCACCAGCGCCAGAGTCTTGTTCAGCAGGGCGATGATGTCGGCATCGAGCGCGTTCATCTTGCTGGTGAACTCGAAGCAGACGACGCCGTCGCCGATGTCCCACAGCGCCGCCGATCCGTTCTTCAGGAGCGGCTTGCTCCGCCGCTTGATGTCCTCGAGCAGCAGCACCCCCTCGGGGCGGACGAATTCGTGATAGGCGCCATCGGTGCCGAGGAACTGCAGCTGGCCGCGCTCGGTGCGATAGAAACTACGCCCGTTCGCCTGCGCGAGCAGCTTCGGCACGGCGATGCCGTCAGCGCCGAGGCGTTCGATCAGCCAGTCGGCACCGACGCGGTCGATCAGCTCGAACGGGCCCCATTTCCAGTTGTAGCCGAGGCGCATCGCCTCATCGATGCCGACGATGTCGTCGGTGGCCTCCGGCACCAGTGCCGCGGCGTAGGCCAGTGTCTGGCCGATCACCCGCCAGGCGTAGCGCCCGACCTTGCCCGGCGCGGCGAGGATCTTCCGCAGATCGCTGCCGGCAGCAGCGAGTTCGGGCAGATTGGCAGCACGCTCGGGACGGTACTCTCCGGTGGCGAGGTCGATCGCCAACTTGCGCCGCCCGCCCTCGCCGCGTTCCAGCCGATAGAAGCCGCCCTTGCCTTTGCGCCCGGTATAGCCTTCGGCGATCATGCGCCCGAGCAGCGGCAGTTCGCGATTGGCGGCATGGAACGGATCGCCCGGCGGCAAGGCGCGGGCCAGGCTGGCGTTGACGTGCGGCATCAGGTCGAGGCCGACGAGATCGATGAGGCCGAAAATCGCCGTGCGCGGAATGCCGAACGGACGGCCCATCACCGCGTCCGCTTCCTCGACGGTGAGCCCCGCATCGAGCGCTTCGACGACGCCGAGCTGCATCCAGTAGACCCCGAGACGATTGGCGATGAACCCCGGGCTGTCCTTGCAGTTCACCAGGCTCTTGCCGAGCACGACATCGCCGAAGCGGCTGACGGCGGCCACCGTCGCCGCATCGCTGTCGACGCCGGCGACGAT
>DAIDKZ010000074.1 GCA_027449745.1 Acetobacteraceae bacterium | reverse complement strand
GTGCCGCCGCGTTCGAGCTGGTATTCGCGCTCGCTGACATCGTTGCAGACGCAGTAGCCGGCGACATGGTTCATCGCGTCCGCTTCGGAGACGTAGCTGGCGCGCGTGCCGATGACGACGCCGAGCTCCACTTCCCAGTCGGTCTTTTTCGAGCCGCGGGGAATCTTCACCGCGTCGAACGGGCCGCAGAACGCGCCGAGGGATTTGAGGAAGATGATCGGCTCCTTGGGGATCGGCGAGCCGGTCTCGGCGGCGTGGTCGGCGTAGTTGAGGCCGATGCAGACATAGTTCAGCGGCCGCACGACGCAGGGGCCGATGCGCGGATTGCCCGCGACGCGCGGCAGGCGCTTGGGATCCAGCCCGCGCAGCTGATCGAGCCCGGCCGGCGAGAGCGTGTCGGCGTCGATATCGGTGATGGCGCCGGAGAGATCGCGCAGCCCTCCGTCGGCGTCGAGCATGGCAGGCTTCTCGGCCCCTGGCGGGCCGACACGCAGAAGTTTCATGGTTCCCTCTTCCTCACATCACAAAGTGAAGCCGCCATCGATGATCATCGCCTGGCCGGTGACGAACCGGCTCTCGTCGCCGGCGAGATAGACGGCGAGCGCCGCGATCTCCTCCGGCTGGCCGAGCCGGCCCATCGGCTGGCGATCGACGAAGGCGGCGCGCGCGGCGGCCAGCGAGCCGGCGGCGGCGGCGTTGGCGGCGATGCGCTCCTCCAGGCTCGGCGAGGCGATGGTGCCGGGGCAGATGCAGTTGCAGCGGATCCCCTTGCCGACGAAATCCGCAGCCACGGACTTGGTCAGCCCGATCACCGCCGCCTTGGTGGTGGCGTAGACGAAGCGGTTCGGCACGCCCTTCACGCTGGAGGCGACCGAGGCGATGTTGACGATGGCGCCGCCGCCTTTCGCCAGCATGCCGGGCAGGAAGGCGCGGATGGTGCGGAACTGCGAGCGCACATTGAGGTCGAAGGCGAAATCCCACTCCTGCTCGCTCGCCTCCAGCACGCTGCCCTGGTGCACGAACCCGGCGCAGTTGGCGAGGATGTCGATGGGGCCTACGGAATCGGCGACGTAGACGATATCCTCGGCGTGGAGCGCGTCGAGCCGCATGGTGCGGATGCGCGGGGAGGCGATCTCGGCGAGCTTGGCCTCGTTGACGTCGGTGGCGACGACCTCCGCCCCGGCGGCGGCGAAAGCTTCCGCGATGGCCCGCCCGATGCCCTGCGCCGCGGCGGTGACGAAGGCCTTCCTGCCGGCGAGACGCTCGCTCATCGCCGCCCCCTCAGTGGTTGTTGCGCGCTTCGCCGCGCGTCTCGATGACGTTGAGATACATCGTCGCCGGCTCCAGGCAGGCGCCGGTGCCGAGCTGGCCGACCATCGAGCGGTAGATCTCCTCCCACGGAGTCTGGTGCTTGAGCGCCGGCGCGCGCCAGGCGGCGCGGCGGGCAGCGAGTTCACCCTCCGCCAGCAGCACGTCCACCTTGCGGTTGGTGAGATCGATGCGGATGCGGTCGCCGCTCTTCAGCAGCGCCAGCCCGCCGCCGACGGCGGCCTCCGGCGTGACGTTCAGGATCGAGGGGCTGGCCGAGGTGCCGGATTGGCGCCCGTCGCCCATGGTCGGCAGCGTGTCGATGCCGCGCTTCAGAAGTGCCGCCGGCGGCTGCATGTTCACCACTTCGGCACTGCCGGGATAGCCGACCGGGCCGCAATTGCGCACCACCAGCACGGTGTGCTCGTCGATGCCGAGCGATGGATCCTCGATGCGGGCGTGGTAGTCCTCCGGCCCCTCGAACACCGCGACCTTGCCCTCGAACACGTTCGGATGCGCCGGATCCGAGAGGAAGCGGCGGCGGAACGCGTCGTCGATGACGCTCATCTTCATCACCGCGCTCTCGAACAGATTGCCGGTCATGACGACGTAGCCGGCGGCGGCCTTCAGCGGCGTGTCGTAGGCACGGATCACCTCGCGGTCCGGCGTCGGGATGGCGGCGAGGTTCTCCGCCATGGTCCGCCCGGTGACGGTCATCGCGGCGCCGTCGATCCTGCCCGCCTGCAGCAGTTCCTTCATCACCGCCGGCACGCCGCCGGCGCGGTGGAACGCCTCGCCGAGGAAGCGCCCGGCGGGCTGGCAATCGACCAGCAGCGGAATCTCCGGCCCGATGCGCTGCCAGTCGTCCAGCGTGTGCTCGACGCCGATGTGCCGGGCGATGGCGATCATGTGGATGGGGCAGTTCGACGAGGCGCCGAGCGCGGCGGCGGCGGCGACGACGTTCTCGAACGCCGCCTTGGTCATGATGTCCGACGGGCGCAGGTTCTCGTGCACCATGGCGACGATGCGCCGGCCGGTCTCGTAGGCCATCTGGCCGCGCTCGCGATAGGGCGCGGGGATGGCGGCGCAGCCGGGCAGCGACATGCCGAGCGCCTCGGCCAGGCTGTTCATCGAGGTCGCGGTGCCCATGGTGTTGCAGTGCCCGGCCGAGGGCGCGGAGGAGGCGGCCATGTCCATGAATTCGTCGTAGCCGATCTTGCCCTCGGCATAGAGCTTGCGCCCCTCCCAGACGATGGTGCCGGAGCCGGAGAGCTTGCCCTTCCACCAGCCATCCAGCATCGGCCCGCCGGAGAGCACGATGGCGGGGATGTTCACCGTCGCCGCGCCCATCAGGCAGGCGGGCGTGGTCTTGTCGCAGCCGGTGGTGAGGACGACGCCGTCAAGCGGATAGCCGTGCAGCACCTCGACGAGGCCGAGATAGGCGAGATTGCGGTCCAGCGCCGCGGTCGGGCGCTTGCCGGTTTCCTGGATGGGATGGAGGGGGAATTCCAGCGGAATGCCGCCCGCATCGCGGATGCCATCGCGCACCCGCTCCGCCAGCTGCAGATGGTGGCGGTTGCAGGGCGAGAGGTCCGAGCCGGTCTGGGCGATGCCGATGATCGGCTTGCCCGACTGCAGCTCCTCGCGGGTGAGGCCGAAATTCAGATAGCGCTCGACATAGAGCGCCGTCATGCCGGGATCGTGCGGATCGTCGAACCAGCGGCGCGAGCGCAGCGGGCGCGCGCCGTGCTTGCTCTTGTCGTGCTGTGCCATGGCGGCCTCTCGTTTCCTGCCCGGGAAGGATGGGCGGAAAGTGGGCGCAGGCGGGCGGCGGTGTCAACCTTGCGGCCGGATCGGACGGCGCCGGATGGAAGGGCGCGCGAACGCCGGGCGGGCAGGGCGCGGTGGCGGCGCCGAGAATGGCGGCGAGGGCGAATGCGGCATAGTCGGCCTCGGGCGGAGGGTCCGCCAGATCGGCATGGGCGTCGAGCAGGCCGAGCAGGGCGTGGGCGAGCAGGGCGACGCGGGCCCGGTTTGGCTCGGCCCGGTTTGGCTCGGCCCACTCCGGTTCGGCGAGGGCCTGTTCGAGCGCGGTCTCGAACGGCGCGGCGAGCCAGGTCCGGCGGACGGTGATGGATGCGGCAACCGGCGGCGGCAGCAGCGCGATCGCCTCGGGCAGAATGCGCCGCGCCATCGCGCCGGGCCCGCCGCGGTGGCGCAGATAGGCCTCGGCCATGGCGGCGAGGCGGGCGGTGGCGTCCTCGCCCATGCTGGTTTCCGCGTCGCCATCGCTACCACCCGAGGGCGCCGAATCGTGGGCGCCGAGCACGGCTTCGTCGAGCGCGTCCATGGCCTCGGTGAGGATGGCGGCGAGGAGGCAGGGCTTGTCCGGATAGGCGCGGCGCAGCGCGGCCTCGCCGCAGCCCATCTCCCAGGCCAGGCGGGCGAGCGAGATGGCGGCGACGCCGCGGCGGGCGAAGAGATCGAGCGCGGCGGCGCGCACTTGCCCCTGCCGCTTGCGCCGGGCGGCGAGCGCGTCGGCGGCGCGGGCGGCCTCCCGGTTCGCGCGCTGCTCGGCCTCGGGGAGGTCGAAGCGCTTGCGGTCGCGCGCGATGAAGGCGAGGTCGCGGGCCCGCTCGGCCTCGCGGCGCGCAATGGCGGCGGCGCTGTGGGTGCGCGGGGCGGTGAACTCGAGAATGGGGTCGAACTCGGAGGCGGGCATCGATGATCCCGTTTTGTTCTCGTCGGCGCGGAGGATGCGCAAGTGCGCGGCCGGGCACAAGCGGAAAACGAGGAGGCGGGGACGGGCGCGTGCGCAGGACCGCGACCGGCCCATGAACGGTGTGTGAAGACCGCATCTCCACAACCGCGCATTGGTTGACACCAGCCGGCCCTCTCGTCATTAATTGGGACAGACCAAAAAGGGTCGGCCGAATGCCCATCGAACTGCGCGTCTTCTCCAAAATCAGGCTGGCGAGCGGGTTGGCGGGCGGGGTGCTGGCCCGCCGAGTGTTGGCCAGCGGGGTGTTGGCCAGCGGAGTGTTGGCCTCAGCGCTCCTCGGCGCGCTTCCGCACGCGGCCAGGGCCGACGTGCTCCAGCCCTACGCCTTCCAGGGCACGCTCGGCCAATCGGTTTCCGGCAGCAGTTCCGTCAGCGGCCAGTTCGTCTGGGACGCGACCACGCTCTCGGTGCCGAGCTTCCAGTTCAGCGCGCCGACCGTGACCTTCGACTCGACGATTCTTTCGCTCGCCAGCGTGCTGCCGATCACCGGCACGAACCCGGCGGGGAATTTCGTCCAGATCGAATTCTTCGCCACCTCGGGCCAGCTGACGCTGAATTTCGAGATCACGCCCACCACGCTCGTCTTCGAGCCCGGCAGCATCGACACCGCCTCCGGGCCGGCCGCTGCCTCGAGCTTCGCCTGCCAGTCCGCCCAGTGCTTCGCCGATTTCATCTTCGCCCCGATCGGCTTCGCCTCCGGCTCCGTGACGCCGATCCCCGAGCCGATGCCGTTCGCGCTGCTCGGCGGCGGGCTGGCGCTTCTCGGCGCCATCCGCGCCCGGCGGAGCCTGAATTCCGCGCGCTGATCGCTGCGATTGCTGGGTTGCAGGCAATCGCCCCAGAAATCGCCCCAGAAATCGCGCCAGAAATGATGCGCTGAACAGGCTGGGCGCGGAGCATTCCGCCCAGTATTCGTGCAATCGCGCCCAAATCCCGCTTGACAGATCTCCTGGCAAGGCAATCATTGCATTGCAGCATTGCGTTTTCCGCAAGAGCGCGGAGGCGGGCAGGCTTCCGGAGGCGGGCGTTGGGGGTTGGCTTGGGCCGGGGCGCGCCGGTTTGCTGCGAGGCGAGGCAGGGACAGAAACAGGGTGGGCACAATGAAGATGACATCAGCGACCATCGGATCGGCGCGGGCGACGCTCTCGCGACGGCAAGTGCTGGGCGCCGGTGCGGCGGGCGCCGCCGTGGCGCTGGCCGCGCCGCACGTGGCGCGGGCCGCGCTGGTCGAGGTGAACTTCGTCGAGGCGGTGCATAACCTCGGCTATATCGACCTCTATGTCGGCCAGCGCGGCGGCTATTTCGAGAAGTTCGGCATCAAGCTCAACGTCAAGGCCGCAGGCGGCGACACGCAGGCTTTCGCCGCGGTGCTCGGGCGCTCGGCGCTGTTCGGCATCGGGGATCCGACCATGGTGCCGATGTCGGTGGAGAATGGCGGGCCGGGCAAGGTCGTCGGCACCGTGGTGCAGCGCGCGCATTATTTCGGCGTCTCCAAAACCGTCGCGCCGATCACGGATCCGAAGCAGTTCAAGGGGCTCACCGTCGTCACCTCGCCCGAGCCCAACACCAATTACAGCGTCACCAAGAAATTGCTCGAGGAGGCCGGGCTCGTCGTCGGCAAGGACGTGAAGATGCTGCAGGTGAGCCCCGGCACCGAGATCGCGGCGATGCTGGCCGGGCGTGCCGATGTCGCCATCGCCTACCAGCCGGGCGTCGCCGAGGCCGAGGACCAGGGCGCGCACACGGTGTTCGATTTTTCCAACGCCATCGGCCCGTTCTGCAACACCGGCATCATGGTGCTGAACGAGACCATCGCCCGGCAGCCGGCGATCGTGCAGGCGCTGTGCAACGGCTTCGAACTGGCGGACCGGCGCGTCTACGAAGATCCCGACTACGCGCAAACCGTGGCCCGGATGGAATTTCCGGAACTGCCGCCGAAGGTCGTCGACAAGGCGATCGCGTCCGAGCTGAAATACAAGATCCCGGCGCAGTCCGTCGTGGTGGACCCGGCGCAATGGGACAATCTGATGAAGATGCAGGTCTATCTCAAGAACATCAAGGGCACGACGACGTTCGCCCAGATCGTGGACAACAGTTTCGCGGACAAGGCGCACGCCGCGTGACGCGCGGCCGGAGGTGAGTTTCGCGCGGACCATCGCCGGCGGCGGACGTGCCGCCGGTGAGATTTTCGCCGCCACCGATCTCGGCAAGAGCTTCGGCGAGGACGACGCCGCGCCGGTGGAGGTGATCCGCTCCGTTTCCTTCGCGCTGGCGCGGGGCGAGATCGTCAGCCTGGTCGGGCCGTCCGGCTGCGGCAAGACGACGCTGCTCAACCTGATCTGCGGCCTGCTGGCGCCGAGCCGGGGCCGCATCGCCTGGTTCGGCCGCCCGCTCGCCGGCACGCCGGAGCGCGTCGGCTACATGCTGCAGAAGGATCTGCTGCTGCCCTGGCGCACGGCGGTGGAGAATGCCGAGCTCGGGCTGCAGATCAAGCGCGTCGGCCGCGCCGAGCGGCGGGCGCGGGCGATGGGTGCGCTCGAGCGGCTCGGCCTCGCCGGGTTCGCCGGCTTCTATCCCAGCGCGCTTTCGGGGGGCATGCGCCAGCGCGTGGCGCTGGCGCGCACGCTGGCGCCGGACCCCGAGGTGCTGCTGCTCGACGAGCCGTTCTCGGCGCTGGATTTCCAGACCAAGCTGCTGATCGAGCGCGACACGGCGCGGCTGGTGCGCGAGGAGCAGCGCGCGCTGCTGCTGATCACGCACGACATCGAGGAGGCCGTCAGCCTTTCGGACCGCGTGATCGTGCTCTCGCGCCGGCCCTCGCGCGTCATCACCGAGCACCGCATCGCGCTGCCGGGCGACCGCACCGACATGATCCAGGCGCGCGAGGCGCCGGATTTCGCGCATTATGTCCGCACCATCTGGAACGAGCTGGAGCTGCACTGAGCATGGTTTCGGCCTCCGACGGCGCCGGGCCTGCGATGCTGGCGCGCAAGCCGGCCGGCCGGGCGCGGCGGCGCTGGCGCGGGCGGCTCGGCGTGTTCGCGGCGCAACTGGCGCTGCTGGCGCTGCTGCTGGCGGCGTGGGAGGCGGCGACGCGCGGGGCGGCGGTGAACGCGTTCCTGTTCGGCTCGCCCGGCGCCATCGCCTCCGCGCTCATCGCCGCCGCGCGCGACGGCACGCTGTTCACCGATACGCTCGTGACCGGGCTGGAGACACTGGCCGGCTTCGTGCTCGGCAACCTGCTCGGCACCGGCATCGGGCTCGCGCTGTGGTATTCGCGCTTCGTATCGCGCGTGCTGCAGCCCTTCATCCTGGCGCTGGGCTCGATCCCGATCGTGGCCCTGGCGCCGATCGTCATCATCTGGTTCGGCACCGGATTCGCCTCCAAGCTGGCGATGGCGACGCTCTCGGTCGTCGTCGTGTCGCTGGTCATCGCCTACAAGGGCGCGCTCGGCGTCGATCCGGACCAGATCAACCTGATGCGCTCGCTCGGCGCCGACAAGCACCAGATTTTCCGCCATCTGGTGCTGCCGGCCTCGCTCACCGACATTTTCGCCGGCCTCAAGCTCACCGTCGGCTTCGCCCTCGTCGGCGCGATCATCGGCGAGTTCATGTCCTCCGACGAGGGGCTCGGCCACGCCATCTTCAAGGCCGGCAGTCTCTACGTGATCTCCAAAGTGTTCGCCGAGCTCGCCGTCACCGTGGCGCTGGCGCTGGTGCTCTCGGCGCTGGTCCATCGCCTGGAGCGGGCATTGCTGCCCTGGCGGCACGACCTGCAATAGCAGCAAGCGCCGGCACTTGACCTGCATCAACGCGGCGCGCGAGGCTTGGGCGCATCCATCCGTTTCCACGTCGCGAAGGGTCAGGAGAGTGGGGATGCCAGGACCGTCAGTGCCAGGAAGGCCAATGCCAGCATCACCCGCGACCGTCGCCGACATCATGACCCGCGAGATCGCCACCGTCCGCGCCGACGCGGCGGTGCGCGATGCGATCCATACCATGCTGGACAAGCACATCAGCGGCCTGCCGGTGGTGGACGCGCATGGCAGGCTGGTCGGCATTCTCACCGAAGGGGACCTGCTGCGCCGGGCCGAGCTCGGCACGCAGACCGAACGGCCGCGCTGGCTCGGCTTCCTGCTCGGGCCGGGGCGGATGGCGGCCGATTACGTCCAGGCGCACGCGCGCACGGTGGGCGAGATCATGACCGCCGATGTCGTCTCCGTCGCCCCCGACACCCCGCTCGCCGACGTCGTCTGGCTGATGGAGCGCAAGCGGGTGCGCCGCCTGCCGGTGGTGAGCGCCGGCGTGCCGGTCGGCATCGTCAGCCGCGCCGACCTCATCCGCGCGCTCTCGCAGATGCTGGCGAAGGATACCGAGCCGGCGCCGGGCGATACCGCGATCCGCCGCGCCATCCTGGCCGAGATCGAGCGCCAGCCCTGGGGCCGGCGGGACGGGGTGATCGTCACCGTCCATGACGGGCTGGTGCATCTCGACGGCGTGATCTTCGACGAGCGGGAGCGCAAGGCGCTGCGGGTGGTGGCGGAGAACGCACCCGGGGTGAAGGAGGTGCGCGATCACCTGGTCTGGGTCGAGCCGTCCTCCGGCATGTCGATCGAGCCCGGCGAGGACGGTTGGGCGGCGCCCAAATCCTGAACGGTCGGGGCGTGGCGCAGCAGGCGCAGGAAGTCGGCGTCGCCTGAGAGCACGAGACGGCTGGTGCCGGCGGCGAAGCCCTCGCGATAGGCCTCCAGCGTGCGCCAGGTGGTGAAGAAGCCCGGGTCCTTGCCGAAGGCCGCGGCGTAGATGCCGATCGCCTTCTGCTCGCCCTCGCCGCGCAGCTTCTCCGCCGTGCCGCGGGCCTCGGCCAGCAGCACCGTGCGTTCGCGCTCCGCCCCGGCGCGGATGCGCGCGGAGGCCTCCGCCCCCTCGGCGCGGGCCTGGCGGGCGACGCGTTCGCGCTCGGACTGCATGCGGCTGAGGATGGCCTCGGTGTTCTCCTCCGGCAGGTCCGCGCGGCGGATGCGCACATCCTCGACGGCGATGCCGAACCCCTTCATCTCCGCGTTCACCTCGGTGCGGATGCGCGTCATGATACGGTCGCGCTGGGCGGAGAGCACGTCGAGCAGGCTCTCATTGCCGAGCACGCGCCGGAGGCTGCCGGAAACGACGGCGCCGAGGCGCGCCTCGATCACGCCCTCGGTCGGGCCGGCGGCCTGGAACAGGCGCAGCGGATCGACGATGCGGAAGCGGGTGAAGCTGTCCACGATCAGCCGGCGCTGGTCGCCGAGAATGACCTCCTCGCTGGCGACGTCGAAATCGAGCAGCCTTCGGTCGAATGGAATTGCGGTCTGCACGAAGGGCAGCTTGGCGTGCAGGCCGGGCGCGGTGATGACGCGGATCGGCTGGCCGAACTGGGTGATCAGCACCTGCTCGGTCTGGGCCACGGTGAACAGGCTGGAGCCGGCGACGATCGCGGCCAGCAGGCCCAGGATGGCGCCGAAGGGCAGCAGCCGGTTCATGGCGCTTTTCCCGGTTGGGCGGCGCCGGATGGGGCGGTCGCGGGCGGCGGCGCGGACGGCGCCGGCGCCCGTGCCGGCTCGGGGGCGAGGCTGAGCAGCGGCAGCACGCCCTTCAGCGTCGGGTCCACCACCACCGTCTGCGCGTGTTCCACCACGCTCTGCATGGCATCGATATAGAGCCGGCGCAGCGTCACGTCCTTGGCGGCGCGGTAGGCGGCGAGCACGCTGTCGAAGCGCTGCGCCCGCCCGGTCGCCTCCGCGATCGCCGCCTGCCGCGCGCCATCGGCGTCGGCGACGATGTGCGCCGCGTCGCCCCGCGCGCGCGGGACGATGTCGTTGTGGTAGGCCTCGGCCTCGTTGCGCATGCGCTCGGCATCGGTGTTGGCGCGCTGCACGTCGCGGAAACTGTCGATCACCGCGGCCGGCGGATCGACGCGCTGGAGCTGCACCTGGGTGATCTCGACGCCGGCGCCGTAGCGATCGAGGATCGCCTGCGTGCCCTTGTGCACGGCGGTCTCGATCTGCGCCCTTGCTGCGGTCAGCGCCGGCTGGATCGGCGTGCGGCCGATCACCTCGCGCATCACGCTCTCGGCGGCGGATTTCACCGTCTCCTCCGGGTTGCGCACGCCGAACAGGAAGTCCGCGGCGTTGCTGATGTGCCAGAAGACGGTGAAGTTGATGTCGATGATGTTCTCGTCGCCGGTGAGCATGAGGCTTTCGGCGCCGACATCGCGCGGCGGACGCATCTCGCCGGTGATCTCGTCGCGCCCGCGCGAGCGGTAGCCGATCTCGATGCGGTTGATGCGTGTCACCGCCGGCCGCTCGACCGTCTCGATCGGCCAGGGCAGATGGTAGTTCAGCCCCGGCCCGACGCTGCGCACATAGGCGCCGAAGCGCAGCACCAGGCCCTGCTGGTCCGGCTGGACGCGGAAGAAGCCGCTGGCGAGCCAGACGCCGATGAGCGCGGCGATGAGCAGGGCGAGGCCGCGGGCGCCGCCGAAGCTCGCCGGCCCGAGCCCGCCCGGCCGGCCGGGCCCGCCGCCGCCGAAGCTCGCGCGCAGCCAGGCGAGGAACTCGTCGAGATCGGGGAAGGGCGGTCCGCCGCGGCCCGGCGGCGGGCGCGGACCGTTCGGCCGCCCGGGCGGGCCCCACGGCCCCGAGCCGCCGGCATTGCCGCCGCTGTTCCACGACATCGCCAAGGTCTCCTGTCTCCGCGCCATGCCGGCGCCGGCTGTCTCCGCGCCGTCGCGGCCTCCGCGTTCTCTGCGCCGGGCCATTGGCGCGCGCGCCGGCCGGATGCATATCGGTAGCCGGAGCGGCGGATGGTTATCGACCGGACAGGAAAGGCTGGCAAGCGGATGAGCAACCCGACACAGGAGACGCTGCGCGCGGCGCTCAGCACTCTGCGCGACCCGGCGAGCGGGCAGGATATCGTGGCCGCCGGCATGGTCGAGGGCATCGAGGTCCGCGGCGGGCTGGTGCAGGTGGCGCTCAGCGTCGATCGCGCGCGGGCCGCCGCGCTGGAGCCGCTGCGCCGGGAGGCGGAGGCGCTGCTCGCCCGCCAGCCGGGGGTGACCAACGCCGCCGTCATCCTCACCGCCCACAAGCCGCCCGAGCCGGCGAAGCCGCCGCCGGCGCCCGGCCAGCGCGCCGCGCTGCTGCCGGGCGTGCGCGCGATCATCGCCGTCGCCTCGGGCAAGGGCGGGGTGGGCAAATCCACCGTCGCGGTCAATCTCGCCGTCGCCCTGGCGCGCCAGGGCCTCGCCGTCGGGCTGCTCGATGCCGACATCTACGGCCCCAGCCTGCCGCGCATGCTCGGGCTGGCGCGCAAGCCGGAGGTGCGCGGCGCCAAGGGCCAGGAGCGGATGATCCCGCTCGAAGCCTGGGGGCTGAAGGCGATGTCCATCGGCTTCCTCGTCGAGGAGGAGACGCCGATGATCTGGCGCGGCCCGATGGTGATGGGCGCGCTGGAGCAGATGATGGGCCAGGTCGCCTGGGGCGCGCTCGACGTGATGGTGGTGGACATGCCGCCCGGGACGGGCGACGCGCAGCTGACCATGGCGCAGCGCGTGGCGCTCACCGGCGCGGTGATCGTCTCGACGCCGCAGGACATCGCGCTGCTCGATGCGCGGCGCGGCGTGCGCATGTTCGAGCGCGTCAATGTCCCCGTGCTCGGGCTGGTCGAGAACATGAGCTATTATTGCTGCCCGAACTGCGGCCACCGCGCCGAGATTTTCGGCCATGGCGGCGCGCGCGCGGAGGCCGCGCGGCTCGGCGCGCCGTTCCTCGGCGAGGTGCCGCTGCTGCTCGACATCCGCACCGCCTCCGACGCCGGCACCCCCATCGTCGCCGCGGCGCCGGAGAGCGAGGCCGCGCGCGCCTTCGCCGCCCTGGCCCAGCGCGTGTGGCAGGCAACCGAAGCCACCCTCGCCGCCGCCGCGCCGGCGCCGCGCATCGTCGTGGAGTAGCGGGGCGGCACACGCCGCGCTCTAGGGAGCGGCACCGCAACGCGCGAGCGCGGTTTGCGGGGGTGGTAGGGCGCGAGGGGCAGCAAGGGGCGGCTACACCGCCAACGCACTGAACCAGTACAGCGCGGTGGGGTCGGTGACACCCACCTATGACGGCAACGGCAATCTCACCGATGACGGCGCCTTCACCTACGGCTACGATGCCGAAGGCCGGCTGACCGGCGTGAGCCACGGCGGCAGCGCGGTGGCGGCCTACGCCTTCGATGCGCAGGGCCGGCGCAAGCTGAAGACGGTGGGGGCGGCGACGACCGTCTATGTCACGGATGCGGACAACCGCGAGGTTCTGGAGTATGACGGCAGCAGCGGACAGGTCCAGCACTGGTACGCCTACGGGCTCGGCCCCACGGCGGTGCTGAACCAGATGAACGTCGCG
>DAIDKZ010000073.1 GCA_027449745.1 Acetobacteraceae bacterium | reverse complement strand
CCGCCCGGCCGACGGGCGCTATGGCGAGAACCCGAACCGGCTGCAGCACTACTACCAGTTCCAGGTGATCCTGAAGCCGACGCCGGAGGACCCGCAGGCGCTGCTGCTGGCGAGCTACCGCGCGCTCGGCATCGAGCCGCTGGCCCACGACATCCGTTTCGTCGAGGATGACTGGGAGAGCCCGACGCTGGGCGCCTGGGGGCTGGGCTGGGAAGTTTGGTGCGACGGCATGGAAGTGACGCAGTTCACCTATTTCCAGCAGGTCGGCGGCATCGCCTGCGCGCTGCCCTCGGTGGAGCTCACATACGGGCTGGAGCGGCTGGCGATGTATGTGCAGGGCGTGGACAATGTCTACGACCTGGATTTCAACGGCGCCGGCCTGACCTATGGCGACGTGTTCCTGCGCGCCGAGCGCGAATACAGCGCGCATAATTTCGAGCACGCCGACACGGCGATGCTGGCGCGCCATTTCGAGGATGCCGAGCAGGAATGCGCCGCGCTGCTGGCCCACGGGCTCGCGCTGCCGGCCTATGACCAGTGCATCAAGGCCAGCCACCGCTTCAACCTGCTCGATGCGCGCGGGGTGATCAGCGTCGCCGAACGCGCCGCCTATATCGGGCGGGTGCGCGCGCTGGCGAAGCGCTGCTGCGAGGCCTGGCTCGCCGGCGAGGAGGTCACCAGTGGCTGAGCTGCTGCTGGAACTGTTCAGCGAGGAAATTCCCGCCCGCATGCAGTCGCGCGCCGCCGCAGACTTGGCGCAACTCGTCCAGGGCGAGCTCGCCGCGCTCAATCCGCGCGACCTCCGCGCTTTCCACGCCCCGCGGCGGATCGCCGTCGCGGCCGAACTCGATGCCCTGGTGGCGGCGAGCGAGACAATCGAGCGCGGGCCGCGCCGCGGCGCGCCGGAGGCGGCGCTGGCCGGGTTCCTGCGCAAGCACAGCGCCGCGCGGGAGGATCTGTTCGAGGAGGGCGAGTACTGGGTGCTGCGCCGCACCCGCGCCGCCCGCGCCACCGGCGACCTCATTGCCGCCGAAATCCCGGGCCTGCTGCGCCGCTTTCCCTGGCCGAAATCCATGCGCTGGGATGCCAGCGCCTTCCCCTGGGTGCGCCCGCTGCGGCGCATTCTCTGCCTGCTCGATGGCGCCGTGGTGCCGTTCGATCTGCGCGAGGGCGAGGATGACGGCCACGGGCTCGCCGCCGGCGACCACACCGAAGGGCACCGGTTCCTCGCCCCGGGCGCGTTCCACGTCGTCGGCGCGGCGGATTGGCAGGCCAAGCTGCGCGCGCGCTCCGTGCTCGTCGATGCCGATGAGCGGCGCGAGGCGATCCGTGCCGGGCTCGCCGGTCTCGCCACCGCGCACGGGCTGACCATCGTCGAGGACGCGGCGCTGCTCGACGAGGTGACGGGCCTGGTCGAATGGCCGGTGCCGCTGCTCGGGCGGATCGACGCCGCGTTCATGGATCTGCCGCCCGAGGTGATGCAGGTCTCGATGCGGGTGAACCAGCGCTATTTCGCCACCCGGCAGGCCGACGGCGCACCGGCGCCCTTTTTTGCCTTCATCGCCAATGTCGTGGCGGCGGATGGCGGCGCGGCGATCGTTGCCGGCAACGAGCGGGTGCTGCGGGCGCGGTTTGCCGATGCGCGGCATTTCTGGGATCTCGACCGGAAGATGCGGCTCGCCGACCGGGTCGAGGCGCTGGAGGCGATCACCTTCCACGCGAAACTCGGCACCCAGGGCGCGCGGGTGCGCCGGCTGGAACGGCTTTCCGCCGTCATCGCCGAGACGATCGGCGCCGATCCGCTGCTGGCGGCCGAGGCGGCGCGGCTGGCCAAGGCGGACCTCACCACCGGCATGGTCGGCGAGTTTCCCGAACTGCAGGGGGTGATGGGGCGCTACTACGCGCGCCATGACGGCGCCCCGGACGCCGTCGCCGATGCCATCCGCGACCATTATCTGCCGCGCGGCCCGTCGGACCCGGTGCCGAGGGCGCCGGTGACGCTCGCCGTCGCGCTGGCGGAGAAACTGGATCTGATCGCCGGCTTCTTCGCCATCGGCGAGCCGCCGACCGGCTCGGGCGACCCCTACGCGCTCCGCCGCGCCGCGCTCGGCATCATCCGCGCCGTCCGCGAGAACGGCCTGCGGCTGCGCCTGCGTCCGCTGATCGCGAAGTCCGCGCACGGGCTGCCGGCGGCCCCGCCGGTGGACCTCATCATCGCCTTCCTCCACGAGCGTCTGCGCGTGCAGTTGCGCACCGAAGGGCTGCGCCACGACATCGTCGCCGCGGCGCTGGCGAGCGCGGACGTGGATGACGACCTCGTGGTCCTCGTCCGCCGGGCCGAGGCCGTTGCCGGCCTGCTCGATACCCCGACCGGGGGGGATCTTCTCACCGCCTATCGCCGCGCGGCCAATATCCTGCGCATCGAGGAGAAGAAGGACGGGCCGCACGATGGCCAGGCGGATCCGGCGCTGTTCCGCGAGCCGGAAGAGGGCGGCCTCGACGAGACCCTCGCCACGGCGCTGGCCGGGATCGAGGCCGCGGCGCGGGCCGAGCGCGTCGAGGACGAGGTTCGCGCCATGGCCGCGCTGCGCGGCCCGATCGATGTGTTTTTCGAGAAGGTGACGGTCAATTCCGCCGATCCCGCGCTGCGCCGGAATCGGCTAAAACTGCTTT
Organism: Acetobacteraceae bacterium; assembly: GCA_027449745.1. Classification (GTDB taxonomy): domain Bacteria; phylum Pseudomonadota; class Alphaproteobacteria; order Acetobacterales; family Acetobacteraceae; genus JAJZVV01. The sequence continues at coordinate 10,708 of DAIDKZ010000073.1, read as the reverse complement.
CACAGATCCGCCTCACGATGAACCGCTTCGCCGATTTTTCCATGATCGAGGGTTGAAGGAGCGCCTGATGACCAAGTGGGTCTACAGCTTCGGCGCCGGCCGCAACGAAGGCCGCGCGGACATGCGCAACCTGCTCGGCGGCAAGGGCGCCAACCTGGCCGAGATGGCCGTGATCGGCCTGCCGGTGCCGCCCGGCTTCACCATCACGACCGAGGTCTGCACCGCCTTCTACGAGAATGACCGCGCCTATCCGCCCGATCTCGCCCAGCAGGTGCGCGCGGCGATGGCCGGCATCGAGACCGCGGTCGGACTGAAATTCGGCGACAAGCACCACCCGCTGCTGGTCTCGGTGCGCTCCGGCGCGCGCGTCTCCATGCCGGGGATGATGGATACGGTGCTCAATCTCGGCCTCAACGACCTCACCGTGCAGGGCCTGGCCGAGGCCGCCAACGATGCCCGCTTCGCCTGGGACAGCTATCGCCGCTTCATCCAGATGTACGGCTCGGTCGTGCTCGGCGTCGATCACCACCGGTTCGAGGAGATCATCGATCACGTCAAGCAGGACGAAGGGCTGAACGAGGATACCGCGCTCACCGCGCAGGACTGGCACCGCGTCGTCGACGGCTACAAGGACATGGTGGAGGCGGAGACCGGCAAGCCCTTCCCGCAGGATCCGGAGGAGCAGCTCTGGGGCGCCATCGGCGCGGTGTTCGGCTCGTGGATGAACCCGCGCGCCAACACCTATCGCCGCCTGCACGACATCCCCGCCGACTGGGGCACCGCGGTCAACGTCCAGGCCATGGTCTTCGGCAACATGGGCGCCGACTGCGCCACCGGCGTCTGCTTCACCCGCGACCCCTCGACGGGCGAGAACGTCTTCTACGGCGAGTATCTGGTGAACGCGCAGGGCGAGGACGTCGTCGCCGGCATCCGCACGCCGCAGCCGCTCTCCGCCGCCCACGCCAAGCCGGGCGAGGTCAGCCTGGAACAGGCGATGCCCGCCGCCTATGCCGAGCTGTGCCGCGTGCGCGAGACGCTGGAGCAGCATTATCGCGACATGCAGGACATCGAGTTCACGGTGCAGCAGAACCGGCTGTACATGTTGCAGACTCGCAACGGCAAGCGCACCGCGGCGGCGGCGCTGCGCATCGCGGTCGAGATGGCACGCCAGGGGCTGATCGACCAGAACGAGGCGGTGCGGCGGGTGAACCCGTCCTCGCTTGACCAGCTGCTGCATCCGACGCTGGATCCGAAGGCGCCGCGCACGCTGCTGGCCAAGGGCCTGCCGGCCAGCCCGGGCGCGGCCACCGGCGCCATCGTCTTCAATGCCGACGAGGCGCAGAGCCGCGCCGCCAAGGGCGAGGCGGTGGTGCTGGTGCGCATCGAGACCAGCCCGGAGGATATCCACGGCATGCACGCCGCGCGCGGCATCCTCACCACCCGCGGCGGCATGACCAGCCACGCCGCGGTGGTGGCGCGCGGCATGGGCCGGCCCTGCGTCGCCGGTGCCGGCGGCATCGTCGTCGATTACAGCGCCCAGACGCTCTCGGCCGGCGGCCAGACGCTGCGGGCCGGCGAGATCATCACCCTCGACGGCGCCTCCGGCGAGGTGCTGGCCGGGTCGGTGGCGATGATCGAGCCGACGATGTCGGGCGATTTCGCGACGCTGATGGAATGGGCCGACCAGGCGCGCCGGCTGCGCATCCGCGCCAACGCGGAAACCCCGCTCGATGCCGAGACGGCGCGCAAGTTCGGCGCCGAGGGCATCGGGCTGTGCCGCACCGAGCACATGTTCTTCGAGCCCGAGCGGATCGGCGCCGTGCGCCAGATGATCATGGCGCAGGACGAGACCGGCCGGCGCGCCGCGCTGGAGAAGCTGCTGCCGTTCCAGCGGCAGGATTTCGTCGCGCTGTTCCGCATCATGGCCGGGCTGCCCGTCACCATCCGCCTGCTCGACCCGCCGCTGCACGAATTCCTCCCGCACACCGACGAGGAACTGGCCGAGGTCGCCGCCGCCGCCGGTGTCGGGCTCGAAGCCATGCGCCGGCGCGGCATGGAACTCGCCGAGGCGAACCCGATGCTCGGCCATCGCGGCTGCCGGCTCGGCATCACCTACCCGGAAATCTATGAGATGCAGGCGCGGGCCATTTTCGAGGGCGCGCTGGCGGTCGCGGCGGAAACCGGGCAGGCGCCGGTGCCGGAGATCATGATCCCGCTGGTCGGCATCCGGCGGGAGCTGGAACTCACCCGCGCCATCGTCGAGCGCGTGGCCAAGGAGGTTTTCGCCGCCGCCGGGCGCACGCTGGACTATTCCGTCGGCACCATGATCGAGCTGCCGCGCGCCGCCCTGATCGCCGATGCCATCGCCGAGACCGCCGATTTCTTCAGCTTCGGCACCAACGACCTGACCCAGACGACGTTCGGGCTTTCCCGCGACGATGCCGGGAAATTCCTGCCGCGCTATGTCGAGCTCGGCATCCTGCCCAAGGATCCGTTCGTCTCGCTCGACCGCGACGGCGTCGGGGCGCTGGTGCGCCTGGCCTCCGAGAAGGGGCGGCACACCCGTCCCGCCATCAAGCTCGGCATCTGCGGCGAGCATGGCGGGGATCCGTCGTCGATCGCCTTCTGCGAGGAAGTCGGGCTGGACTACGTCTCGTGCAGCCCCTACCGCGTTCCCGTCGCCCGTCTCGCCGCGGCGCAGTCCGCGCTCGGAAGCTCGGCGGACCGGACCGCCTGACGCGCATGCGGTCGGCGACGGGTCGCACATGGCGGCGCACAGCCGGGGCGTGCAGTCGGTCGAGGTGGCAGGGCGGATCCTCGCCGCGCTGACCGCCCATGCCGGGCCGATGATGCTGCGCGACCTCGCCGCGGAAGCGGCGGTGACGCCGGCACAGGCGCACGCCTACCTGGTCAGCCTGCGCAAGCTCGAACTCGTCGAGCAGGAAGCGGACGGCAGCCGCTACCGGCTGGGTCCGTTCGCGCTGCGCATGGGCCTCGCCCGGCTGCGCGTTTCGGATCCGCTGCGGATCGCCGCGGACATGATCGGCGCGCTCTCGGACCGCCTGGGGCTGATGATGACGATCACGGTCTGGGGCGACCATGGCCCGACGGTGGTGCGGGTGCACGAGGCGGCGACGCAGGTGCACGCCAATCTGCGCGCCGGCTCGGTGTTCGCACTCACCGGCACCGCGACCGGCTGGGTGTTCGCCGCCTTCGCGCCGCCCGACCTGGTGGAGGCGATGATCGGCGCCGAGATGGCCGATCCGCGCCACAGCCAGCGCATCGCCGCCGGCATGACGCTGGCCGAGGTCCGCGCCGAGGTCGTGCGGGTGCGCGTGGATGGCTACGCCACGACGGACGGGCGGCCGATCCCCGGCATCGCCGCCATCGCCGTGCCGGTGTTCGACCATAGCGGCCAGCTTCAGCTCGTGATCACCGCCATCGGCCCCTCGGGGATGGTCGATCGCGGCCCCGCCAGCGCCCAGGTGGTGACGCTGGTCGCCGCGGCGCGGGAGCTCTCGGAGCGTCTGGGCTATGCGCCGCTGCCGCGGGAGACGGCGCCGGCCATGTGATGGCCAGCGATGTGATGGGCAGCGATGAAGCCGAAGGTCATCGCCGGGCCCAGCGTGATGCCGCCGCCGGGATAGTTGCCGCCCATGATGCTGGCGAGGTCGTTGCCGGCGGCGTAGAGCCCGGGGATCGGCGCGCCGGAACGGTCCAGCACCCGCGCGTGCTCGTCCCCGCGCAGCCCGTCGAACGTGCCGAGATCGCCCGGCACCACCTTCAGCGCATAGAACGGCCCGGTTTCGATCGGCCCGACGCAGGGATTGGGCGTGCGCGACGGGTCGCCGAGATAGCGGTTGTAGGCGGTGCTGCCGCGGCCGAAGGCGGCATCCTCGCCGCGCCGCGCGCCGTCGTTGTAGTCGGCGACGGTGCGCATCAGCGCCGCCGCGTCGATGCCGGCGCGGGCGGCGAGCTCGGCCAGGGTGCGCCCGCGCAGGAGATAGCCGGAGCGGACATAGGGCCCGATCGGCACCGGGAAGGGCTTGGCGAAGCCCAGCCCGTAGCGGCGGATGGTCGGGTGGTCGGCGATCAGGAACGCCTCGTAGGCGCCCTGGTCCTGGCAGACCCGGACCATCGCCTGGACGAAATCGTGATAGGAGTCCGCCTCGTTGACGAAGCGCACGCCGGCGCGCGTGACGGCGATGACGCCGGGCTTGGCGCGGTCGACGAAATGGGGGAACACGCCGATGGTTCCGTCGCGGTGCGGCACCCGCGAGACAGGCACCCAGGCGGCCGCGTTCGGCAGCCGATCCTCGATCGCGGCGCCGACCTGCTCGCCGAGGCGCAGCCCGTCCCCGGTATTGCCCGGCGGGGCCGGCGAGACATGCTCGACCCCGGTCGGCGCATGACGGAACAGCGCCTTGCGGCGTTCGACATCCTGCGGGAACCCGCCGCAGGCGAGCACCACGCCGCGGCGGGCCAGGACGCGCAGCATCCGCCCCTCGCGCTCGACCAGTGCCCCGGTGACGGCGCCGTTCTCGGTCAGCACTTCGCGCACCGGCGCGCGGGTCCAGATCGGCACGCCGAGATCGAAGGCGGACTTGGCCAGCCGCGCCGCCAGCTCGTTGCCGTTGGCCAGGCGCATGGCCCGCCCATGCACGGCGCGCTCGCGGGCATAGCGCGCGAGCAGGCCGGCGACATAGGCGGCCGAGACGACGGAGCGGGTGACGTTGAAGAAATGCAGCAGCTCCTTGCCCGAGCCGATCATCATGCCGAGGAAGGTGATCTCCCGCAGTGGCGGCCGCAGGCGGTTGACCTCGGCGCCGAGTTCGGTGGCATCGAACGGTGCGGCGCAGATCGAGCGTCCGCCTTCGGTGCTGCCCGGGGCGGCCGGGTGATAGTCCGAGAATTGCGGCCCGAGGACGAACTGCACCGCGGTTTCGCGCTCGAAGAAGGTGACCATGCGCGGCCCGGCTTCCAGGAACGCGTCCACCCGCGCGGCGTCGAAATGGTTGCCAGCCTCGTGCTGGAGGTAGGTCCGCGCCGCGGCGGCGCTGTCGGCGATGCCGGCGCGGGCGGCGAGAGGATTGCCGGGGATCCACAGCCAGCCGCCGGAGCGCGCCGTGGTGCCGCCGAACACCGGCTCCTTCTCCGCGACGATCACCTCCAGCCCGAGCTTGCGCGCGGTGACGGCGGCGGCGAGCCCGCCGGCGCCGGAACCGGCGACGAGGACGTCGCACGCGAGCGTTTCGGCGGGGAGGGGCGCGGTATCTGGCATGGGGGACCGTCTCCGGTGGGTTATTCGTCTATTGCGAATGTATTCGCTATTTCATATGATGGCAACAGCGCGCCGGATGGCGCACAAATCAGGGGGGAGACCGGCCAACCATGAGCGAAACCATACCATGAGCGCACACGCACCGAGGTTCGGGCGCCGCAGGGCGCTGAGCGCGGCCCTGATGACGCCGGCATTGGCGATGCCGATGCTCGGGCTTTCCTGGCGGCGCGCCGCCGCTTCCGAGCCGATCCGGCTCGGCGTGCTGGTGGACATGTCGAGCTGGGGCCGCGACACCGGCGGGCCGGCCTCGGTGGTTGCGGCGCAGATGGCGGCCGAGGAGGTCGGCGGCGCGGTGGGCGGGCGGCCGATCGAGATTCTCGGCGGCGACCATCAGATGAAGACCGATGTCGGCCTCGAGATCGCCCGCAACTGGATCGACAACAAGGGCGTGCTGGCGATCGTCGACGTGCCGAACTCGGCCATCGGCATCGCCATCAGCGGCCTGGCGAAGGAGAAGAACCGGCTGGCGCTGCTCTCCGGGCCGGGTTCCAGCGCCATCACCGACAAGCTCTGCAACGCCAACACGGTGCATTTCACCTACGACACCTATGCGCTGGCCAAGGTGACGAGCCAGGCGCTGATCGCCGACGGTGCCAAGAGCTGGTATTTCATTACCGCGGACTATGCCTTCGGCCACCAGCTCCAGGCCGATGCCACGCGCTTCATCGAACAGGCCGGCGGCAAAGTGCTCGGCGCCACCGCGCACCCGCCGGGCACCAGCGATTTCTCCTCCGCCCTGCTCTCCGCCCAGGCCTCCGGCGCGCAGGTCGTCGCGCTGGCGAACGCCGCTTCCGATACCGACAACACGCTGAAGCAGGCAGCGGAATTCGGCATCGGCGCGACGCGCAACGGCCAGCGTCTCGCGGCGCTGCTGATGTTCATCTCGGACGTGCACGCGGTGGGTCTGAAGATCGCCCAGGGCACGCTGCTCACCACCGCCTCCTACTGGAACCAGAGCCCCGCCGCGCGGGCCTGGTCGGAGCGGTTCTTCAAGCGCACCGGCGTGATGCCGACGATGGAGCAGGCCGGCGCCTACGGCGCCGTGCTGCATTATCTCAAGGCGATCGCCGTCTCCGGCACGGACGCCCAGGCGGCGATGGCGGAGATGCGCGCCATGCCGATCAACGATGTCTTTCTCAGCAACGGCACGCTGCGCGCCGACGGAAGAGTGCTGCGGCCGATGTATCTCGCCCGCGTCAAGGCACCGGCGGAAAGCAGGGAGGCGTGGGACTATCTCGACATCGTCAAGACCGTGCCGGCCGATCAGGCGTTCCGGCCGGCCTCCGAATCCACGTGCAAATTGCTGCAGAAGAGCTGATTCGCCGAAACCAGGAGAGCCTCATGGCAGGATTCGCCTCGACCACCGATCTCGGCGCCAAGACCATCTCGTTCGAGGAGCTGGGGCCCGGTCTCTATGGCTACACGGCCGAGGGCGACCCCAATTCCGGTGTCGTCATCGGCGACGATTCGGTCCTGGTCGTCGATGCCCAGGCGACGCCGGCGATGGCCGAGGACGTCATCGCGCATATCCGCCGTGTGACGGACAAGCCGATCCGCCATATCGTGCTGTCGCACTATCACGCCGTGCGCGTGCTCGGCGCCTCGGGCTATCCGGGCGCCGAAATCATCGCCTCGGACGTCACGCGCGCGCTGATCGTCGAGCGCGGCGCGCAGGACATGGCGAGCGAGATCGGCCGGTTCCCGCGGCTGTTTCGCGGCAAGGAGAGCATTCCGGGCCTGACCTGGCCGCAGGTCGTGTTCCATCGGCGGATGACCCTGTGGATGGGCAAGCGCGAGGTGCAGATCATCCATATCGGCCGCAGCCACACGGCGGGCGATACGGTGGTCTGGCTGCCGAAGGAAAAAGTGCTGTTCGCCGGTGACACCGTCGAGTTCGGCGCCACGCCCTATTGCGGCGACGCGCATTTCACCGATTGGCCGCAGACGCTCACCGCGCTGGGCGCGCTCGGCGCCGAACGGCTCGTGCCGGGGCGCGGGCGCAGCCTCATCGGTGCCGCGGAGGTGAAGGAGGGCATCGCCGGCACCGCCGCCTTCACCTCGGATCTGTTCGAGCTGGTCAAGGCCGGCGTCGCCCGGAAGCAGCCGCTCAGCGCGATCTATGCCGAGGCGATGGCGACGCTGCGGCCGCGCTACGGGCATTGGGTGATCTTCGATCATTGCATGCCGTTCAATGTCAGCCGTGCCTTCGATGAGGCGAGCGGCATCGACTGGCCGCGCATCTGGACCGCGGAGCGTGACCTCGAGATGTGGCGCGCGCTGGAGCAGGGCGCGGCGATGAAATCGGCCGAGATCGAGGTGCAACCATGACCTATGTCTACCCGCGCTACGATTACCAGCGGCCGGCCGAATTCACCGGCGAGCCGGTGCGCCACCGGGTCGTCGTCGTCGGCGCGGGCATGGTCGGGCTCACGCTCGCGCTCGATCTCGCCCGCCGCGGCGTCAAGGTGGTGGTGCTCGACGATGACGACACCGTCTCCGAGGGTTCGCGCGCGATCTGTCTCGCCAAGCGCACGCTGGAGATTTTCGACCGGCTCGGCCTCGGCCCGCGGCTGCTTGCCAAGGGTGTCACCTGGAATGTCGGAAAAGTCTTCTTTCAGGACCGGCTGATCTACAGCTTCAACCTCCAGCCCGAGGAAGGGCACGAGTACCCGGCCTTCATCAATCTCCAGCAATATTATCTGGAGGAATGGCTGGTCGAGGCGTGCCGGGAGGCCGGCGTCGAACTGCGCTGGCGTAGCCGCGTCAGCGCCGTCGAGAACCATGCCGACCATGTCGGACTGACGGTGACGACGCCGGATGGCAGCTACCGGCTTGAGAGCGAATGGCTGCTCGCCTGCGACGGCGCGCGCTCCTTCGTGCGCGAGGCGATGGGGCTGCCCTTCATCGGCAAGGTCTTCCGCGACCGTTTCCTCATCGCCGATGTGCGCATGCAGGCGGCGTTTCCGAACGAGCGCTGGTTCTGGTTCGACCCGCCATTTCATCGCGGCCAGTCGGTGCTGCTGCACAAGCAGCCGGACGATATCTGGCGGATCGATTTCCAGCTCGGCTGGGGCGCGGATCCGGAGGAGGAGCGCCGGCCCGAACGCGTCATCCCGCGCGTGCGGGCGATGCTCGGCGCGCACGTGCCGTTCGAGCTCGAATGGGTCAGCGTCTACACGTTCCGCTGCCGCCGGCTGGAGCGCTTCGTCCATGGCCGCACGATCTTCGCCGGTGATGCAGCGCATCAGGTCAGCCCGTTCGGCGCGCGCGGCGGCAATGCCGGGGTGCAGGACGCTGACAATCTGGCCTGGAAACTCGCCGCCGTGCTCGAAGGCCGCGCCGGACCGGCGCTGATCGCGACCTATGACGACGAGCGCATCGCTGCGGCCGAGGAGAACATCCTCAACTCGACGCGCAGCACCGATTTCATCACGCCAAAGACCAAGGCCGCGCAGGCCTATCGCGATGGCGTGCTGGGGCTGGCCGAGCATTTCCCCTTCGCCCGGCCGCTGGTCAATTCCGGGCGGCTCTCGCGTCCGGCCGTACTGGCTGGCAGCCCGCTGAACATGCGCCGCTCACCGGAATGGCCGGGCGCATTGCAGCTCGGCGCGCCGGCGGCGGACGCGCCGGTGGTGCACGGGGAGACGGAATCGTGGCTGCTGCACCATTGCGCCGGCCCCGGCTTCACTCTGCTCGGCTTCGGCGCGGAAGCCCGGCTCGCGGCCGAATCGCTGACCTCGCTGCCGGTCGCGCTGGTCCAGGTTGCGCCGGAGCCAGGCCCGGCGGCGCCGGGCGTGACGCGGCTGTGGGACCGCGACGGTCTCGCGCACGCCCGCTACGGCGCGCCGCCCGGCGGCTGCGTGCTGCTGCGCCCGGACCAGCATGTGCTGGCCCGCTTCGCCCGCTTCGATCCCGAAGCGATCCGCGCCGCGCTCGCCCACGCCTACGCGCCACGCCACGCCAGCCACCGGGAGCATGTCGGATGAACCTGAACACCGAGCCGCGGCTCGCGGACCCGGACGGTCTGTTCGCCGCGCTGATGGACGCACATCGAGACCTCGACCCCGCCGCGTCGCGGCGTTTCGACGCCCAGCTCGTGCTCCTGCTCGCCAACCATATCGGCGATGATGCGGTGATCCACGCGGCGATCGGCATCGCGCGCTCGCTGTTGCCCGTGCAAACGGAGGCCCTGGAGGCTCCCGAACAGGAGGACGTCCCATGAACGTCGCGTTGCGCTCGGCTGGAACGGCGTCCAGCCTCGCCTATCTCTCCGGCTTCGGCAACGAGTTCGCTACCGAGGCGCTGGCCGGTGCGCTGCCGGAGGGGCAGAATTCGCCCCAGCGTGTCCCGCACGGGCTCTATGCCGAGCAGTTCTCGGCCACCGCCTTCACCGTGCCGCGGCGGGAATCACGGCGCAGCTGGCTCTATCGCATCCGCCCCTCCGCGCTGCATGGCGGCTACCGGCGCATCGAACAGGGTGCGCTCGCCGGCGCGCTCGCCGAGCCCGATCCGAACCGATTGCGGTGGGATCCGCTGCCGATCCCGACGGCACCGACCGATTTCCTCGCGGGATTGGCGACCATCAGCGCCAACGCGGCGCCGGAATCGCCTGCCGGCGTCAGCGTGCATGCCTACGCCGCCAATCGCTCGATGTTGCGCGCCTTCTTCGATGCCGACGGCGAGCTGCTCATCGTGCCGCAGCTCGGGCGGCTGATGCTGGTCACCGAATGCGGCCGGCTGGAAGTGGCGCCGGGCGAAATCGCGGTCGTTCCGCGCGGGATGAAGTTCCGCGTCGATCTGCTCGAGGATGCAGCGCGCGGCTATGTCGCGGAGAATCACGGCCCGGCGCTGCGGCTGCCGGATCTCGGGCCGATCGGCGCCAACTGCCTCGCCAATCCACGCGATTTCCTCAGCCCCGTGGCCTGGTTCGAGGACCGCAGCGAGCCGACCGAGTTGGTGCAGAAATATCTCGGCACGCTGTGGGCGACGACGCTCGGGCACTCGCCGTTCGATGTCGTCGCCTGGCATGGCAACGCGGTGCCGTACAAATACGATCTGGCGCGCTTCAACACCATCGGCACCATCAGCTTCGACCATCCGGATCCGTCGATCTTCTGCGTGCTGACCGCGCCGACGCCGGTGGCCGGAGTGGCGACGCTGGATTTCGTGATTTTTCCGCCACGCTGGATGGTCGCCGAGCACACGTTCCGCCCGCCCTGGTTCCATCGCAACGTGATGAGCGAGTGCATGGGGCTGGTGAAGGGCGAGTACGACGCCAAGGCGGGCGGCTTCGTGCCGGGCGGAATGTCGCTGCATCCGTGCATGAGCGCGCACGGGCCGGACGCCGTTTCCACCGAGCGCGCCATC
>DAIDKZ010000072.1 GCA_027449745.1 Acetobacteraceae bacterium | reverse complement strand
AGCCCGGCCGCTCCGGCGGCGATCGCGCCCGGCGGCAGCAGGGCCCGCAGCCGGCGGAGACGCGGGCCCATTTCGCCGATTGGCGCGCGCAGCGTCGCCCGCGCCTCCGGGATCAGCCCCGCCCATTCGTCGAGCACGCTCGACAGCGTGTCGACCGTGCCGGCCAGCGTGGGCTGCGCCTTGTCCCAGTCGCGCATCGTCGCACCGATGTTGAGCACGGCCCGATCGACGGCGCCGAACATGGGCGCCGTGGCCTCCAGCGTCATCTGGCTGATCTCGGCGGCGACCCGCAGGTCGGTGGCGAGATCCGTGGGCATCTCGGCGAGCCGGTCGCGCATGTGCCGATGCAGCCCGGTGACCTCGTGCTGCAGCGTGCGCAACCAGCCGCGCGCGATCGGCCCGTCGGTGGCGGCGAACCCGACCGGCAGCACACCGTGGCTGAGCGCGGCGGTACGGTCGTAGATTTCGCTGCGCCGCAGCCCGAGCGCGGCGGCGGCGGTGCGGACCGCGGCCTGGGCGTCGCGCCGCAGGGACGCGTCGAGCCCTGGCGCGCCGCGGGCGGTCGCGGCGAGCAGTCCGCCGAGATCGGCCCGGCTCGCCCTCAGGGCATGGAAAATCAGGACGGCGTGAAGATCCCGCTCGCGCTTGCCTTCTGCCTGTTCGCTCGCCCGCGCGCCGGCTTTGGCCGCCGCCCCCAGCGCGCCGGACAGCGCCACCGTCCGTACCACCGCCATCATCGCCGCCGGCGTCACCGCCTGGGCTTCCTCAACCGCGCCATGGAGGGCGGCGTCGCCCGGGCCGAGCCGGACCATCTTGGGCAGATCCGCCCAGGGCACCAGGTAGCGGGCGCAGTTGCCGGCGAAGTCGCGCAGGATCGCCACCAGCCCGTGACGCTCATCCTCCGCCGCGCGCGCCAGGCGCAGAACCTCGTGCTCGAAGGGAACCGCCGCGCTCCGCGGCTCGCGCCGGCGGAGCATGCTGCCGACGATGCCCCCGACCCGCCAGCTACCGACCATCGTGGCCCTGCTCCCGACCGTTAAGCTCGACCCGACCCTATGCCGCCAATGATGAACGGGAGATGATTCGCGCCGCCGCCGAGGCCGCGTTCGCGCAGGGTCGGGCGTCGCTCTTCAGGCGTCCTTGTTCAGGTTCGACCAGATGCCGTGCAGGCGCTCGCCGAGTTCCGTCGAGACGGCGCCGCTGGCGTCCGCCTCTCCCGCGGCCGCCGGCGGCGCGGGCAGCAGTGCGCGCAGCCGGCGCAGCCGGGGCGCGAGTTCGCCGGCCGGGGCGCGCAGCGCGTCCTGCGCCTCCGGGATCAGACCGCCCCATTCGTCGAGAATGTCGGAGAGCTTATCGATCATGTGGATGAGCGTGGGCTGCGCCGTCTCCCATTGCCGCACCGTCGCGCCGATCCCGAGCACGGCGCCGTCGATGAGCCCGAGCAGGTGCGCAGAGGCGCGCACCGTGGCGGCGCTGACTTCCATCGCGGCCCGCAGGTCGGGCACCAGCTCGGCATCCGCATCGGCGAGCCTTGTGTTCAGGCGCTGGTTCAGCTCGGCGACCTCGCGATGCACAACGCGCAGCCAGCCCGCGGCGAGCGGGCCCGTGCCAGCGGCGAACCCGACCGGCAGAAGGCGCTTCGCCAATTCCCCGGTGCGCACGAAAATGTCGCTGCGCCGAATGCCGAGCGCGCTGGCCGCATCGTTCACCGCCGTCTTGGCGTGGCGCCCCGACGGGGTCTCGACCAGCGCCCGCACGTCCGTCTGGCTGGCATCCAGCAGGTGGAAGATCAGCACGGCGTGCAGTTCGCGCTCGCGCTGCCCATCGCTCTGCGCCTCCGCTGCCGCCTGCGCCTTGGCCTCCGGGCCGAACAGGCCGGCGAGCGCGACCTGCGCGACCGCCGCGCGCATCGCCGCCGGCGTCACCGCCTTGGTCTCGTTCACCACTTTGTGCAGCACCGCGTCGCGCTCGCTCATCGGCACGGTGTCGGGCAGATCGGCCCAGGGCACGGTGAAGCGTGCGCAACTGCCGGCGAAATCCCGCAACACGGCCACCATGCCGTGACGCTCATCCTCGGCGACACGCGCCATGCGCAGCGGTCCGGATTCGAATGGCACCGCCGCGCTGCGCGCCTTGCGCCGGGTCAGAACATTGCGGACCAACCCGCCGACCAGCCAGCCACCCGCCATAGCGGCCTCGCTCCTGTTTCCCTGCCGAAATCCTGGATACGCCCCCAATGGTGAACGAGATGTGTCCGCGCATCGGGCCGGCGGAGCGAAAGCCTCTGTCAATCCGGGCGGCGGTCTGGCATATTCACTTGATGAGACGTTGATGCGTTTTTGCGGTTTTCGTACCCGAGGCGGCGGTGTCAGCCAGTTCCCTCGCGTCCCAGCCCGGCGGACAGACCGACATCATCGGTAGCGAAACCGTGCTGTCCGGCCCGGGACTCGTGCCGTACACGATCGACAGCTGGGCCACCCTGGCGCTCGCCGCCGGGGCCGATATCAACCCGCTCGGCGCCGTCCTGGCCGAGATCGCCGTCATCACCGCGTCCGGCGACACCACGCTCGATGGCGGTTTCATCAACCTGGATGGTGCGGCCACCCTCGCCGCTACCGCCGGCACGCTCACTCTCGGCACGGGTCTGGATCTTGTCGCTGCCGGAGCGGGGAACGTGCTCGTCGGCAACGTGCGCGACCAGGGCAGCATCGGCGTCATCGGCGATCTGGCCATCGCGGGGGATTTCGCCTCCACCGGCAGCATCGCCGTCGCCGGCGCGCTGGTGATCGCGGGCAGCGAACGCCTCGCGGCACTCGGTGCCATTGGCGGGCCCGGGGTGATCGACGTCGCCGGCGCGCTCGATCTCGGCGGCGGCAGCCTCGCCGTGGGCCAGACGATCGGCGGGCTCAGCCTCTCCGGTGCGCTGCGCGACGGCACTCTCGCCGCCGGCCCGGGCGCTCTCACCGTCCAGGGCGGCACCTTCGACGCAATGACCATCGCCGGCACGCTCGACCTCGCCGGCCTCGGCGGCGCGCTCGCCATCGAGCGCGGCCTGTCGGTGCAGGGCGGCAGCATCGCCATCTCCGGCGCGGCGGCGACGCTGACGGTGCTGGACAGCGAGACGCTGAACGGCCTCGCCATCACCCTTGGTAACGGCGGCAGCCTCGCCGGTGCTCCCGGCCAGACGCTCGGTCTCGGCGGCGGGCTCACCCTCACGGCGAGCGGCGGTGCGGCGGCGCTCTCCGGCGGCGTTGTGCTCGCCGGCGGACGCATCGACGTCGCCGCCGGCAGCCTCGCCATCGCCGCCCAGGATTTCGTCAACGCCGGCACCCTCGTCCTCGCGCCTGGAGCCGACGCGTCGATCGCCGCGCAGACGATCGACAATCGCGGCGGCATCGCGCTCGGCGCCGGCGACGCGCTGAGCCTGATCGCGACCGGCCCCGGCGGCTTTGGCAGTGAAGGTCCGATCACGCTCGGTCAGACCGGCACGCTCGCCCTCGCCGGCGCCTTCACCCTCGCCGAGTTGGGCGCGGTCTCCGGTGGCACACTCGCGCTCCTGCCCGCCCTGCTCGGCGGTGCCGGCATGCCCGGCGGTTCGGCGGGCGGCGTGCTCGACCTGCAAGGCGGCACGCTCAGCGTCGGTGATGGTCAGGCGCTGGCCGCGCTCGCCGTCGGCGGCACGGTGGAGAACGGCACCATCATCTACACCCCGGGCGCGCTGCAGGTGGCCCCGAGCGGCGTTCTCCTCGATGTCACGGCGATTGATCCGCCGTGCTTCGCCGCCGGCACGCCACTGGCGACGCTCACCGGCGAGATGCCGGTGGAGGCCCTGCGACCGGGCACGGTGATGCGCCTGGCGAACGGGGCGACGGCAGCGGTGACCTGGATCGGGCACGTCCGCGTCGATTGCCGGCAACACCGCCGGCCGCGCCAGGTCTGGCCGGTTCGGGTCCGCGCGCACGCGTTCGGCCCCGGCCGGCCGCAGCGCGACATCCGCCTCTCACCGGACCATGCGGTCTGGCTCGGGCCCGAGGAGACCGGCGAAGGCGCCTGCCTCGTGCCCGTGAAACATCTTCTGAACGGCGCGAGCATCGTTCAGGAAGAAGCAGATTTTGTGAATTATTTCCACGTCGAGCTGGCGGCGCACGCGGTGCTGCTGGCGGCCGGGCTCGCGGTCGAGAGCTATCTTGATGACGGCAACCGCGCCGCCTTCGCCCGCAGCATCGGGGCGCGCGGACCAAGGCGCGGCTGGCAGCTCGCCTGCGCGCCGCTCTTCACCGGCGGGCCGATGCTGCGTGCGGCCCGGCAGCGCCTGCTGGCACAGGCTGCTGCCCTGGGGTTTTCGCTCTGCCGCGATGCCGACCTCCGCCTCGAAGCGGGCGGACGGGTCCTGCGCGCCGCCGCGGTGCGGGGCCGGCTGCACCGGTTCGTGCTGCCCGCCGCGACGCGGCACATCCGCGTCCGCTCGCAGAGCGGGGTTCCGGCCGAACTGGATCCGGAGAGCGCGGACCAGCGCCGGCTCGGCGCGCGGCTCGGCGGGGTCGTGGCTTCGGGGCGCATGGTGCCGCTCGACAGCCCGGCCTTCGGAGCCGGCTTTTATCCGCCCGAAGGCACCAACGGCAGACGCTGGCGCTGGACCGACGGCACCGGCGAGCTCACCCTACCCCTCGGCGCCACCGTGCTGGACCTGCTGGCGCTTGGCACCCACCCGGCCTGGGTGCGGTGGGGCGGGGCCGGGCGCGACGCTGACCGGCGGGGCTAGAGCAACCTCCGATCTGACCGAGCCGTTCCGGCTCGGGCCGATCGGAGATAAGTTGCTCTAGAGTCATAGGTTTCTAGAGCACGACCGTCCGACCAGATGATTCCATCAGGTCGGACCGTGCTCTAGTCCGCCGCGAGGCTGGGGGTCTGGCGCCGCTCGGCGACAGCGTCGGCGAAGGCGGTGAACAGGCGCCGGGAATGAGCGTCCGTGTCGAAATCATATTCGGGGTGCCATTGCACGCCGAGGGCGAATCCGGCCGGGGCGCCGCGCGGCGTGCGCTGCACGCGCACCGCCTCGATGGTGCCGTCCGGCGCCTCGCCCTCCACGACCAGGCCGGCGCCGGGACGGTCGATGCCCTGATTGTGCAGCGAATTCACGGCGATCGCCTCGCAGCCGAGCAGCCGGTGCAGCGAGGAGCCGGGCAGCAGCCGCACGCTGTGGGCCTTGGCGATGCGCAGCCGGGCGAGCTTCTGCAGCGGAGTGGAATGGTCGAGCCGTCCGGGCAGGTCCTGCAGGCGCTGATGCAGCGTGCCGCCGAGGGCGACGTTCAGTTCCTGCAGCCCGCGGCAGATCGCCAGCACCGGCAGCCCCGCCTCGAGCGCGGCGCGGATCAGTGGCAGGGTGACGGCGTCGCGCTGCGGGTCCTCGGGCGTGCCCTCCGGGTGCGGCGCGCCGTCATAGAGCGCCGGCTGCACGTTGGAGCGGCTGCCGGTGAGGATCAGCCCATCGAGCCGCGCCACCAGGGTCGCGATATCGGCGGCGCGGCCGTTCGCCGGCACCAGCACCGGAACGCCGCCGACCAGCGCATCGACGGCGCGGACGTATGTGTCCGAGGCAGCGTGGTTCGGCGTGCCGAACTGGCCGAACGCTTTGGTGCAGCAGGATATGCCGATCAGCGGTTTCATCGGTTCAGACCGTTACGAGCAAAGTCTTCACCCATCGGATGAAGGAAGATTGAACAGACTCTCCTGGAAGCGACCGCCGGTCTCGATATTGGCGAGGCTCACGCGGGTGATGCGATGCTGCGCGTCGACCACGGTCCATTGCTGCAGCCCGAGCGGCGCCAAGGTGAAGACGATGGCCAGCAGCCCCTCGCCCTGGTTGTAGGTCTGCACCACCGAGAGCTGGATCTGGTTCGGCTGGCGCTGGATGTCGGTCACCGTCACGCGGCCGGAAAACGTGATGGTGTCGCCGAGCAGAATGGAGAGCGGCGTGCGCTCGAGCGGAATGCGGCTGACCTGCTTCAGTTCGGCGTCGCGGAAGACGATCTCGCCATGGTTGGCGACCAGCAGCAGCGGGCTCGGCGGATCGTACTCGAAGCGCATCCGGCCCGGGCGTTCCAGCCAGACCGTGCCGGTCGTCACGGTGCCGTCGGAGCCCGTCTGCTCGAAGCGGGCGCGCAGCGTGTGGACGGCGTTGAGATAGGCGGCAAGCTGGTCGAGCTCCGGCCTATCGGCCTCCGTCGCCGGCGCCGCGCCGGCGGTCATGGCAGGGAGGAGAAGTGCGGGTGCGAGAGCGAGGAGTGTGCGGCGCAGCATCGGCGGAGAATGACGACCTATCGAGGCAAAACCAAGGCTATTCGGCTGCTGCCGGCGCGGACTCTGCCCAGAGATGCGGCTCAAGCTCCTCGCGGCGGTCGGGAAAGAACAGGGCGCAGCCGAAGGTGATCACCGCGAAGGCAGCGAGCACCAGAGTCGCCGCCCCGACCGTGCCGGTGCGATCGTGCAGCATCCCCACCAGCGGCGCGGCGGCGGCGCTGCCGAGGAAGCCGACGAAGAAGCGCACCGAATACATCCGCGTGCGCATCGCCGGCGAGATGTAGCGCGCCGTCATCGTCTCGTTCACCGTCACCTGGCCGAACACCGTCGCCGCAACGACGCCGGAGAGCAGAATCGCCAGCCAGCCGCGGGCGAAGGCGAGGCCGAACAGCGCCGGGGCGAGCATGACGCTCATCGGCAGAAAGACCCGCCGCAGCGTCGTGCGGTCGATCAGCCGCCCGACCGAGAACTGCGTCACCGCGCCGCACAGCGTCACGCCGAAGGCGGAGAGACCGAGCAGCGGCAGCAGTCCGTCGCCGAGCCGCTCCTGCATCAGCTTCGGTAGCAGGATGGTGAAGGCGTTGAAGACCAGGCCCGAGACGGCCGCGATCAGCAGCAACACCACGACCGCGCGGCGCACCAGATGGCGCGGGATCGGCGGAAACGGGCGCGCGGCGTGGGCGGCGGCGGTATCGGCGACGGGCACGCGCAGCCAGAGCAGGCCGAGCGCGATGGCGAACAGCCCGGGCACCGCGAAGGCGGCGCGCCAGCCGAACCCCTGGGCGAGGAATGCGGTGACGACGGGAGCCAGCGCGACGCCGAGATTGCCGAAGACGCCATTGACCCCGATCGCACGTCCCGGCCGTTCCCCGGCGGCCTCGACCAGCATCGCCGTGCCGATCGGGTGATAGATGGCGGCGAACAGGCCGGCGGCGGCCAGGGTGAGTGCGAGCAGCGCCGGCGTGGGCGCCACCGCGGTCAGGGCCAGCGAGGTCCCGGTGCCGAGGAAGAAGGCGGCCATCAAGGTCCGGCGCCCGAGCCGCGCGGCGAGCCAGCCCTGCGGCAGGGAGAAAAGGCCGTAGAGCACGAACATGCCGGTGGAGAGTGCGACGATGCGGCCGTAATCGGTGCCGAAGGCGCCGCCGCGCGTCACCATCATCAGCACTGCGGTCGGCAGGATGAGCAGGCTGTAGTGCGTCAGCCCATGGGCAGCGTTGATCAGCGCCACCTGCCCGCGCGCGGCCGATGCCATGGCAAACCTCCTGAGCCCCGTCGCCGATCCTTCCAGCCCGCCAGTATAAGGTGGATCTGTCGCCTGTGTAGCCGCGTCGAGCGCGCCGCAGGGCTGCGCCCGGAACCGGCGCGCGCGTTGACCCTGCGCGGGGCGAGGTCTATGCAAACAGCGCATTGGCCGCGACGGAGATGGGAGCCTCGATGCAGGACGCACGCGAAGCGTTGATGGTGCAGCGGCGCAGCGACGGAACGGTGACGCGCCGCCCGCTCTCCCCTCATCTCCAGGTCTACCGGCCGCAGATCACAACCGTTCTGTCGGTCCTGCACCGGGGCACCGGCATCGCACTGGCCGCCGGCACGCTGCTGCTGGTCGCCTGGCTGGTGGCAGCGGCGAGTTCGCCGGCAGCCTACGACGGCGTCGCCGGCTTCGTCGGCTCGCCGTTCGGCCTGCTGCTGCTGTTCGGCTGGTCCGTGGCGCTGATCTATCATCTGCTGAACGGCATCCGCCATCTGGCCTGGGACGCCGGCCTCGGTTTCGAGAAGGGCGAGTATTATCGCTCGGGCAAGGCGGTGGTCATTGGCACCGGCGCGCTCACCGTGGTGGTCTGGCTCGTCGGCCTGATCGCCTGGTGAGGAGAGAGCAATGGCCGGAAACGACAGCGACTCGGTGCGGACGATGCGCTCACCGCTCGGGCGGGTGCGCGGGCTCGGCGCGGCGCGGAGCGGGGTGGCGCACTGGTGGGCGCAGCGGCTGACGGCGCTGGCGCTGGTGCCGCTCTCGCTCTGGTTCATCGGCTCGATCATCGCGCTCGCCGGGGCCGACCAGGCGGCAGCGGCCCACTGGGCCGGCCACACCGTGAACGCGGTGCTGCTGCTCTGCCTGGTGCTGGCGACCTTCTATCACATGCAGCTCGGCTTGCAGGTCGTGATCGAGGACTACATCCATACCGAACCGTCGCGGCTCGCGGCGCTGCTGGCGACGAAATCCGTCGTCATGCTGCTGGCGCTCGCGGCGCTGATCTCGGTTCTCCGCCTCGCCCTCTGAGGGGATCCCGGGGCGAAGCCGCCCTGCCCTTCACTGCCGCCTTGCAACGGACGGATCATGAACGCCATCACCCTCCCCGCCTCCCGCGCCTACAACGTCATCGACCACACCTATGATGTCGTCGTCGTCGGCGCCGGCGGCGCCGGGCTGCGCGCGACCCTCGGCATGGGCGCGGCCGGGCTCAAGACGGCCTGCATCACCAAGGTCTTCCCCACCCGCAGCCATACCGTCGCGGCCCAGGGCGGCATCGGCGCCGCGCTCGGCAACATGGGCGAAGACGATTGGCGCTGGCACATGTACGACACCGTGAAGGGGTCGGACTGGCTCGGCGACCAGGACGCGATCGAGTATATGTGCCGCGAGGCGATCCCCGCGGTGCACGAACTCGAGCATTTCGGCGTTCCCTTCAGCCGCACCGAGGATGGGCGCATCTATCAGCGCCCGTTCGGCGGCCACATGAAGGAGTTCGGCAAGACCCCGGCGCTGCGCGCCTGCGCTGCCGCCGACCGGACGGGCCACGCCATCCTGCACACGCTCTACCAGCAGAGCCTCAAGCACGAGGCGGAATTCTTCGTCGAGTATTTCGCCCTCGACCTGATCATGGACGAGGGTGCCTGCCGCGGCGTCATCGCCTGGGGCCTGGAGGATGGCTCGATCCATCGCTTCCGCGCCCAGACCGTCGTGCTCGCCACCGGAGGCTATGGCCGCGCCTTTCTCTCCTGCACCTCCGCCCACACCTGCACCGGTGACGGCGGCGGCATGGTGCTGCGCGCCGGACTGCCGCTGCAGGACATGGAGTTCGTGCAGTTCCACCCGACCGGCATCTTCCCCGCCGGCTGCCTCATCACCGAAGGGGCCCGCGGCGAGGGCGGCTACCTCACCAACAGCGAGGGCGAGCGCTTCATGGAGCGCTACGCGCCCACCGCCAAGGACCTCGCCTCGCGCGATGTCGTCTCGCGCTCGATGACCATCGAGATCAACGAGGGTCGCGGCACCGGGCCGAACAAGGACCACATCCTCCTGCACCTCGAGCATCTCGGTGCGGACCTTCTGCATGAGCGCCTGCCCGGCATCTCGGAGACGGCGAAAGTGTTCGCCGGCGTCGATGTCACCAAGGCGCCGATCCCGGTCCTGCCGACCGTGCACTACAACATGGGCGGCGTGCCGACGAACATCCATGGCGAGGTGCTCCGCCCGACCCCCCAGGATCCGGACGCGGTGGTTCCAGGGCTCATGGCGATCGGCGAGGCCGCCTGTGTCTCGGTGCATGGCGCCAACCTGCTCGGCACCAACTCGCTGCTCGACATCGTCGTCTTCGGCCGCGCCGCGGCGCTGCGCGCGGCCGAGGTGGTGCGCCCCGGGGCCAGCCAGGCACCGCTCGCGCCGCGCGCCGGCGAGGCCACGCTGGACCGGTTCGATCGCACCCGCCACGCCAAGGGCGCTACCCGCGTCGCCGATCTCCGGCTCGACATGCAGCGCACCATGCAGTCCCACGCGGCTGTGTTCCGCACCAGCGCGAGCCTCAAGGACGGCGTGGCGAAAATGACCAAGGTCTGGCAGGGGCTGGACGACATCGCCGTCAGCGACCACAGCCTGATCTGGAACTCCGACCTCATGGAGGCGCTGGAGCTGCAGAACCTGATGGGCAATGCGCTCACCACCATCACCGGCGCGGAGGCCCGCCACGAAAGCCGCGGCGCCCACGCGCATGACGATTTTCCCAACCGCGACGACGCCAACTGGATGAAGCACACACTGGCCTGGTGCGGCGAGGACGGCGCGGTGCGGCTCGACTATCGCGGGGTGAAGATGCGCACGCTGACCAACGAGGTCTCCGTGTTCCCGCCACAGAAGCGCGTCTATTGAGCCAACGCCGGGCATGGCCGTGTTCATGCTTCCGTTCCTGCTCGTGGTCCTCGCCGTCGGCGCCATCGCCGGCTGGCTTGCGGGGCTGATCGTCCAGGGACGCGGCTTCGGCCTGTTCGGCGACATCGTCATCGGCATTCTCGGCGCCTTCATCGGCGGCTTCGTTCTCCACGCGCTCGGCATCTTCATCATCGGCGGCCTGCTCGGGGCGATCGTCGGCGCCACCATCGGCGCCGTCATCCTGCTGCTGATCATAGGCGTGCTGCGCCGCGTATGAGCGCCGCACGCCCCCCACGCGCGCATCGGGTCCTCTGAGCAATCAGGAAGAATTCATGGCCACGTTCACACTGCCCGCCAACAGCCGCATCGGCAAAGGCAAGACCTTCAAGGCCCCGCAGGGCGCCAAGCGGATCAAGGAATTCCGCGTCTATCGCTGGGATCCCGATGATGGACAGACGCCGCATATCGATACCTACGAGATCGATCTCGACACCTGCGGGCCGATGGTTCTCGACGCGCTGATCAAGATCAAGAACGAAACGGATTCGACGCTCACCTTCCGCCGCTCCTGCCGCGAGGGCATCTGCGGCAGCTGCGCGATGAACATCGACGGCACCAACACGCTCGCCTGCCTCAAGCCCATCGAGGAGGTGAAGGACGCCGTCGCCATCAATCCGCTTCCGCACATGCCGGTGGTGAAGGATCTGGTGCCGGACCTGACGCAGCCCTACGCGCAGCTCCGCTCCATCGAGCCGTGGCTGAAATCGGACACGCCGCCGCCGCCGGATGCCGAGCGCCGCCAGAGCCGCGAGGAGCGCGCCGCGCTCGACGGGCTCTGGGAGTGCATCCTCTGCTTCTGCTGCTCCACCGCCTGCCCGAGCTACTGGTGGAATGGCGACCGCTATCTCGGCCCCGCAGTGCTGCTCGCCGCCTATCGCTGGATCGCCGACTCGCGCGACGAAACCACCGGCGAGCGGCTCGATGCACTCGAGGATCCGTTCAAGCTCTACCGCTGCCACACCATCATGAATTGCACCGAGACCTGTCCGAAGGGGCTGAACCCCGCCAAGGCCATCGCCGAGATCAAGAAGAAGCTGGTCGAGCGGCAGGTGTGATCGGAGCCGCGGAGCGCGACGCGAAGCCGCCGCCGCTCGGCCCCTGGCTCGACAGCCTGCTCGTCGATCACGCATTCCTGCGCCTCGGCTGGCATAATTTCGCCGCCGTCGTGCCTGGCCGGCTGTACCGCTCCAACCATCCCACGCCGGCACGGCTCGCCGCCCTCGTGCGTCGGTACGGCATCCGCACGGTGATCAATCTGCGCGGCGAGCGCCCCTACCGCGGCCGCCAATCCGGCAGCAACCGCCTCACCGAGGCAGCGGCCGCGCGGCTCGGGCTCACGCACATCTATGCGCCGTTCGAGAGCCGCGGCGCGCCGCATCGCGACCGGATCCTGCGCCTGGCGGGGATTTTCCGTACCATGGACGAACCGGCGCTGATCCACTGCAAGTCCGGCGCCGACCGCGCGGGCCTCGCGGCGGGGCTGTTCCTGCTCCTCAACGGTGCCGGAAGCGACGCGGCCGCGCGGCAACTTTCCTTGCGCCATCTGCATCTTCGCCATTCGCCGACGGGCGTGCTGGACGCGTTCTTCCGCCTCTACGCCGAAACCGGCGAGGGCCGCATCGGTTTCCTGGACTGGGTGGCCCGGGACTATGACGAAGAGGCGCTGCGCCGGCGCTTCCACGCCGGACCGCTGGCACGGTTCGTCAACGACCGGCTGCTGTCGCGGGAATGACGCCGCGGTCGCGGGCGATCAGGGCGAGCATGACCAGCATCGCCGGCAGCGAGGCGAACATCGAAACGGCGTAGAACAGTTTCCAGCCCAGTGCAGCGGCGAGAAAGCCGGACAGACCGCCGAGGGTGCGCACCGCCAGCGCCGCGAGCGAGGAGAGCAGTGCATACTGGCTGGCGGCGTAGGCCGGCGAACAGAGGCTGGAGAGGAACGCCAGGAATGCCGCATCCGCCAGACCCTCGGCCAGCGCCTCGCTCATCGAGGTCAGGAACAGCACGTGGCGCTCGCCGGCGGCGTAGGCCAGCACAAGATACATGGCCATCGCCGCCATCTGCACGAAGCCGGTGATGACCAGCGCGCGGCGAATGCCGAGGCGCGCCACCAGCCAACCGCCGAGGGTGATGCCGGCCAGGGTCGCCGCCAGCGAGATCGGCCCGTTGGCGACCGCGACGGCGGCGCGGTCGAAGCCGAGCGCGCGATAGAAGGGTGCCAGCATGATCCCGGCCAGCGCCTCGCCGAGCTTGAACAGCGCGACAAAGGCCAGGATCGCCGCGGCATTCGGCCGCCGCAGCAACTCGTTGAGCGGCGCGATCACAGCCAGGCCGAGCTGGGCCAGCACCCCCCGCCCGTGTCCCAGCGCTGGCGGCGGCGGCTCCGGCGCGGCCAGAGTGGCGAGCAGGCCGAAACCGGCGAGGCCGGCCATCACCAGCAGCGCACCATGCCAGCCCAACGTGTCCGCCAGCTTGATCGCGGCCGCACCCGAGATCAGCAGCGCCAGCCGATAGCCCCAGACATAGGCGGCCAGTGCTGCACCCTGCAGCGAGGGCGGAAACACCTCGATGCGCCATGCGTCGACGACGATGTCCTGGGTCGCCGAGAGGAAGGCGACGCTCATGGCCGCGGCAACGGTGACGAGCGGCGCGCGCCTGGGATCGGAGAGCGCCAGGAGCACGCAGGCGGCGGCGAGCGCAGGCTGCACCGCAGAAAGCCAGCCGCGGCGGCGGCCGAGACGGCGCAGCCGGCCCGGCGGCGCAACCCGGTCCAGCGCCGGAGCCCAGAGAAATTTCAGAGTGTAGGCCAGGCCGATCGAGGCCGAGAGGCCGATCGCGCCGAGCGAGAGGCCGGACTCGCTCATCCATTGGCGCAGCGTGAAGCCGGAGAGCGGCAGCGGCAGGCCACAGGCAAAACCCAGCGCGGCCATCAGCCAAAGGCGGCGCCGGAAGGCTGGATCGGCTTGCGTGGCCGGCGGTGTGGGCAAGATGCGACTGCCCGGCAAGCGGCGCTTGCGGGCAGTCGCGCGTCGTGCTGGCTACTTCGTGGTGCCGGCGGCCGGGGCGGCCGGGGCAGCCGGCGCGGCGCCCTTCTTCGCGCTGGCCTTCTTCTTGCTGTGGTGCGCCTTCTTATGCTGCTGCTGACGCTCCTGCTTCTCCACCTGGTTGGCCGGCGTCGTGGTGTCCTGGGCAACCTGGAACGGGGCGGCCACGGTCGCGGCGAGTACCGGCGCGCCGCCAGGGAGCAGCAGTCCGGCGACTACGGCCGCCAGGGTCAGCGAGCGGCTTGTGATACGCATGCGAATCTCCATCGAGTTTCTGGTCGGGGGGCAGGCACAAGCGTCACGCGCCGGCGAGGATCGCCTGTCATGAACTTGCGAAAACATCTTCTAGGGCATTGATTACCTATTCCGCAACACCCCGCGCCGCAAAGCCACGATGGCAGCCCGTTCACGTTGCAGATCGGTCACGCCGCCGCTTCGCTGCCCTGCCGCTCGGCGCGTTTGCGCGCGTGCGGATCGAGATGGCGCTTGCGCAGGCGCACGGCGCGCGGCGTCACCTCGACCAGTTCATCGTCCTCGACATAGGCGATGGCCTGTTCGAGCGCGAGTCGGCGCGGCGGGATCAACAGCATCGCGTCGTCCTTGCCGGCGGCCCGAATATTCGTCAGCTTCTTTTCCTTGATCGGGTTGACGTCGAGATCCGAATCACGGCTGTGCTCGCCAATGATCATGCCGACATAGACGCGCTCACCTGGATCGATGAACAGCACGCCGCGCTCCTGCAAGTAGAACAGAGCGTAGTGTACCGATTCGCCGTCCGCGTTCGAGATCAGCACGCCGTTGCGCCGCCCTTCGATCGGCCCTTTCCACGGCCCGTACCCGGCGAACAGCCGGTTCATCACCCCCGAACCGCGCGTGTCGGTGAGGAACTCGCCGTGATAGCCGATCAGGCCACGACTCGGCATCAGGAAGGCGAGCCGCACCTTGCCGCCGCCGGAGGGCCGCATGTCACGCAATTCAGCTTTGCGCCGGCTGAGCTTCTCGACGACGACGCCGGCATACGGCTCGTCGACGTCGACGAGCACCTCCTCCATCGGCTCCTCGCGCGCGCCGGTCTCCGGATTGATCTGCGTCAACACGCGCGGGCGGCCGATGGCGAGCTCGAAGCCTTCCCGGCGCATGGTCTCGATCAGCACGCCGAGCTGCAGTTCGCCCCGGCCGGCGACCTCGAACGCGTCCATTTCGCTGCTCTCGGCGATGCGGATGGCGACGTTGCCCTCCGCCTCGCGCAGCAGCCGGTCCCGGATCTGGCGCGACGTCACTTTCTTGCCGTCGCGCCCCGCAAGCGGGCCGTCATTGACGCGGAAGGTCATCGCCAGCGTCGGCGGATCGACCGGGATCGCCGGCAGCGGTCCGGCCAGTTCGGGCGCGCCGACCGTGTCGGGAACGGTGGCTTCGGCGAGGCCGGCCACGGCGATGATGTCGCCGGCCTCGGCCTCCTCCACCGCGACGCGCTCGAGGCCGCGGAAGGCGAGCAGCTTGGTCAGCCGCGAGGTCTCCACCGTGGAGCCATCGCCGCGCAGCACCTTCACCGGCATGTTCAGCCGCGCCCGGCCCTGCTCAACCCGTCCGGTCAGCACACGGCCAAGGAAATTATCGTATTCGAGAATGCTCGCCACCATCGCGAACGGTGCCTCGGCATCGAGCGCCGGGGCCTTCACGTGCGAGAGCACGAGCTCGAACAGCGCCGAAAGATCCTGGCGCGGCCCATCCAGCGCCAGATCCGCCCAGCCCTGCCGGCCGGAGGCGTACAGCAGCGGGAAATCGAGCTGGCTGTCGTCGGCGCCGAGCGCGGCGAAGAGATCGAACACCTCGGTCGCCACCTCGTCGGAACGCGCGTCCGAGCGGTCCACCTTGTTGATGACGACGATCGGCTTGAGCCCGCGCGCCAGCGCCTTGCCGACGACGAACTTGGTCTGCGGCAGCACGCCCTCGGCGGCGTCCACCAGCACCAGCGCGCCATCGACCATGTTCAGGATGCGCTCGACCTCGCCGCCGAAATCGGCATGGCCGGGGGTATCGACGATGTTGATGCGGATGTCGCGCCAGACCACGGAGGCGCATTTGGCAAGGATGGTGATGCCGCGCTCGCGCTCGAGATCGTTGCGGTCGAGCGCGCGCTCGGCCACCGCCTGGTGGGCACGGAAGGCACCCGACTGGCGGAGGAGCTGATCGACCAGCGTGGTCTTGCCGTGGTCGACATGGGCGATGATGGCGATGTTGCGAATGTCCATGGGGACCCGGATGTGATGAACACGACGAACGTCGGCGCGTTGCCCTGCCACGCGCCGTTCGGAGAAGCCACACTCACGCTTTGTGCGGCGCACACATAGGACATTCCGGCCCGATTTGCGAGCCGAAAACGCGGCGGCGGGGATCAGAGGCCGACGCGGCCGACCAGCACGAACCGTCCGGCCAGGAGCCGCCGCAGCGGGCCGAGGCGGCTGAGCAACGCGTGATCGAGCGCGCCCGCGCGCGGCCACCAGGCGGGAAAGAGCCGTCCGCCGAACAGCAGGAAGAACGCGGTCCGCGTCCCGCCCGGCGCCTGCGCGGCGATCCGGTCGAGCTCGGCCTCATTCACCTTGCGCTCGTCCTCGGTGATATAGGGCTTGTCGGTGCCGTAGATAAAGCGTGTCAGCCTGGGATGGGCGACGCGCGCCACGAGGCGGCTCTCGCGAAGCCGCTGCAGCCAGGAATGCGTGTAGAGCTCATTGACGACCAGCACGCCCCCTGGTTTCAGCACGCGGCCGGCCTCGGCGAGAGCGCGGGGGATGTCGACATGGTGGAGGATGTCATTGAAAAAAATGACGTCGAAATGGCCGTCCGGATAGGTCAACGCCTCGGCCGGCATGGCGGCGAACCGGACATTGGCCAGTCCGGCCCGTGCCGCGCGGGCTCGCGCAATCTCCAGCAGATCCTCCGAGAGGTCGAAGGCGTCCACTTCGGCGCCGAGCCAGCAGAGTCGGATCGCGTCTTCGCCGAAACCGCAGCCGGGGACCAGCACGCGCTTGCCGGCAAGGCCGAGCGCGCGCAACGCGTCGTAGGCGCACCAATAGGCGTTCCACGGCCGGCGGACCGGCGCGCGGACGACGTCGTCGTCGACCGGCTCCTCGATCTTCGCCGCATTCTGGCGCGCAAAATCGCGATGGAACTCGCGTTCCCGCGCCTGCCGTGTCTCCTCGCTCATCGCTTCCCCCCGGCTGCCGTCCGCCGCCCGTCAGGTGGCTTGGAGTAGATCGCGCAAATCCGACTGCGGCCGAGCGCCATAATGGCTGATCACCTCGGCGGCCGCGATGCTGCCGAGGCGGCCGCAGGTTGGCAGGTCGCGTCCGGCCGTCAGGCCGGCGAGGAAGCCGGCGGCGTAGGCGTCGCCGGCCCCGGTGGTATCCACCACCCGCGCCGGCTCGGCGGCGAC